>CAMAUE010000004.1 GCA_945861245.1 Singulisphaera sp. GP187
CGGAAACCGACCCAGTCGGCTTCGGTCATCCACCAGATGCTTTGCGGCCTTTGCGGATCGCGCCTTAGCCAGGTCTTGTCCGAACCTCGCCGGGTCGCGCTGCGGCACTTGTCCGCTCCGTCCAACCACGAGCCGCCGCGGACGCTGTCGGGGTAGCGGGTCGCCTGCGGCAGGCGGACGGGCAGGAGCGTGGCCTTGTCGATCGGCAAGGTGGCGTAGAAGTCCTTCTGATAGGAATCCAGGCACCACTCCGCGACGTTGCCGTGCATGTCGTGTAAACCCCACGGGTTCGGCTGTTTCTTGCCGACGGGGTGCGGCATCGACTCGGCGTTTTTGTCGTACCACGTGAAGTCGCCGATCTTGGCCGGGTCAAAGGAGTACGCGGTCTTCGTGCTGGAGCGGCAAGCCCATTCCCACTCGGCTTCGGTGGGCAGGCGATAGAGTTTGCCGGTCTTTTTCGACAACCACGCACAATACTCCATGGCGGCATGATGCGTGACGGCGATGACCGGGAAGCCCTGGCGGCCGTAGCCGAAAGTTGGATCCTCGTAAGGCGGTGTGGGGCTGGTGATGGCGTCGGATAGCACGGGCTTTTTGCTGACATCGGGTCGTTGCGGCGGGCCTTTCGGGCGGTTCTCCCAGTAGATGTCGTACTGGTCCCACGCGGTTTCGAGTTTCGCCATCCAGAACGGCTTGACGGTCACGGGATGCTGCGGGCCTTCATTGGTGTCGCGGCCTTTCTCGTCGGCGGGGCTGCCCATCGTGAACGTGCCGGCGGGGATCGGCAGCATGTCGAATGACACTTTGTCGCTAAGCTTCTCGGTGTACGCTTTGTGCATCGTCGGTTGCGACGGCGCGTTCGCAGGCAGCAGGAGCAGCGAAAACGGCAACAAGAATACGGCCTGTGCGATGCGGTTCATGTATGGTAAACTCCAACCGATGTGATTCCCGCTTGCGGCTTAGCGCTCACTGCACGCCGCGCGAACGTTAAACGAATTCAGGGATCGCCGAACAATGCCGATCATCCGATACCTACCCTTCAGTTTATTGATCCCACTCCTCGGCGTGGCGCAATCGCCGGCCCTCGAACGCTACACGTTCACCGAGCCGCACATGGGCACGACAGCTCGCATCGTGCTGTATGCGCCGGATGAATCATCGGCGAGGAAGGCGGCGGCGAAGGCGTTTGCCCGGATTGCTGAGCTAAACCTCGTCATGAGCGACTATAATCCTAATAGCGAACTGATGCGACTCTGCGCCAAAGCCGGCGGCGAGCCGGTGCCGATCAGCGCCGATTTGTACGATGTGCTCGAGAAGTCGCTGGCGTTCGTTAAGGTCACCGAGGGGGCGCTCGACATCACGATCTCGCCGGTGGTGCGACTCTGGCGCCGTGCGAAACGGACGCGCGAAATGCCGAGCGAAGCCGAGATCAAGCAGGCGTTGGCGCTCGTCGATTTTCGCAATATCAAGCTCGATTCGCAACGTCGAACCGCGCAACTGTTGGTGATGGGCATGCTGCTCGATCTCGGCGCAATCGGCAAGGGTTACGCTGCCGACGCAGCGCTCGCGGTATTGCGCAAGCATGGATTCCCGCGAGCCTTGGTGGCGCTGGGCGGCGACATCGCGGTGGGCGACGCGCCGCCGAACGCGAAGGGTTGGAGGATCGGCATCGCACCGCTGAAGAACCCGGGGGCCGACCCGACGCACTATCTGCTGGTGACGAATGCGGGCGTGTCAACTGCGGGCGATGCGGAGCAGGTTGCGGAAATCGGTGGTAATCGCTATTCGCACATCATCGACCCGAAGACCGGCATCGGGCAGATCGGTCGCCGCAGCGTCACCGTGATCGCGCCGAATGCGATGATGTCCGACGCACTCGACACCGCCGTCTGCGTCATGGGCCTGGACCGTGGCCTCAAGCTGATCGAAAGCCTCGACAGCGTCGCGGCATTGTGCGTGTTCGAGACGAAAACCAAAATAGTCACTGCGCAATCCACGCGGTTCGCTAAATTGTTGGTCACCGACAGATGATTTCAAATTGCAGATTTCAAATTGCAAATTGGAGAGCCAAGTTCGGCATTTTCAATTTGCAATTTGAAATCTGCAATCTCAGCCAGGAGCGTGAATGAGTCTCGAACTTAATAGCAAACCCTTGCTGCGAACCTTGGCTCCCGCCTTGAAGGAGTTGGAACGGCGGTTGCGCGCGTGGCTCGGCGCGAAGCGGCGCTATCCGCTGACGACGCTGCAGCGGGCGGCCCTGGAAGGCATCGCCGACGATCTTTTGCGCCAGGCCGACGCGCTGCAACTCGATCAACCACTGCTCACTGTCATGCTCATGGGCGGGACAGGCGTCGGCAAGTCGACGCTGCTCAACGCGCTCGCCGGTGGCGCCATCGCGCAAGCGTCGTTCGCTCGGCCCACGACGCGCGATCCGGTCGTCTATTACCACAGCTCGGTGCAAACGACTCGGCTCGATCCCGCTCTCCAGTTCTGTCGCTTGGCGGCACATGACCGCGCCGAACTTGAGCAAAAGATCATCGTTGACACGCCCGACCTCGACAGCAACGACCTCTCCAACCGCGACAAATTGTTGCGTCTGCTGCCCGTGGCGGACATCGTGCTCTATGTCGGTTCGCAGGAGAAATATCACGACAAGCTCGGCTGGGAGTTGTTCCTCGAACAGCGCAAACGGCGGGCGTTCGCGTTCGTGCTCAACAAATGGGACCGCTGCCAGCACGCCGGCGCGACGGGCATTCGGCCTGACGACGATTTGATTCGTGACCTCAACTCCGAAGGATTTCAGAATCCGCTGGTGTTTCGGACCTGTGCCCAACACTGGATCGATCAACCTTACAGCGGCAACGGCGACGCCCCGCCCGTCGAAGGCGAGCAGTTCGCCGAGCTGATGCGCTGGCTGGAACTCGGCCTGACGCGCGTCGAGATCGAAGCAATCAAGGCACGCGGCGTGGGGCAGTTGCTCAAACAGCTCGACGACACGATGCGCGACATCTGCCCGCCCGACCTGACCGCAGCCGCCGAGCGCGTGCGCAGCGCCTGGTCGCGTCAACTGGGCGACGAAGCCAATGGTGCGACGACCGTGTTGCTCAACACGCTCGATCCGTTTCAGCGCGAGATCGAACATCATTTCTCGAACGAACGCCAAAAGCAATTCAGCGGCTTGATGGGCTTGTACCTTCTCGGCGTCAACAAGCTGCGCTACACCGGCAGCACACTGCGCGACCAGATTCCGTTCATGGGCCGCGGCATGTCCGGTATACAGACGCCGCAGGAATGGAGTCTCGCCCGCTTCACGGAAGCATGCAGCGCGGCGGCGGCGGAGCAGCATCTCTCCTCACGCTTGAAGGCGCTGACCAATCGCCTGCTGATCGAAGCCGACACGCTCGGCATCCCACTTGGCCTATTGCAAGACTCCACTGAATCGGCATCGCGGTTGGATTGGAAGGCTCGCTACGCCCAGGCGATGATCGACGTCATCAGCACCGTTGAACGTGCTTGGTCGCATCCGACCGGCGCGCGGCGTTGGCTTCAGAAACTCATCATCGTGCTGGCCGACTGGCTGCCGAGCTTGACGCTATTGATCGGGGTTGGCGTGGTGTTGTGGCGATTTTTTATGCAACCTTCTATTGACATGATTTGGTTCGGAGCCCCATTCGCCGCCGTCGGCCTGGTGCTCATCAGCTTGCATGTCGCGATCGCGATGTGCCTGCCAATGCGCTGGTCGACGATCCGCGCGCAGTTGCAAGAGCACCTGGAGCAGCGTTTGCGCAACGAACTCGAGCGGCCGTATCATCAGGTCTTGGCCGACGTCGTGAGCGACATCGAAAGCGAACGGCGCCAGAACGAAGCGTACGTCAAGGAGATCGAGGAGGTCGCCGGCTTCCTGTCCGAACGCGAGCAGGCGGCGAGCATCGTGGGTTTGTACGGGAAATGACACGGGGATCGGCATCATGCAATGGTTGCGTTCGCTGGCCGGCTGGCTGCTGATTCTGCCTGTGCGGTTCTATCAAATCCTGCTCGGGCCGATGCTTCCGAAGGTGTGCCGATATTATCCGAGTTGCAGCGAATACTTCATTGCAGCCGTGGAGAAGCACGGGCCATGCAAGGGATGCGCCAAGGGCGTCTGGCGCATCTGCCGGTGCGGGCCATGGACCAAGGGTGGCTACGATCCGCCGTGAGGTTGGATTCGCTCAATACGGATAATGTGGCGTGCCGTCGAAGAGGTTGCGTGGGCGCAGCTCGAAGCCGGACCAGGCGATGGGTGTGGAACCGCGGAAGTCGTCTTTCACGAAACGGCCATCTTCCGAGCGCGGTTCGTGATGGCAGGCGGTGCTGAGCCAGAGCACGACATCGGCGTTCATGATCTTCTCGCCTTTGCGCACATACTCGTTTACCTTCGGATAGTAGAGTTGGTCCTTGCGATTCACCGTCACCCAGAAGTCGTGGTGTGTGCATTCTTCCTTTTCGCCGAAGTGGCGGGCGTTGCCCATGCGTGCCGTCACAACGTCGTACGACACCGGCATCTTGCGGATGTTCTTTCGCTTCTCCGCCGTCACGTTGACCATCGTAAACTTGTCGGCGTGAAAATCCTCAAAGCCTTCGACGCCCTTGTTGAATGGCCGGGCGATGGTCTTGGTCTTGCCTGGCTCGGCTTTGGTTTCGATATGGTCCATGGCCCAGACGGAGTTTTTCGAGCCATCGAGATTGACATCGACGCGCCAAAGGCCGTTATGCATGTGGCCCTCGAACTCACGCGTGGAATAGTTGCGCCCGGTCGAGCCGACGCGGAAGGTAATCACGCCGTCATCCTGAAAGCCGTACTCGATGACATAGCGGTAATTGGCAGCGTCGAGGCAGCCCCAGAGTTTCATGACCTGCCCGCGTTGCACGCCAGTCGCCGTGTCGATCCACATGATGCCGCGGTCGAGGACTTCCTTGGCGACGGTCGGCGTCTTGCCGAGCAGTTGCCCGTTCGGCCCCGCAGCTTCCTTGTTCAACGTGATGAGCGAGAAGTTGTACGACACATCCCAGAAACGCGGGCTGCCCGAATGATACGGCACGAACATCTCCGCCAGCCGGGCATCGCCCAGCACTTGCATCCACGGCTCTTGCGGGCTGCGTTTGAACCAGGCATCCTGTATGGTCAATCCATAGCCGGAGGATGTGGCATAGCGCACCTTCCAGGCGGTTTTCATGGCGTCTACGCTGGGGAAGGCGTGAATGATTTCCGTGTCAGGTACAGGCGGCATCGGCGCGGGTTGCTCCGCTCGTGGCATCGCGGTCAAGCTCACGAGTACCAGCACAACGAACAATCCAGCAGCGCGAGTCCAGGTCATCGGAAATCTCCGAGGAAGTTTCATTTTTTTCGCTTGCAGCGTAGCGTTCGGAATATCCTACGCGAGCGCTAAGCCGCAAGCGGAAAACAGAGCGGGATCGGTTGCATCACGGTTCGCACACGGCGGCTCTCCGCGACCTGCCCGGCGTAACCGAGCATCATGGGCAACATCGTCAGCGTCATAATTGCCCAAAGGACCACCGAAAGGCCGAGGGCGTGCATCGGCTGGAATCGCAGGATCAACCACAGGCCGATGAACCAGCCGAGCAGATGGCAGAAATTGAATACGAGGTTCAGGATCAGCAGTCCGAGATGGAATCTTCGCGGGATGCCCGTCGGGCCTACGTCGAATTCGATCATCGACCAGCCGTCCTTGCTGACAAACGTGCGGTAACCGCTGGGATCGCCGCGAACGAGATCGAACCGCATTTTCGTGCCGTCGACGTTATCGGTCTCGATGGCGAGGATGTCCTGCGGCTGCCAACGCCGTTTCGCAAGGTTCCGTTCCTCGTAGTAAAACCGGCCACGATCATCGTATTGGCTGACGTAGGCGAAACGCTCGCCGTCCTGAAATTCACCGGCTTTCTTTCGCTTGACCGCCCAGATATTCTTAATGGGACGATCAAACTTTTCCACAACAGGGCTGAAGCGGTGGAGGGTATTGATCGGCAAATTCGTCGTGCTGGCGTTCGCGGAGAAGGCGATCGAGAAACACCAAATCGAGAAACCGAACGAAAGCAACACGCCGGCAAGCGGGGCCTGCCAGGCGATCCCGGCTGAGGGTTCGGTATAGATGTAACCCTGAAAATAATACGTGCCCGCCCAGAGCACCGCAGTGATGCCGATGGTGGCGACGATCAGAATCATGATGAGTGCCAGCACCAACAAACTCCGTCAAGCCCCAGGACGAGCGCAGCAATTCCTGGGGTTCAAACTTGGAAACAGGTGAATGGTAATATACGCGATGCGGCTGGATTTGCGAAGCGGGAAAGCCGGGCGGTGTCGTATCGCATTCGACAATCGTGTTCTGTTGCACAAATCTAAGGAGCCGGAAGCGTGAGCGACGGTTGAAATACACCGTCGCTCACGCTTCCGGCTCTGGGGTTTGTAGGGACACTCTTGGTCGAAGCAAGGTTCACTTCGCTCGTGAGTGGGCAGGTCGAATCGCTTTTGGCCGATACGATAACCCAACGATGACCGGCCAACGAACACCTGCGATTCACCACTGCACCTCGGAGCCGTTCCGCTTCTTCGGACGCGAGGCGGAACTTGCGCTCCTGGACCGCGCTCTCGCCGGCGACGAGCCGAGCATCGCCGCGATGATCGGGCCGGGTGGGCAGGGTAAAACCGCGATCGTGCAGCACTGGTTGCAGCGCCTCCTTTCACCGGCTCCATCGATCTCGTGCGACGGCGTCTTCCTCTGGAGTTTCTATCGAGGCAAAGACAGCGACCTGTGCCTGCGCGAAATCCTCGCCTATGCCGACGGACTCGATAAACCGCCCGATGTCTCCGCCAGCTTCTGCGTCGATCGGCTTTTGCAAACATTGCGGAAGGAACGCTGGGCGCTGGTACTCGATGGCACGGAAGTCGTGCAGCACGATCAAGGGGCTTGGTTTGGGCGCTTCGTGCATCCCGAGTTGGCTCGGCTGCTGGAAGAGCTGGCCTCGTCGCCGATTCCGGGCGTCGTCGTGCTGACGAGCCGATTTGCGATGCCAACACTTGAGCATCGCCGTTTCGCGCGAACGTTGTCGCTGAGCACGCTGGATGTACCGAGCGCAATCGGCCTGCTTGGCAGCCTTGGCGTGGTCGGGCCAAGCGACGTGCTGATCGAAGCGGCGAACGCCTGCGGGTTGCACGCCAAGGCCGTCGAGCTGCTCGGCACCTTCCTGGCGCGGTATCACCACGGCGACGCGGCGCGGCATCGCTTGCTGCCCGCGACGAACATCGACGGTGCCAGCGACGAAGAACTGCGAGTCACCCGTGTTTTGCAGGCGTTGCAAAGCGCGATGGCGGTCGAACTGCAAGACATCGTCGCCCTGGCCACGTCGTTCCGCCAGCCGGCTACGGAGAATCGCTTATACGAATATCTTCGCAGTGTGTCGGTGCGCCACCTTCTTCATGATACGTGGGGCCGGTCCTATCAAGCGTTCCAGGAGCGATCCGAAGTTTGGTTGAAGGAGCAGGCGCAAACGCTGGTCGATCTGCGTTTGCTCGAGCGCGTGCCGTTGGGGCGGTCGGAAGGCGGGCGGGCCGACAGCATCGTGCTCGATGCGCACCCGCTGGTGCGGCGAGGATTCGAGCATCGGCTCGGCGTCGAAGGGCATGCGGCGCGAAGCCGGGCGGGATTCCTGCGCGGCCGGCCCGATCGCCGAGCGCCAGCGAGCCTCGAGGAAGCCCGCGAAGAGGTCGAGCTGTTCCACGCCTACGCCGACGCAGGATTGTGGAACGAAGCGGATAGCACGTTTGTCGCGCTGGACAATCCGAAGCATCGCTTCCTCGCCCCGGCATTTGAGCGCGATCTGCTGCTGCGTTTTTTCCCCGCCAACGATTGGCGTCAACCGCCGCTTTGGCCAGGCTTCGGACGATTCCGCAGTCTGGCGATCTGTCTGGAACTGCTTGGCCAATTCGCGGATGCCGTTGCCGTCTATCGTCCCGCCGATGCTGCGTTGCGAGGCGATGCGTTGATAGCGCTCGGCGAGTTGCAGCCGTTCGTCGATCACCCGCAAGCGGCGCATCCCTGGCAGACGCTTTGGCAGGCGTATCGCGCCCATGCGTTGAGTCTGCTTGGAAGTCACGACGACGAAGCACTGCATGTCGCCCAGATGGTCGTGCCGACCGATGTCTATGAATGGGTGCATGTGTTCGAGTGTTTCCTGCGTATAGGCCGACTTGAAGCGCTCGATTTGCAAAGCCTGCTCTACCGCCCGCCGTTCGCGGATGAGCATCGCTGGAGTCAGCTGGCGCGCGAGCGGATGCGGCTCGATTATTTGCGCATTCACGGCGACGCCACACTTGGCCCTGCTTACCGGGCATTGCTCGACGCATACGACCGCGGCGGCTTGCCGTTCGAGCGTGCGCTTACTCGCCTGGGATATACGCAGTTTCTCTTGTCGATCGGCGAGCGGGCGGAAGCGCGGGCGGTCAACGTCGTCACACTTGAGCTTACCCAGCGATTTCAGATGAAGCGCCTGGAACAGGACGCCATCGCCCTGGCCGAAGATCGGCGCGAAGCGAGTCGCCCGTGAGCAACAAGCGGAAATCCCAGAAGTTGAAGGAGCACCATGCCAACGACGCCGCTCGATTTCAGCAAGTTGAAGGTCTTCCCGCTTGCTCAGCGTGAGAGTCTGACGCGTGCCGAGGATATTCTGATCGATCCCGCGCGTTCGCCGGCCGACTGCGGCGATCGGAACCTCGTAATCATTCGCGAATGTGCCGACCGGATCCGCGAAGCACGTCGCCGTGGCAAATCGGTCATGCTCATCTATGGCGCGCATCTGTTGCGCAACGGAGCAGCAAGCATCCTGGGCGAGATGATGCGGGCGGGCTGGCTAACGCATCTTGCGACCAATGGCGCCGGCACGATCCACGATTGGGAATACGCCTGGTTTGGCGCCTCGACGGAGAGCGTCGAGCGCAATGTCGCGACTGGCACTTTTGGCACGTGGGATGAGACCGCCGTCAATATCCACGGCGCGCTGTTGGCCGGCGCACTGGACGGGCTAGGTTACGGCGCGGCGCTCGGTCGCTACATCGTCGAGGACGGCACGACGTTGCCAAGCGAAGCCGAGTTGAGCGCAGAGATCGCGCGCGAGCCGACCCATCCGTTGACAGCTGCCCGCGCGGATTTGTTGGGTACGATGCGCAATCAGCGTTGGCCTGGCGGGCGTTTTTCAATCGCGCATAACTGGAAGCATGCGTCGATCCTGGCTCAGGCCTGGCAGCAGGGCGTCGCGCTTACCGTGCATCCGGGCATCGGCTATGACATCATCGCGAATCATCCGATCTTCAACGGCGCCGCCATCGGCAGAGCCGCGGAGCTGGACTTCAAACTGTTCGGCGGCGCGGTCGAAGGGTTGGACGACGGCGTCGTGCTGTCGGTCGGCTCAGCGATCATGGGCCCGCAGGTGTTCGAGAAGAGTCTGAGCTGCGTCAACAACATCCGCCGAAGCGAGGGCCGCCCGATTGTGCAGGGCCATGCGATCTATGTTGTCGATCTGCAAGACGGTGGCGGCTGGGATTGGTCGCAAGGAGAACCGCCGAAAGCGAACCCAGCGTACTACCTACGCTTTTGCAAAAGCTACTCGCGAATGGGAGGCGCGATGCATTACCTCCAGTGCGACAACGCGGGATTCGTGCATCAACTGTTGCATGCACTTCGTGGCACGTAGCGGAACTTTTTTGCCTGTCGCTTACATATACCTTTCACGGGTGAGTTTGACGCATTTCCGAGCCGCGACGGTAAGGGAGCGGCCGACAGGATGCCGTACGGTTCAAGTCGGCCGCTCCCTTACGGTCGCGGCTCGGAAATGTTTTGATCAATTCGGAAAAGCGACAATTTCTACCGTGCGAAGTATATAAAGAAAAAAGCGGAACCAATCGGTTGCTTTTGGGTTTATATTCCAGGCTCATAGCCTTCGGAGCGATGCAAGCGATGTTGAGCCGCATTTCGACGAGCCTCAGTTTCTTCGCTCTTGGCCTGTGCGCTGCGCGCGCTGACGAGTATTCGGGTACGCTCGTTAAAGTCGCCGACGGCAAAGTCACGTTCACTCGAGGTACAGGCAAAAAGAAGAAGGAATTCTCCGTACCCATAGCTGAGAAATGCCGAGTATTCGTAGCCAAGTACAATTCCAAAACAAAAACCTTCGAGGCAGGCGCTGAATTTGAAGGCGGCGTCAGCAACCCGATCTTCAAGCATTTAGAAAAAGAATCCTTCGAGTCCTGGATTGTGACCGACGCCAAGAACGAAACGATTCGCGAGTTGAGGTTGTTTCAGTCAACGGTGAAAAAGAAAACGAAGTGAAGTCATTCCCCGATGATGGCCATCGGGATTTGCATAATGACGGTCCCCTCTAACAGGAGTAGCTCCATGTTGCGTCAAGGTCTGTTCGCGTTGGTGATGATGGTTCTGTGCTTCACGTTCGTGGCCGCCGAAACGATCAAAGGCAAGGCCTCGAAGGTCGATGAGAAGAGCATTACGGTTGCTGAAGAAGGCAAAGACGCCAAAGCGTACAACTTTGCCAAGGGCTGCAAATTCTGCAAGATGGTCAAGAAGCAAAAAGAAGAAATCAAGGACGGCGTGAAGGACGAAGCGTTCGCCAAGATCGGGAAAAAAGGTCTGACCGTCACGATCGAAACAAACAAAGAAGGCGAAGTCACCGAAGTGATCGTCGGCGGCAAGAAGAAAAAGACGACCTAAGTTTCTGCGTTTAGCCGCTCGACTTTGGCGAGCGCGATCGGGTACCGCACAATATGCAGGTCGCGCTCGCCGAAAGCGAGCGGCTAAACAAAACCGGGCCAACCATCAGCCCCAAACTTTGCGCTGTCTTGAGGAATGGATGCCGAGCGCTTTGCGATATTTCGTCACGGTTCGACGTGCGACGGGGTAGCCGACTTCGGAGAGTTTCGTTACCAAATCCTCATCGGAAAGCGGGTTCGACTTGTCCTCGGCACCGATGATGTCGAGCAGCCTCTGCTTGATCGTTTCCCACGCCACATCTTCGCCACTCGCCGTCTGCGTCCCGCCGCCGAAGAAGCGCTTGAGCGGAAAGACCCCGCGCGGCGTCTGGATCCATTTATCATCGACGGCTCGGCTTATCGTGGTCACGTGCACGCCGACGGTTTCAGCGATTTGTTGCATTTTCAGCGGTTCGATGAAATCCGGCCCGCGCTCCAGAAACGCGCGTTGATGATCGATGATCGCCTTGGTCACCTTGGTCAGCGTCGCTCGGCGTTGCTCGATGGCGTCGATCAGCCATTTCGCCGACTGAATTTTACGCTGCAACCATTCGCGTGATTTGGCGTCGAGGTTCTTGTCCTTGAGCATCTCAAAATGCTTGCGGTTGATGTAGATGTTCGGCATCCAGTCGTCGGTCAGGCGGATGTCGAAATCGTTCTGGTCGTTCTTGTCGAGGATGATGTCCGGCGTGATGTATTGCACATTCTTGGTCGCGAACTTGGCGCCGGGTTTCGGATTGAAACGCTTGAGAATTTCGATCGCCTCTTGAATCGTCCGCAGATCGTAGCCGGTCTTCTTTTGGATCAAGGGCATGCGATTGTGCTGAATGTCTTCAAGGTGATTGAGGATCAGCGCCTTGACGATATCGCGGTGCGGCGTGTTGAGCGCAACCTGCAGGTACAAGCACTCCTTGTAATCGCGTGCTCCGACGCCGGGCGGATCGAGGCGCTGAAGATCATCGAGCGTTTCCTCGATCTGCTCGATCGTCACGTCTTGGCCATAGGCGGCGCGAATATCCTCGAGCGGCGTGACCAAGTAGCCACGCTCGTCGAGATGCGAGATCGTGAACTGCAGCAGGTCGATGTTGATTTCAGACGCATCGAGATAAGGAATCTGTTCGTTGAGGTAATCTTGCAGCGACTGCTCGCGCTCCGCCATGTTGGCCATGGCGTCGTGCTTTTTGTCCATTTCCTCGGAGACTTTGTTGGTCGACGGCCGAGATTCTTCGTCGAAGTAGTCGGACCAGTCTTCGTTGAGGGCATCCATGCGTTCAAAGTCTTCTTCGCCGCTCTTGGCGTCGATGACGAGTTCCTGCTCCGGTGCATCGGGCGAGGACTCTGGCTCAGCTGGCCTATCCGCGTCGACGCCCTCGCCGAGTTCGGGCGTTTCCGGGTAGCCTTCTTCGGTTTGGCCTGGCTCGCGCACTTCGAGCACGGCGTTTTCCTGGAGTTCAAGCTCGATGCGTTCCTGCAGCGCCATCATCGGCAGCGTAAGGATCTCCATCGATTGGATCATCCGTGGCGAGATGATCTGCGAGAGTTCCGCGCGCATCTGTGTGCCGAGGTTCAGCTGCATGGGATCTCCTGTTTTCCGCTTGCGGCTTAGCGCTCGACAGGTGCCGCGCGAGCGCTAAGCCGCAAGCGGAAATTCAAAACGCTCGGCGGCCTTCGAGGGCGTCGGCGAGCATCTGGGCGTTGGCGAATTCGAGGCCGGAACCCGACGGTAATCCGCGAGCAAGGCGGGTGATGTTCGCGCCTGTCCCCGCAAGCAAGTTCGAGACGTACAGCGCGGTGCCGTCGCCTTCGAGCGTTGGGTTGGTGGCCATGATGATTTCCTTGACGCTGTGCTGATTGACTCGCTGGAGCAGTGCGTCGATCGTCAGCTTGTCCGGGCCGACGCCATCGAGCGGTGCGAGTCGGCCATGCAGAACATGGTAGAGTCCGCGATAGGCCGACGCGCGTTCCAGCGAGGCGACATCGCGTGCCTGTTCAACGACACAGATGATGTTCGGGTCACGCCTGGGATCGGAGCAGATGTCGCACAGCTCGCCCTCGGTCAGGTTGCAGCATTGCCGACAGCGGCGCACATTCTGCGCGACATCGCGCAAGGCGTCGGCGAGCGCGAGGACGTTCTTGACGTCGGTGTTGAGCAAGTAGTGGGTAATGCGCTCGGCGGACTTTGGACCGATGCCCGGCAACTTGCCGAGTTCTTCCATGAGCCTCGCAATGGAGCTGCCGGTGGGTTGCACGTCGAATCTCGTTTCTCGATAGCTATACTTCGCACAGATGGAATTGTAGTGTTAAGGGACGAATCGAATCTTTTCCGAGCCGCGACCGTCAGGGAGCGGCCGACAAGATGCCGTGCGCTCGTGGTCGGCCGCTCCCTGACGGTCGCGGCTCGGAATGGCGCCGAACCCGTCATGAATGGCGGGCTATAGAGGGGATCCGTCACCCCGGCAGCTGGAATCCCGCGGGGAGGCCGATGCCCAGGCCGCCGGCCATCTTGGACGTTTCCTCAGCGACGGCTTGCTTGGCCTTCTGGATCGCCTGCGTAACAGCGGCGCGGACCAAATCCTCGAGCAACTCTTTGTCCTTCATCCCTTCGTCGCTGATGACGCACGAGATGAGCTCCATGTGGCCATTGACTTTGGCCTTGACCATGCCGCCGCCGGCGTCGCCCTCGGTAACGATCTGGGTGATTCTGCCCTGGAGTTTGCCCATTTCCTCCTGCATCTTGGGGAGGTTCTTCATCAGGCTGGCGATCTGGCCGAGTTTCTCGAACATGGTGTAATGCTCCGCAGGCTCCGCTATACTTCGCACGGTAGAATTTGTCGCTTTTACGAGCCGAATTAAACATTTCCGAGCCGCGACCGTAAGGGAACGGCCGACATAAACCTCCCGGCATCCTGTCGGCCGCTCCCTTACGGTCACGGCTCGGAAAAGCGGCAAACTCACCCGTCAAAGGTATACATGGTTTTCGTTCAGCGCTCGCAAAATGCATACCATCGACACATTAAGCGGCCGCTATTCTTCGGTTGTCGTTTCTGGAATTTCCCCCGGCTCTGTCTGCACCGGCGTGCCGAAACCTTCGTCGAACACGATGACCTGGGCACCGAGCACGTCGGCGGTTCGCTTCACCATCGGCAGCTTCATCATCTCGGCCCGCGCCTGGCGTTGCTGGCCCATGGCGGTCGCGGAAGAGGAGCGTGCCGGGGTGTTGGCATCGGTGCCATCGTCCGTCCATTCGACCTTGAGTGAACAGGCTGCACCGACCATACCGCTCAGCCGATCGGCGATCTTGCCGAGTCGGTTGGAGTCGATAAACAGGTTGCCGGGAGTATTATACCGTCGGGGCACGCGAAAAGCCAGTGCATTTGGCCCAGAAATTGCTACATTCGCGCGTCGAAGTTCGGATTGTTCCGCAAAGCTAAGATGAGTAACAGTTTGCTTCCATATGCCATCAAAAGTCTGCTCGTTCAGTTCAACGGTAGCACCCGTGGACGAGCTTGAGCTATCCGTCGTCACGTTTTTTTTTTCCGGCGTGACCGGTGCCGACGCCCGCGCCATTCCGCCAGATGGAACCGACGCCTTGGTCGGCGCGGCGATCATCCCGCCTTCCTTCGCCAAGAGTTGGGCGATCTGAGCGATCGGCACGAGGTCGGCCAACATCGACATGCGCACCAACGCCATCTCGAAAAGCGCTCGCACATGACTGCTGCCACGCATGCGCGTCTTGGCGGCGGCGAAAATGTCCATCCCCGCCAAAATCGTGTCGAGGCTCACGCTCGTCGCATGGCGCTGTAACACATCCCGCCGCGCACTCGAGACGCTCACACTCTGACCCGGCAAACCCGCCGCGTTGACCACCATCAAATCGCGCCAGTATTCAATCAGCTGATCGAGCAATTCGCCCAGCTGTTGGCCGGCGTTGACGATGTCGTTGACAATCTCCAGCGCTAGCTTCGCGTTCTTCGTCAGTACCGCTTCCGCGATGGCAGTGACGCGATCCTCATGAGCCGTGCCAAGCATCTGATGCACGCGATCCACCGTCAAGCGGTCGCCGCTGAAGGCGAGCAGCTGATCGAGCAGCGATTGGCCATCGCGCATCGATCCACCGGCTCGGCGGGCGATCGCTTCCAGAGCCTCGTCGTCGGCTTGCATGCCTTCGGATGCCACGATTTCACGCAGTCGATCCATGATGCCCGTAATGCTTATGCCGCCGAAATCGAAACGCTGGCAGCGCGATAGGATCGTAATCGGAATCTTCTGCACTTCCGTCGTCGCGAAGATGAACTTCACGTGTGGCGGCGGTTCTTCGAGCGTCTTGAGCAGGCCGTTGAACGCCTGCGTCGAGAGCATGTGGACTTCGTCGATGATGTAGATTTTGTTGCGCGATCGGCTCGGGCGAAACTGAACGTTTGAGCGCAGATCGCGAATGTTGTCGATGCCGTTGTTGCTGGCACCGTCGATTTCGATAACGTCGGTGTCTTCGCCGGTGGTGATGGCCTTGCAGATTTCGCATTCATCGCAGGGCGTCGGCGTCGGGCCTTTGACGCAGTTGATCGCCTTGGCAAGGATGCGTGCGGTGCTGGTTTTACCCACACCACGAGCGCCGGTGAAGAGGTAGGCATGGGCAACCCGTCCACTTTGCAGAGCGTTAATGAGCGCTTGCGCGACCGGTTCTTGGCCGACAAGGTCCGCAAACCCCTGCGGACGATATCGGCGAGCGAGCACGGTGTACTCGCCGGCGGGTGTCGGCGGTGTGGATTCGGGCACGGGGTCGGTGGATTGCTTCTTGGTCATCCCGTTATTTTATGATCAACGGAGTGTCGGGAGGAAAAAAATGTCGTTCCGGTAATTAACAACGAAATATTGTGATTGTATAGCCGCTCGCCTTTAGCGAGCGGCTATACATTTGGATTGTCACTTCCGCCGATTGTTCCACGGGAACGGGTCGACCACTTCGACGGGCAGTGTCGAGATGCGTTCGCCGAGGATGCCCTCGAATATCGAGGCATAGACGCGGTCGATCTTCGACATCGAATGGGCGGCCATCAGGACGTGCACTCGGCCTTGCGTGCCGAGCACCCAGCCTCGGCCGGCGCGGTCTTGCACCGCTTTTGCGCCGGCGGCGTTTTTGGCGTTTTCTTGCTGAGCGCGGAACGTAACGTCCGGGCCGTCGATCGGCGCGGGACGCAGCACCGGAGCGAGCGGCTGACCCGTTGGATCGCGGTACGTCAGCGAATCGTTGGGGTCCTGCTTTTCGGGCGGATCGAACGTGATCGGCTCGACAACCAGACCGTGCTCGCGCTTGAGCTTGTCGGCATGGGCGGTGCGCATGTAAATCTTGAATTTGCCGCCGTCACCTTTCGACTCGGCGACTGCCTTCTTTACAGTTTCGACAGTCCACTGGGCCTCGCGCAGGAACTGATCGCTATTTACGGGGCCTGCGACGGCGTGCAACACGCGGCCATCAGGTGCACAGAAGTAGCAAGCGACGTTGCCGCCTTGTTTCTGCTTCCCGACGATGCGGAACGTGCCGACGCGCTGAAATGAGGCGACGAAATATTTCTCGACGAATTCGCCGACTTTCGGACTGGCCAATGCGTTCACACGGAGCGCTTCGGCGTTGTTTCAGGTATAGTCGGGTTCTTCAAAGTAGCCGGAGATGTGAATCACCAGCACGAGCTTCTCTTCTTTGGCGGCTTTCGTCGCCGCTTCTTTGGGATCCTTGGCGAATTTGACGCTTGTCCCATGATCGCCGCAAGTCGGCTCAATCGGGAGCGGCGAGGCGGGTTTTTTGCCTCCGGCCGATGCGGACAGGGTGAAACTCGCGGTCAGGGCAGCGACGGCGAGCAGACGCAGGAACCAACGCACGTGGGGCCTCCTTTCGAGTAACGGATTTCGCACGGTGTACACAGATAAGACGAATGATGACGCGATTTCGTTTGCGCGACGACATCTGTGGTGCTTATCATATATGATATCCGCATTATCATGCAGTTATTAAAGGAGCATGCGCATGAGTTCCAATATGCGTCGGGAAGACAAGAAACGGCGGCGCGAAAAACGCCAATCCAAACGAGATCGCGATGGCGACCGAGTGGACGACATGCTTAAAATGCTGGATCGGGCCGCGAACACGAAATTATCCGCGACATTCCCAGGCGCGTGCCATCCGTCCGTGAGCCGACCGGATGCTCTGAAATTTGAGTTCGCACAGTGGGTTGCCAAAGGCCTCGGCAGCGATCGCATGCGACGGTTTGAGCGAAACATTGAGCAAGGTTTGCTCGCGGATTTTCCCAATCTTGATGATTGGGCGGCGGAGGAATTTTTCTGGCACGGCGCGCCCGGCGATCCGTGGCACCCAATCGATGCTTTCCTGGCGGCACATGGCGACCGCTTTCCGCCTGCCGCTCAGGAGCAGATCAAACGCTGGAAGCAGGCCAAGTTTGGTTTCTACGAAGTCGGCGCCTGTGCGGACGATCTGATCTCGCTGCGTGAACGCGATCCGCTGACTATGCAACCCGTCGGCGATTGGATTCGGGCCATCGCGCTCAACATCGGCGGCGTGAACGATTACGCCAAGCAGAAAGGTTCAGTGGTAGTCACCTATGTTGCGCCGTGGGTGCCGGAGCAGAATATTTACTGCGCGATGGGCTACGGCATAGGGCTTTCCGAAGCCGGTTGTGCGCCTGTTGCGGTAGCGGTTATAGGCATGCGAAACATCAAAGCGGTAGCTATTCCTTTGCCGTGGCGGGGCGGGAAAGTCCCATTACAGAGATCCCTCGAAACATGGCTCCAGCGCAATTGGTTCTTGTGGATGAAAGAGCGCGTTCGCTGTCCGTTCCCGGCGGTTGTGATGCCGCCGAACAGAGGCTCGCGAATTCTTACAATCGATGACTGGGTTACGCAATCTGCCGAGGAGGCTGAGAAGATCGGCATCCACTTCTGCGCCAGTATCACGCCGGAAGAATTCGGCGTCTTCGGCGCGACGACGATCACGCCGCTCGATTTTGAAGGATCAACCGCATCGGCGCTGGCGGAGTACAAGGCGTTTCGTATGCTCACCGCCGAATTGATGCGCCGGAGTCGCCGGTGAAGCGTAAGCGACGGATTTCCTCATCCGTCGCTTACGCTTCCGCCTCGTAACACAATCGTTACCGATCCACGACGCGGAGCTTGATCTCGTCGGAGTTGCCTTTCAGTTCCGGTGCGTACATGGCATATGCACGCGTCGGCAGGGCGCTGAATTGGCCGGGGATCTCGGCTCGCATGCGGTAGCTGATCGAGTGCTTGCCGCGGGCGAGGTTGCGGACGAAGAACGCGACCTTCTCATCACGCAGTTCCATGTAGGCGCCCATCGAGTTGGGCACATAGCCGCTGCGTAGACTCACTGGCTCGAAGCCGGCGGCTTTCGGGTCCTCGAAGATCAGGTACTCGTAATCGTTCTTGCTGTCGATTTCGAGTTCCACTTCGACGAGGTCGCCACTCTTGAGCGTCGCCAGGTTCGCCAACTCCGACCGCGTGTATTTCTCGACGGCTTGACCGAGCGCCTGGCCTTTGCTGCCAGACACTTTGATCTTCTCATCCACGCGGGTCAGCTTGTAATACTTGCGGTTGACCTTCACCTCCAGGCCGGCGCGGGTGATGAAATCTTCGAGCGTGAAGTTCGTGACATAGGCGTTGAAGTAGACCGGGCCGGAACCGCGACGCTTGATTTCGAGCGTGTGCTTGCCGGTGGTGACTTTATCGCCGACGAGTACGAGCTTGTTGTCGAAGCTGAAGAGGTTGTCCTTGTTGATGGCGACTTCCTTGTGCTTCTTGCCGTCCAGCCAAACTTCGACGGTCATGTCGGGCCGATCTTCGCCGGACATCTTGATGTAGTCCGCGAACGCCTCGACGCAGATGGCGGTATCGCGGGTGCTCTTCCAGTAGGTCGCATGTCGGCGGTTGTTGAGCAGGTACTTGACGAGTCGGCTGGCCTTCTCGTCTTTCGCGCCGGTGAGCGAGAGCAGCTTGAGGTAGTAGGCGTTCGCTTCGATCTCGTTGCCATGCCAGTTCCACCACTGGTTGCTTTCGGGCATGCGGAGATACGCGGTCTGGTTCTCGTCATCGCTGACGAGGTACTGCGAGATGTTCTCCATAATCATCGCCAGCTTGTCTTTCTGGCCTTGCTTGTGCAGAGCCAGGCCGAACATCGCCTTGGCGTAGACGGCGAGATGCGTGCGGTCGCGATAAAGGAAGTCGCGCATCTCGGTGTTATCGACTTTGCCGTCCACGAGCGTCATGTAGACCATGGCGTCGATATTGTCGGCATATTCCTTGTAGGGCCGAGTCTTCGTGACGGCGTTGTTCAGCATGACGATTTGCTGGTTCTGGTAGCCCTTCAACCACTCGGTGCCGCGTTCGAGCATGTTTTGCGGCAAGTTGACGTCGTTGGCCTTGGCGATCTGCAAACCGTGGACGACAACTGCGGTGGTGTGAGGATAGGAGCGTTCGCCGAAACCGGAGAACCAGCCCCAGCCGCCGTCGCCGAGTTGCATGCTCTGGAGAGCGATCACGCCCGCCTGGGCCATCTTGCGAACTTCGTCCTCGTTGAATACGGGATTTCGCTTATTGGTTCGGCCCCAATCTTTCAGGCGTTTGCGATCGTCGCCGATCTCCTGGCTGTTGAGGTTCGTGACATGTTTCTCGATCTCTTTCAGGTCGAGCTTCATGTTTTGCAGCACACGCTGGGTGATGACCGTCGGCAGGAAGCGGTTGAGCGTTTGCTCGGTGCATCCATAGGGATAGTCAACGAGATACGGGATGGCATCGATCATGGCACCGGCGAGGGTCGGCGAGTAGCGAACTTCGAGCACGCTTTCGTTGACGCGGCGCTCGGCGGGGACGCTGAACGTGACCGTGCCGAGGTTCTTGTCAGGGCGAATGACGCCGGTGAACGATTCCATCTTGAGCATGCCGTGCACGAACACAGGGAAGCGCATTTGCATGGCGTCGGCATCGCCATCGGTGACGGCTTTCATGCGGACGATCGCTTCGCCTTCGCTGATGACTTTGACGCGCCAATCGACGCGCTGCTCGCCCTTGGACGCGATGGTGATCTCGCGGACCATCGGATCGAGCGCGGTGAGCGTGCCGCCGTCGAACTCGAGAGAGACGCGGACTTTCTTTTCGGTTTTGAGATAGTTGTGTACATTCGCGGACAGCACGACTTCGTCTTTCTGCACGAAGAAGCGCGGTGCCTGCATGCGGACGATGAGGTCCTTCTTGGTGACGACCTCGGCTTCACCCTGGCCGACTTTTGTGCCATGGCCGAGCGTCCAGACGCGGATCTTCCAGGCGGTGAGTTGATCGGGCGTATCGAAGGTGACCTGGGCGAGGCCGGCCTTATCGGACTTGATCGACGCGGACCAATAGGCGGTGTCGGCGAAGTTCTTGCGGATAGTCGGTTCGATGCCGGGCTGGCCGGCGACTTCTCGTTCCGTTTGGCCGTCGCCCTTGGCATCGCTTTCACGTCGGGCGAGGTAGGCGTTGCCGTTCTGCTGGCGCAACTGGTTCTCGCCGCGCCCGCCGCCCATTCCGCCGGGTGCCGCGGCACCCAGCATGGCGCGATTTTCCGAGCCGTCTTGCAGGCCAAGTTGCTTTTTCTCCTTGTCTTTTGCACCGAATTCTTCGACCACAGTCGCGCCGAAGACGCCGAGGTTGGACATGCCGACCTCGTTCTTCTTCATCAAGCCGCCCGAGTAGTAGAGCAGGCTCGATTCGGTCTGGGGTTGATGATGGCGGCGCCATTTCCAGAAGAATTCCTTGATCTCAGGCACGTTCGAGCCGCCGGAGATGTACTCGACGCTCTTGTCATACACGCTGACAACGGCGGAACCTTCAAACGGCTTGCCCTGGTTGTCCGTCAGTTTGACGTTGACGATGGCCTTTTGGCCTGGCTTATACTCTTGCTGATTCGGCACGACCTCAACGTTGACAACGCGCTTTTCGGGCGGCACGATCAGTTCGCGCGTTTCCGTATGCACTCGGCCATCGGCGATGGTCATCGCTTCGAGGAAGAAGTTCGGCATGTCACGCTGAACGACCTCGATTTCCTCTTCGATGCTCTTGCCCTTGAGCCGAATGATTTTTGGAGCGAGGTAAACGCCATTGGTCGGGCGAGCGAACAACAGCACCGTGCCGTTGTTCTTGTTGACGTTGATGTTCAGTTTGACCTTGTCGCCGGGGTTGTATTCCTTGCGGTCGGCGACGAGTTCGATGTCGTTGAAGCGGAAGCCGGTGGAGTCAAAGCCATCGCCCCGCACGAGGAAGACCTGCCCGCCTTCGATGGTGTTCTTTTTGGCGTCGGTCAACTTATAGGCCAGGCGGAACTGCCCGGGCTTGGCGGCCTTGATCTGCTGAATCGCGCTGCCTTCGACATTCGTATCGAGTTTCCAGGTTTGGACGGCCTTCTCGACCGGCTCCTGTTTGTCGTTGTAGGTGATCTGGAACAGCGTCAATTCGCCCTTGCCCTCGACCGCTTTCTGGTCGAGCGTCTGGGCGCGGAAGGTGGCCTTGACGGTGTCATCGGTGCGATAATGGCCCTTGTCGAGCCAGGTGTAGACTTTGAAGGCTTTGCGCGAGACGAGCACGTTGCCCTGGCCGACGATCGTGCGGCGCGATTGATCGGTCACTTCCGCAGTGATCGTGTACTTGTGGTCCTGGTTGCCGTGGAGCGCCTTGGCGGTTGCCGTGTCGATCAGAACTTCGATTTTACCATCGGGCCCGACGGGCATTTCGCTTTCGGAGACGATTTCGGGTTGTTCAAAGTTACGCCCCCCCCACCAGCTTGGTATCGGGCGTCGGCAGCCCCATTCTTCAAAGCCAGGGTACCATTCGTAGTCGTTCGCAAACCACCAGTAGCCGTTGCCGTACATCCAATCCCAGCGGGCGGTCGGGAACCATCGGCTGGAGTGGCTGACGCGAGTGACTTTGTATTTGACGATGGCGTTGGTGACGGGAGCGCCGAAGTAGTAGCGTGTGTCGATGTTGGCGGTGATCTTATCGCCGAGCTTGATCGGTTCGGTCGGGGCGATGACCTTCACTTCGAATTCGGGCTTCTTGTATTCTTCGACGCGGAAGCTGCTGCCGCCGCGCTGGGCGCCGAGCGGGCCGGCATCCTTGATTTGGATGCCGTAAACGCCAAGCGTGGCGGAACGGGGTAGGGGATACTCGCCGGAGATGCCGCCGAACTCGTCAGCGGTGTAGTTCTGCTCGAAAATCTTCTCGCCTTTGGGATCGTGCAGGCGGACTGTGAAATTGCGGCCCGCGAACGACGAGACATCGGGCTGATCGTACTTGGAGTGTTGCACCCACATCTTCCACTGGACGACATTTTCTGGACGATAGACCGGGCGGTCGGTGATGACGAAGGTGCGATCCTGGTTGTACTCGGGATCGTGCCGACGGTTGTACCAGACGTTGGTGAAGCCGAGGTAAGCGTGGCGCATTAACCCCGCAGGCTTGCGTTGCTCGTCTGCGGGCTTGGCCGTGGCGACGATGAGCCATTGGTTGTTCGGCGGCAGATTGTCCTGGCCGAGGATGAGTTTGCCCTCGGCGTCGGCCTTACCGGTGAACGTCGTCGTGATAACGTTGAACTGATTGACGTTCGGTTTCACTTGCTCGGTGCGCCAGCCGAAGAATTCGACATTGGCGTTCGGCAGCGGTTCGCCCGTGCTGGCGTCGGCGATGAAGTAGAGCGACTGGTTGTCGAGCATCTTCTTGACGATGACCGTGTCGTTGACCCACAGCAGGATTCGCGCGGTGTTACCGCCGGCGATTTGACCGGTGACGAGATAGGCGCCAGGCTGCAGCTTCGGCGTCTTGACGGTGACGCGTTCATCGACGTGCTGCGGCTTTGGCTTTAGATCGAGCTTCCAGTCGGCGACTTTGCCCATGACGTATTGCGTTTGATTGTCATAGACGAGCCGATGGCCGAGGTTCTGGATGTTGGTCTGATTCCAATCGATGCGGTTGCCTGGATTGGTTTTGAGGTAAGCTTTGACATCGGCGAGCAGCTTGGGGATATTGACGGCATGGGCTTCAAAGGCGACTTTGGTGCCGTTGCGGAAGCGGTAATCGAGGATCGATTCCTTGCCGGCAGTCTGGACCTGGACGTTGTCAAATCGGCCCCAGTTGCCGACGATCTGGTCGAGCCGTTGCTGGCGCCAGGCGTTTTGGCCGGCGCCGTATTCTTTGATGGCCCGCTTCCAGATATCGGCGGCGCGGGGATACATCCGGCGATCTTCAAACTCCTGCGCGAGGTTGCCAAGGGCCTGCTCGCCCCACACGGTGCGAGCGCGATCGGCGACGCGGTTGTAAATCTTGATCCAGTTGTATTCGTCGGGAATGGTGAAGCGCTTCAGGCCGATGGCGAGCCGGGCGATCGATTCGCTGTCTTTGAGCGTGTGCAGGGCGAACGTGCCGGTCTTCTTTTCGTCGGTATCGTCGGTGTCGTCGATTCCGCCGAAGCGCCAGCCGTAGTGGGCCATGGTCTGCACACCGAGTTGGCCACGCATGAAGTTGGCGAAGATCATATCGACTTCGTTGGTTCGACCCGCATCGAGTTCGATTGTCTGCAGGAGCAGCCAGCGCCAGCGTTCGCCATCGGATTTGGCGTCGGCGTAGCTCTTGGGCGTCTTGTGCAGAACGGGGCTGCCCTTGTCGTCCACGGGAGCGCCGTTGTGATTGCGATTGCGATGGAAGTAGTAGCCTTCCTCGTAGTCGGGGAGTTTGCTCAGATCGGTGAGGTACTGCAACCGCCAGGCGTCGGCGTACCCGGCCCCGGTGAGGATCATGTTGGCGAAATCGAGGTGCAGCGTCGCCGCTGCGGGACGGTCCGGCTCGGCCTGGGAGTTGTCCATCGCCTGCTGCATGAGCTGCAAGGCGCGAGCGCGATCGCGTTGCAGGCTATTCATGATCTGCCCGCCGCCACGATGTCCGCCGCGTTTGAATTCGCCAGCGATCAGAAAGCCGTAGTGATCGCCATAGGCGTAGGTGCGGGCGGCAGTGGCCAGGAGACGCCAGTTCTTTTCGTGAACCTTGATGACGGCTTCGCGAAACGCATCGACTTCCTCGACGCGCCCGAGCCGATTGAGAGCGTTGATGGCGAGATCGAGATCGGGGCCAACGAGCCGAACGTTGGCGTTGGGATCGAGTGCGAGCCGGCGCAGGCCTTCGTAGGCGACTTTGAAGTTGCCGTCGTTGTAGGCTTTGGTCAGTTTGCCTCGCTGTTCCTCGGGCGTTCCGGTGCCCGCGAGCACACGGAAGACGAGGAGCAAACAGGCCAACAGGCCGACGAATCCGCCGATATTTTTCAGATGTCGCATGATATTTCCTCGCCAGAACTAGGTGTTTCGCGATAGTATGATCGAAAGTAAGACGACAAACCAGAGCAGTTCGCTTGGATATTTCGGTTCTCTGTCAGAATAGGGAAAGAAGCTCACGCAAAGGCGCGAAGTCGCAATGAGGGAGTCGCGGCAGGTTCATATGTCTCAACCTTTTTGTTTCCTTTACTTTGCGTCTTTGCGTGAGGTCGATTTTCCACTACTCTCGGAGAACCGTTATTTTATATGAGTGAAGGAAATTGGCCTATGTTGCAGCGCACTGCGGATGAATTGACAACGCAAGAATTCGACTGGGGCACGCTGCGCTGGCTGTGCAACGCTGAGCTGCTTCCGGGCACGACGCAGACCGTCGGCGTCTGCCAGATGTTCGCACGCCAATCGAACCCGACGCATTACCACCCCAATTGCGACGAGATTCTCTACGTCCAGCAAGGTCACGGCAAGCACCGCCTCGGCGACGACTGGATTTCAGTCTCGCCGGGCAGCGTCATTCGGATTCCGCGAGGCATGGTGCATCAACTCGTCAACGAAAGTGACGAGACGATGGTGACGATAATATGTTTCGATTCCGCTGATCGACAGACCGTGTTTTTGCCTTAGAAAAAGGGCTCTGTGCCATTTGTTGTGGGAAAAAAGAGTCTCACGCAAAGACGCAAAGAAAGAAATCCAATCGGTTGAGACGGGTTTGCAGCCACTTCTTTGCGCCTTCGCGCCTTCGCGCCTTTGCGTGAGGTTTTTTTGAGAATTTGGCGAAGACCCGATTTCTTTTGCGAAACGGCCCCGACCGAGGAGCTGGGCCTCGATTGCCCAGGAAGGGCAGTGTATTCAATGGGTGTCTTTTCCCGTGTTCATTCCGTGTGCGTCCGTGGCTGAATTCTTCGCAGGCTACGCAGAATTAGCTCGAATAGTAGTACAAAGGCACGGAGAAAAACATCAGGAAAATGCGTGTCTGCTCTCTACGAATGGATTACTGTGGTGAATGGTCTGGTTAGCCCGGCCAATGTTGGATCGTCGCGATGGCGATGGCCATGACGAGCGCCATGATGAAACCACCGGCGTGGACAAACAGCAACGCGGTCGAAGCCAGTGCACCCGGCGGTTCCGCGTTGAACGACTCGAAGACGGTAGCAATGTGTTGGGCCATCGCCTTGGCCGGCGTTTGCGGCGGAAAAATGGTATGCAGTTCCGCCAGGATTTGCAATGCGGCCTCGCGCGGAATTGAATCGCCGTCGTCCGAGCGAGTTACCAATCCCTCTTGGCCGAGCCGCTGGGCGATGCTCGCCATGCGATAGGCGAACGGCGCAGCGAGCAACATCAGGACACCGACTGCGACGATACACCAGGCGTCCGCGAAGTACGCCACGCCAATCAGGCATAGGCCGGCGATGACGCGGGAAACGATATCGAGAACCGGATGCCGTGCAAACAAGACCGCATGAAGGACCCAGCCGCCGTCCAACGGCACGAACGGCAGGAGGTTAAAGCCATTGAGTATGACCATGAGCATCGCCACGTTGATGACCGTCGGCTCGTTTGCGATCAGCCCGACCACGCCGAGGATGGATCCCGCCACGATTCCTGGTATCGGTCCCGCCAGCGCGACGACGGCTTTTTTCCAACCCGCGACGTTGTAATGCTTCCCCGATACCGCTGCCCCGAAGAACGGAATGAAAAAGATGCGCAAATTGCGGTACCCGAAACAGCGCATCGCCAGATAATGGCCGGCCTCGTGAAAGGCGAGCACTGGAATGATGATGAGGAGCTGATCCCAGATATCCTGTATCCGGGCTGCCGCCATGTATAACAGGAGCGAGACCACCAACCAAGCAATCGACGCTCCCCACCCGGCCTTCTGTGTATCGAGTCGTTCGAGTTCGTCGAGCACGGCCTGGTCGTGCGGTGCGATGCCTCCCTCTTCAACCACCAGCTCGACGGGCTTGGTCCCGTCCCTCGTTGTGGGCCAATCGTTTGCTTCCTCGGCATCGACACTTCGCACCCTCGGCGGCAGAGAGTATTTTCCCCACATTCTGCTAAACTCGAATTCCATCTCGCAATAGTCGTCCCTCGGCACGTCCACCTCGTGCGAGGCCGGCCCAATTGCCACCGTGTGTTTGCCGGCCGGCATTCGGACGACAACGTCGAACCCCTTCTTCACCGAGCCTTCGCCGACCTGAAGCCCGTCCACGAGAATCGGCAGTGTAATCATGTCAACCAGAATCAAGCGGCCCTGTCCTGTCAATCGCACGACGATGTCGCTTCGTCGCGGCGTTTGCCACGGAAAACTCGGCACGCGGAGTTTGGCATCGCAATCCGGACAGGTCAACAGACGGCCTGCCCAGTCGTCGTCAACAATGAGCTGGGACCGACACGTCGAGCACTTGATTTCGATCATCAATAAAACTCGTGAACCATTAAATCTGAATTGGGATGTGGGAAATGGTATCGCATTCTGACGATGCGATCAAGCAAATCTCCCCCGCATCCTGGAATCAAGAAATGCTAGCGACGGACGACACACGTAAGGCGCCAAAAGTGACGGGCCCGCCAAACGTACGACCAGTCGATATCTCGGGAGGTTGGGTATGAACGAAACTCTTCAACCAAAATGAAGGCTTTTGGTTGGTGATAGGCAAGTGACGGACGCGAACTTGGCCGAATCGCACGCGCCCAAAATAGCCATCGAAAAAAACTTCGCCCAATCCGTACGACCTCGTAAGAATTTGCGAACACCAACACCGATTGCGAATAGCCTATCTTCATGGAACACCTTGCAACGACGCTCGCGCGTTACGCTCGCCTGTGGCTGTCGCTGGCCAAGTTCAGCCTCCTCGGCGAACTCGCGTTTCGCACTAACTTCCTCGTCAAAGTCTTCGTCGAATTGCTTTGGCTGGCGATCTTGCTCGTGTTCAACTTCACGATCTTTCGGCAAACGACGACCATCGCCGACTGGAGTGAATTCGACTACCTCTTTTTCATCGGCTGTTACTTCGCGATGGGCGGGTTGATCGAGACGCTGTTCCTGGAAAATTGCAACGAGTTCGCCGACTTGGTGCGCTCGGGCGACCTCGACTTCTTTCTGCTCAAGCCGATCGACGAACAGTTCCTGATCAGTTGCCGAAAGATCGACTGGGCTTGTGCGCCGAATGTCGTGCTTGGGTTTATCGTCATGGCCGGCGCGCTATGGCTCGGCGAACGCCCGGTCACGTTACCAGCGGTGGCGTTGTTCCTGCTGATGTTCGCCTGCGGCGCCGCTTTGGCGTATGGCATGCTCGTGGCCTTGATGTCGGCATCGATTTGGACGATGCGCAACCAAAGTTTGTTTGAAATGTGGTGGCTGTTCACGACGCTGATGCGGCATCCGCGCAGCATCTTTGAGGGGCGCTTGGCGTCGCCCGCGGGACTTTTCTTTTCGTTCGTTGTGCCGATCATGCTGGTGACGAATGTGCCAGCGGAAGTGATGGTTCGGGGAATCGACTGGCGGATCGTGTGCTTCACGTTGTCGGCAAGCGTGATCGCGGTGACGGTGAGCCGATGGATATTCCGATCGGCGATGAAGCGCTACCGCAGCGCGAGCAGCTGAGGCGATTCCGCTTGCCGTTTAGCGCTCGCGCGACGTGCAGCGAGCGCTAAACGAGAGAAATGATTACTTCGTCGCGAATCCATAGAGATTCGATTTCGTGCGAATGTACAGTGTGCCATTCGCGACGGCGGGCGTCGTCATGATCTGTTCGCCGAGGATGTTTCGCGCCAATAGCTTGTATGCGGTCGGCTCGGCAGCGATGACGTAGATGTCGCCTTGGTCACTGGCGGCGTAGATGTTGCCGTTAATGAGCAGCGGCGAGGCGTAGAACTTGGCGTCGGGAATGCGTTCCTGCCAGACCTTCTTGCCGGTCTTCAGCACATAGCATCCCGCGTAGCCGCCGTCGTTGACGAAATAGACATGCTCACCGCGCGTCAACGGGCAGGTGACGTAGGGAAAGTCTTTTTCATTTTTCCAGAGCTGGTCGGGCCGAGCTTCCTTGCCGAAACCATTGAGAGCGACGGCGGCCATATGGCGATCGCCAGAGCCGTCACCGCTGCATGCGATGAGGATGCCGTTGGCGAACGTCGAGGACGCCACGGTGCGGAGCGGCATCTTGGGGAACGACCACTTCCAGGTCCAGTTGACGCCGCCGTTGTCGGGGTCGTAGCTGGTGATGGCGGTCGTGCTGGTGACGATCATTTCGGTCGCCTTGCCTTTGCCTTCGAGGAAGAACGGCGCGGAGTAGCAAGCGCGAAATGGTTCGCGTTTAATTTCCCAGGCGGTTTGCCCGGTCTTCTTGTCGAACGCGTACAGCGTCGAGGGATTCGCAACGGGCCTTTGCAGCGTCTTGATGTCGTAATGCGAATCCTTGTCGTTGGCGACAATCAGCTTGTCCTTGTAGATGACGGGCGATGCCCCGGCACCGTGTTGGCTGATGAATTCACCAAGATTTCGGCTCCAAAGCTCTTCGCCCTTCTTGAAGCCATAAGCGGTGACGATGTTGTCTTTACCGTTCCAATAGGAGACGTAAACCGCTTCGCCATCGGTGGTCGGCGTGGAAGAGGCGTGCGAGCTGTCGAAGCGAAATTTGACGCTCTTACCGGGGATGGTCTTCTTCCAGACCTCTTTGCCGTTCGTGGTGTCGTAGCAGGTCAACCAGCGGAGCATGGCGTCGTCGGAGGCACCATGAAGGAACAGGCGATCGCCCCAGACGATTGGCCCGGAGTTGCCCGTACCGGTGAGCGGGATACTGAGGCGCACATTCTCTTTTGTGCTGAACTTGGTCGGGATGTTCTTGTCGTCGGATACGCCGCTGCCGTTCGGGCCGCGAAAGCGCTCCCAGTTGTCCGCGCGCGCGTTATTTTGAGGGGGAATCAGGGCGATGCCAAACAGCATGGCCAGAGCGAAGCGAAAAGTGGAGACGGCCGGCATGTCAAATCCTCGGGAAAGGCAAGATGGTAGGGGTGATGGAGAAATTATCGCGGTTCCCGGCCCACGGTCAAGCGATTTTAAGAAAAGCTCACGCAAAGGCGCAAAGGGGAGAAGTCAGCGAGGCCGACGCCTGTAGCCGAATTCGTGAGAATTCGGATTCGTCGCGCAATCGTGAGGTTGCGTAGTTCTCAATAGGCAACGCCGGGGATGCGCCAGCCCAGGCCATCGCAGAGCGGACAGACGAACCACTGATTGGGAATCCCCACCAAAGCCGTCCCCTGGCAGAAGATACAAGTGACTGCCGTCGGTGGCCGCTTTGGCAAGAGCGATCTGAGTAAGGGGCAATCGAAACCATTCGCTCCAATTGCGATCATATACCAAGCCTTCTTCGCGTCGGCGACCTCATAGTTTGGGTCGCCGGACCAGTCCGTTTCATCACAAATCACCCGCCCATCGAACGCAAGATGATACGCCGGTCCCATGCCATAATAAAGATCGACAACATCCTCGCCCTCGATACCGGGTTCCCGCAAGCGTTGCTTCGCTTGCAGTTCACGAAGGATCGGGATCACTTCGGGCGGGATCAACAGTCGGATCGCATTTCGATCTCGGCGAATAGGAGTCATGTGCGTGTCTCCCGTGCTGACGGTAGACTTCGTAGAATATCCAGGGCAGTTTGATTGTTCAGCCTTGCCGCCGCCATACGAAGGATGGGAAATTGCCTTTCCCAAGCCCTGAACCTTCTCGGCGTGCCGCAGGCTGAATAATCAAACTGCCCTGGGACACTTGGTTGCATTCCATCCTCGGCCTTGACCTGCCGGCGTTTATTCGTTATCAACCGCCACCTCCGCGCTTGGAATTGTTGCGCGGATTCGGGCTGGCCGAGGATACGATGACCCGGACGATTGCAGGCGTTATTCTGTTCACTGTCGCGCAACTGGCTATCTTGCCGGGGTGTAGGCATTTTCCGCATTCGCAGCAACCCGCCAGCAATCCGAAGAAGATTTACGATGCCGCCAGCGAAATCCAAGGCCCAGCAGAGCGCATGCCACGGGCGAAAGCCCTAGAGATCACGCCGCCCAGCATCAGCTCCGATAACTCACGTGAGATCAAGATCGAAACCAAACTGCCGCTCGGCCCGCGGTTGCCAGACTCCGTGATCGGTAGGCCGACGGCCCTGTTCAAGCTGGAGAACAAGGGCAAGCCCGATGAACCAGCGAAACCGGTGATCATCGGCGCTACGGCTCTCACTTCTATCGAACACGAACCACCCGTAAAGCAGGCCAGCGAACCGCAATCACCTATCATGCCCGTGCAGGCGACCGATGGCAAGCGCGATCACGTTGCCCTGCTGCGCGCACTCGAATTGATGATCACCGATCGGCCTCGCGAAGCCATTAAGTACCTGCAGATCTACGACAAGGACACCCAGGAGATTTTCTTGCGATTGCTGCCGCCGTTGACGTTATTCGTCAAGAAATCGCTCGACGAAATGTCGCCGCAGGAAATCGCCATCATCGATCAGCAATTGCAAGGTTTCTTGCAAAAGATCAGGCCGCGCAGTGAGCTGCAAATAGCGCGGATGTGCTATTGCAAGCGCATCCGCGCGTTCGGTGCATACGATGCATTGCCGAATAATCATACGTTCCTCACGGGCGTGGAAAATCGTCCGGGGGAGCTGGTGCAGCTTTACGTCGAGTTGAAGAACTTCGTCAGCGAACCGACGAAGGACGACGACTATGTGACGAAGCTTTCCTGCACCATCGAGCTGCACGACAACAACAACCGCAAAGTCTGGTCGCACAGCTTTGATCGCCAGGAAACGACCCATCGTCGAGCGACTCGGCTCACTGATTTTTACAGCAATTACAGTTTCTACGTACCGAATCTTCCGGCGGGCACTTATCAACTGACGGTGCAGATTGTGGACGAGACGTTGCCGGAGTTTCGTCGCATCGCACGTCGATCGCTCGATTTCCGCGCATCGCCGATTGCCGGGCAACCGGGCCTGCGGTAGTCATCCGACATTTCGCATGTCATTCGTAGCGACCGTTCGGCTCTCGTAAGCCCAGAGGTGAGGTACTCCGAACCTCTGGGATCCCAACGGTTCGGGGTACTTCACCCTTGGGCTTTCATTTTCATTTCCAAAACCTTGTAGGCGAGCCTCGATCTGGTTTACAATTACATTGGGGCTGATCCGCTCGCCTGGAGAACCGATTGGGGGGACCAATGTCATGAAGGAAGCAGCCACACTCGTCGAATACGGCGTGGAAATTGACGCACGGACGATGATTGAGCCGCCGGACCCGACGAAATTGGAGTTGGAACCGGGCCATCCGGGCGAGCTTGACGTCGCGTATGTTCAGCGGCGCAAGGCGTTGTTCGAGCAATGTCGGCAGCAGCGGTTGGCCGGGCATGAACCGCCGTTGCTCGCCTACAACGCCGAGGAGACGCGCATCTGGCAGGATGTTAGCAGCAAGCTCCATGCGCTGCACGATCTGCATGCCTGCGCGATCTATCTGCAGGGCAAGGGGGCACTCGGCATCAGCGAGAACGAGATTCCGCAATTGCAAACGATCAGCAGACAACTCAAAACCGCCAACAACATGCACCTGGTTCCCGCCGAAGGGCCGATCGCGTATCGCACTTTTTACTCGTACATTGCCAAGCGAGGCTTCCCGGTAACGCAGTTCATTCGGCACGGTTCGCACCCTGAGTTCACGCCGGAACCGGACATGATCCACGATTGTCTCGGCCACGTGCCGGCGCTCATGAATCCGGACTACGCGGAGGTGCTGACATTGATCGCCCGCGCGGCCAATGCCACGCCCGACCCTCGCCAGGTGCTGGCGCTGAAGCGGTTCAGTTGGTTCAGCATCGAGTTCGGCCTGATCGAAGAAGCGGATAGCGTCAAGGTTTTCGGGGCCGGTATTCTCTCGTCCACGGGCGAGATTCCCTTCGCACTCTATTCGAGCAAAGTTATCCGCAGGCCGTTCGTGACCGATGAAGTGATCGCGACCGACTACGACCCCTCGCGCATGCAAGACCACCTGTTCGTGATCCCGTCGCTGCCATTTTTACGTAGCGAGATCGAGAGCCTGGTGCGGCGATTTGGGATAAGTATGGTATAATCCGATCAAAGGAGAAATCATATGGCGATGATGTATAGCGCCGTAGTCCAGCAGCACGGCGAATGGTGGATTGGCTGGATTGAGGAAGTTCCTGGCGTCAACTCTCAGGGGCATACTCGTGACGAGTTGCTCGAAAATCTGCGCGATGCCCTGGAGGAAGCGCTGGAAATGAATCGCGACACCTTCGGGTATGTCATGATATAATATCTATCGTCACGCAATCGGTGGAGTACGCATCCATGCAAATGATAAAAATCCAAATCCCGGACAAGCAAGAAAGCGCGAAGGCACTCATGAAGATGAGCGGTCGCGGACGAATTCTGTGTTTCGCGGACGAAGTCTATATCGTTCCCGAACCAGCATTGGCACTCTTGAATGATATGGGCATCACCTACCTGGAACTCGGTCGCGGAGGTCTCGGTTATGCAGAGAAGGCGTTACGAGATGCTACTGCCGCTAAAGTATAACGACGGTCGCTTCATCGAAGACGAAAAGTTCCATCAAACGCGCGAAGAACTGATCGAACGGTTCGATGCCGTTTCGATTGCCTCGGGTGCCGTTCATGGAATTTGGATCCACGATGGAACGCGATATGAGGACGAAACGCGTCGGATCGTGGTTGATGTTGAGGACACGCCCGAAAATCGTGAGTTCTTTCTGATTTTCAAATCGTCGTTGTGTGAACGATTTGACCAAATCGAAATCTACGTCGCATCATTTCCGCTGGACATTCTGTAATCCCCAAGAATCGCTCCGCTCATCTTGGGGCTTGAGATGATACAACATGACCACCAAAGACACCCTCCCGCTTCGCCGAATCGACCACGTTCGCCTCTTCGTGGGTAACGCTCGGCAGTCGGCGTATTTCTATCGCAACGCCTTCGGGTTCGACGTCGTCGCCTATGCCGGCCTGGAGACGCGGCAGAAGCACGAATCGGGCTACGTCCTTCGCCAGGGGCATATCACCTTCGTACTCGTCTCCGCACTTTCCTGGCGGCATCCCGATTCGCAACGCCTCATCCAGCACGGCGACGGCGTGCAAGACATCGCGCTCGATGTCGAAGATGTCGCCTACTCCTTCAACGAAGCCGTTCGTCGTGGCGCCGAGGCCGTCTCGCCGCCGCAGGCGCTCGAAGACGAGTTCGGCGTCTACGAGTACGCCACCATCCGCACCTATGGCGATACGACGCACACCTTCGTCAATCGCGATCGCTACAAGGGCGTCTTCTCGCCGGGCTTCAAACCGATCGACCCGGAACGCTATCAGTCATCCACTTTTCATCCAGTCGGCTTGAAGGCGATCGATCATATCGTCGGCAATGTCGAAGAAGGCAAGATGAACGACTGGGTCAAGTTCTACCAGGACGTGCTCGGCTTCCATCAGCTTGTTCATTTCGATGACAAGGACATCGCCACCGAATACTCCGCTCTGATGTCGAAGGTCGTCGAGAACGGCACGGGGCGCATCAAGTTCCCGATCAACGAACCCGCGAAGGCCAAACGCCGATCGCAGATTGACGAGTTTCTCCAGTTCTACGGCGGCCCGGGCGTGCAACATATCGCGATGGCGACCGACAACATCATCGACACCGTTGTCGCCATGCGAAAGAACGACGTATCGTTTCTGCGTGTTCCAAAGAGCTATTATGACATGCTGCCATCGCGGGTCGGAGCGATCAAGGAGGATATGAACACGCTGGCGGAACTCGGCATCCTGGTGGACCGCGATGACGAAGGGTACATGCTGCAAATCTTCACGAAGCCCGTCGCCGATCGCCCGACCCTGTTCTTCGAGGTGATCCAACGCCGTGGTGCGCGAAGCTTCGGTAAAGGAAACTTCAAGGCGCTCTTCGAGGCCATCGAACGCGAGCAAGAAGCACGCGGCACACTGTAGGCTATTTGCTGGACCTCATAAACTAACGGCAGTCGTTGCTTCCGAATCCCTTATTCCTAAATTTTTGTGAAAGGTTAGTGAATCGTGCAAAATAAACTGATGTTCGCCCTCGCGCTTACCCTCGGTATCCCGGTCATGACGCAAGCACAAACCGCAAAATCGACCGAAAAGCCTAACGTTTACCAGTTCAAGGTCAGCAACATCGACGGGAAGACACTGGACCTTGCCAAGTACAAGGGCAAGGTTCTGTTGCTCGTCAATGTCGCCAGCGAGTGCGGTTACACAGGGCAGTATCGGCCGCTACAGGACTTGTACAAGAAACATGGCAAAGACGGGCTGGCAATTCTTGCGTTTCCGTGCAACGATTTCGGCGCTCAAGAACCCGCCAACGAGGCCGCCATCAAGAAATTCGCCCAGAAACAATATGGCGTTGAGTTCGACTTATTCGCCAAGGTGAAGATCGACGGCAAGAACGCAGCTCCGCTGTTTCAGTTCTTGACGTCGAAGGAGACCAACCCGAAACACGCCGGTCCGATCCGCTGGAATTTCGAGAAGTTCCTGATCGGCCGCAACGGTGAAATTCTCGCCCGTTTCGCCGCCGACGTGGAACCGGACAGTGCTGATTTTCAGGACGCCATCCGCAAGGCGCTTGAGGCGAAGTGAACAGGCGTGTTGCGTGACTAGTCATATAGCCCGCCATTAACGGCGGGCTATATGCAAAAAAGAAAAACGAAGCCTCAAGCGGAAAACGCAGATATTTCCATCTCCTGGCATTTTGCGAGCTACACTTGCGGTAGAGAATAATCCACATGCGCCTGCAAGGTGGACCATGAAGATTCAACCACGCTCGCCTGGGACGACGCTTTTCCGCTTCACACTCGTTGCGATTCTCGCGATCGTCGTCCTCATCGGTACTACGCTCGTCATCGCCAGTCTCGTCGCCTGGATGCACGACGCTCGATGGGATGGGCCTGGTTACCTCTCGATCGGCTTGGTGTGTGGGTTGATCGTTTGGCTTTTCGTCGCCGTCTTCCATCTTCGCCAGGAAACGCAATCGGTGGTTTTTTCGCAACGTGAACAGTTTGTCATCAAAGCCAAGACCGCGCTCGTAGAAATGGGCTACGCCTTGACCGGGCAACAAATGAATACCTTCTCATTCCGGCCGCGCTTTCATTCGTACCTCTTTGGGGCGGTATCACGCTGGTGATCGACCAGCAGGAAGCGACTATCACGGGGCTGAAGGTGTCGCTCGAAATTTTCCGCCGCTGTTTCCGCCTGATGAATCACGTGCATCGCGTGCAGCAGTACTTGAAGGAACATCGAAAAATCACCAACAACCTGGTCAAGCGAGCCGAATTGCAGCTGAGACTCAAACCCGAGCAATTTGACGCCGTGCGGAGGAATGTTATTGACGTTCTCGCGAACGACGGCGACGTTGTCTGCGAGCTTAGAATCCTCGTACAGAGCGAACAGGGAATCCGTGAGGAGACGCTCGAATTCCAAATCCGCAAATGGCTCGAGGAGCAACGCATCGAATGCGACATCCACAAGGACCACGTCCAGTTCGTCGAAACCGCCCATCACGAAGTCGAGGACGACTCCGCCGTTGCGGTGTAGTGAATTCCAGAGATGATCCGAGCCTGAGCGCCAGCGAAGGGCGCCGCTTGGCCCTTCGCTGGCGCTCAGGCTCGGATCAGGCAAACTCGACCGCGTGCAGAATAGCTCGATTTTCTAAGTCGCCAACGACTATAATCGCCTCATGTCGATTCACACCCAACAACGTCCGCCGTGGCTTGAGCCTCGGGCGGCGTATATCCACGTTCCGTTTTGCGCCCATCATTGCGGCTATTGCGATTTCGCCGTCGCGGTTGGCAAAGACGACCGGATGGATGCGTACCTCGATGCCCTCAAGAGCGAACTCCAATCGCTGGGCACGCCACGCCCCGTGGACACACTGTTCTTCGGCGGCGGGACACCGACCTATCTGCCGATCCGTATTCTCGAACGCTTGTTGCAATTAGTGCGAACCTGGCTGCCGTTGAACGCCGGCCATGAGTTTGCGGTCGAGGCGAATCCGAGTAGACTGGACCGCGCGAAGGTCCAGCTGCTCGCTGATTTCGGCGTCAATCGGCTCAGTCTCGGTGCCCAATCGTTCCAACCGGGGCTGTTGCGCATTCTCGAACGCGATCACGCTCCGGACGATGTCGCCCGAGTCGTGGAGTTTGTGCAGCCGATCATTCCCAACTACTCGATCGACCTGATCTTCGGCGTGCCAACGCAGACGCTCGACCAATGGCAGGACGACATGCGTCAAGCGATCGCCCTGGCGCCAATGCACTTCGCGACCTACGGCCTGACCTACGAAAAAGGCACGCGGCTCTGGAAGCAACGCGAGAAAGGCGATGTCCGTGCGCTTGATGAAGAGACCGAATATTACTTCTATACGGCAGCGATGGACACGCTCGCAGCGAATGGGTTCGAGCACTACGAAATCTCGAATTTCGCTCGGTTCGGTTTCCAATGCCGACATAATCACACCTACTGGGCGAATCATGCTCATTACGGTTTCGGCGTCGGGGCGGCGCGATATGTCGATGGCGTGCGTGAGTTGAACACGCGCGATTTTCATGCGTACATCCAACGCTTGCAAGCCGGGGAGTCGCCGACGTTTCAATCCGAACGCCTGGAACCACGCGATCGGGCGTTTGAGACAATTGCCGTGCAACTTCGCCGTGCGATCGGCATCGAGCGACAGCAGTATTTCGAGCAGACCGGATTCGCGCTGGATAGTTTGGTCGGCGGCACGATCCACGATTTATGCGGTCACAATCTGTTGGCGGATGACGGGCAAAACGTGCACCTGACGCGCTCAGGCAAATGCGTCGCCGATGCAGTGATGGAGCGGTTGCTGCGCGCGAATTGAGGACATAAGCCCAAGGGTGAGGTACTCCGAACCTCTGGGATCACCCGGCGTATCCCAAGGGTTCGGAGTACCTCACCCTTGAGCTTGCATCCATGCTCACACGCACAGCGGGCGACGGATGTTCAGCGAGCGCATTGCGTGCATTTTCTTCTCGTGGGTTTTCTGCATCCAATTCGCTTGCTGCTCCGGCGATTCGGGCAGTGCGGACAACTCGTCGTCGTACATCTCCTCGCCGAAGGGCGGCCAAAACCGCTGCTCGAATTCGTGCGGGCTGTGATTCGCGAGGAATTCGTCCTCCTGCGGCGCGAGAAAAAACGCCTGGAAGACGCGAGCGCCGGCTTCGTCGCCTTCGACTTTATCAAATTGCGAATCGAGCTTGAGCGTGCGCGTCACGAACAGTGCCGTGCGATTGTGCCGACGTGCGAAGGCGGGACTCATGCCGGCGAAGCCGATCGCGAAACGGGAATCGAGCAGAACATTGTGTTGCAGAATCGTGAACAACGCATGCACAAAAATCCGCTGAACTTCGGCATCGGCCAGGTCCACGCAGAGGATGATTTCGCCGATCACGTCGCTGTCATGACGCGCCAACAAATCCGCAAGCCCGAGTGACGCATAGACCCGAAAGCCAGGCAGGCCCCAGTCGTACGTCGCAACCTTCAACGCATAATTGTCCGTCGAGTGGAAGGTCTGTACGTCGAATGGCTTCTGAAAAAAGCGTTGGAAATGGTTCTGAAAGGTCGGCGTCCAATAAGCAGACATCGTTGGATTCTCCCGGCGTTCGATCCTATCGTGGACATCACGCTCCCAGGGCGTGATGTCCACGGCAAACGCGGACTTTTGTCGGTCGCGTCATGGGTGACGCCACCGACAAAAATACAAGCCGGAAGCGTAAGCGACGGATTTCTCCAGTCCGTCGCTTACGCTTCCGGCTCGTAAAGCGACTTTTGTCGGCGGCGTCAATACTGATGCTACCGACAAGAGCACATTTCGGAAGGGGAACGGACGATTATTCGCTATGGGGCGTGGATGCGAATCTCTTCCTCGACGGTGATCGTGTCGCGGAATTTGGGGTCGGGGATTAGGCAGGGGTGTTTGTACTGCTCGGCGGCGCCGCCGTTTCTGGCGAGGCGCTGGCGGTCCCATTGCTGCCAGGCGTGGGTCGGGATGACGAAGAGCCGCATCGGGCCAAGGCGTTGGCTATCACGTTTGCTGGCGTACTCGATGTTGACACGCGCGAGGGCATGCTCGAGAGCTTGCGTGAGCTTGGCGCCGTCGTCGCGCGAGGCGATGTCGCCGCGTTCGACGAATAGGCCGTAGTAGGGCATCTCATCGTCCCAGCACGGGGCGACGCTGTAGGAGGTGAGGTTCAAGTTGAGGTTGCGCAGCACTTCGGTCATCGCGCCGGTGATCTGGTATTCCGAAACCTTCTCGCCGGTGATGTTCGCGAAATGGGCGCCTTTGCTCAGAAACTCAAGAAGCGGCGTCTTGTTGAAGAAGCCGGTGCAGCGGACGACGTCGAAAATGTTGTAACGGTAGAGGCCGTAGTCGGTCGTGAGCAGGATGTAATAGGTTCGGCCTTCTTGCAGTTCGTGGGCGGCGAGGACGGTCGGGTTGGGGCTTGAGCCTTCTTCTTCGGGGATGAACTCGAAGACGTGCGAAGTGATGTCGAGAACGCCGCTGGGCGTGCCATCGCCGACGGGGATGGTCATGCGACCTTCGCTGGCGATGAGGCCGACGTCGCGGACGGGCGTGGAGCCGTAGTATTTGGGATAATGGCGGAGGTAAGCGCCGACGCTGCCGCCCATCCAGTTGCCGATCAAACAGTCCGTCGGCCAATAGTCTTTTGGATAAAGCGTGCCGGTTTGGCGCACGATCTCTTCGAGTTGGCGGGCGCGGTCAGGGTTGGCCTTGGCGATCCGACTCTGGACGGCGGCGCGGATTTCGGGTGCGATGTCGAACTTTGTCGAGAGCGTACCGTCGTGGATGTCGCGGATCAGCGTTTCCTTTTCCTGATCGCCGCCGCGGGCCATGTTGACGAGTGTGCTCGGGTTGGCGGCGATAATCATGCCGACTTTTCGTGGCACGCTCAGGCGCAGTGCGAGGTAGTTCTTCGCCGCTGCGTCTTTGATCGTGCCGACGATCGCGGGAACGCAATAGATTCGGCGGATGATCCACATTTGCATCTGGGCAGTGAGCCCAGTGACGGCGCCGCACGGGACGCCGGCATCGGTGTGAAATTCCTGCCAATCGCCGGAGAGTTGCACGATCGGCCTCAGGCGGACTTCGGGGTGATCGCGATAGACCTTGAGGCCCCAGATGTTCCAACCACGCTTGTAGTCGGCGAGGTACTGGTCGGTGACGGGGATGAACTTGCGTGTCGCCGTCGTGCCGCTGGTCATGGCGAACATGTGGATTTTCGCGTCGGCGAGGAGGGCGTTGGTCTCGCCCTGGATGACGCGTTTCATGTACGGTTCGACATAGTCATACCCGCGCACGGGGATGGTATTGCGAAAATCGTCGAGAGTGAGCATCGAGGAGAAGCGATGGTCCTTGCCGAAGGCTGTACCAGCGTGATGGCGAAGGATGCGTTGGAGCAGGGCTGCCTGCGTAGCGACGGGATCATGCGTGGCGGCCTCGAAGGCGGCGAGGCGGCGGCGGATGGGTATCGCAGCGATTTTGACAATCAGATTTCGAAGGAGCCAATTGAGCATGAATGGTGATCCTGCAACCAAGCCCAGGGGTGAGGTACTCCAAACCCCATAGGCACCAACTTAAGGAATCAGTGTCAGAAAAACGCAGACTAACCACAGAGGCACAGAGGACACAGAGAAAATGCGCGGAATAATGACTTGGAATTCTTACGATTCTGCGTGCCTTCTTCTTCTCCCATTCTTCGTATTTTCTAAGTGTCCTCTGTGCCTCTGTGGTTCAAATTTGATTGCCTGGCCTGAGTTCCCTAAGTTGATGCCTATGGGGTTTGGAGTACCTCATCCCTGGGCTTGCCGAACCCATTCCACAATAGTACGGAGCCGGTGATCCTAAACGGCGCCTGTCAGATGTTTATCAAAAAACTCAAGCACCCGGCGTTTGTATTCATCGGCGGCGAGATGAATCGCCTGGTTGTGTTTGGCCTTTTCGACGAGCCAAAATTCCTTTGGGTCTTTCGCCAAGGCAAAGAGCTTTTTGGCCATATCGGGTTTGATATAGTTGTCGCCGCCGCCGTGAATCATTAACAGCGGCCTTGGGCAAAGCTTCCGCATAAACGGTTCCAGGTTTACGTACTTACACCCGCGTTCGCGTTCGACTCGCCGAATTACCAGCCGCAGCACGTGTCGAAGGTACCAGGTTGGAATATATCGGATGGCAAACGGAATCTTGGTGTAGATCATCACGAACTGATACATGTAGGGCACGACGGTAGTGTCGACAGCGAAGACGCCATCGACGACACAGCAGCGAATGAACTCATCGCCCGCCGCAGCTATGAGTCCGGCGCTGCCGCCTTTGCTCAGGCCGAACAGCCCTACACCAGGCTCGCCTTTATCCGGCCTCGTTTTTAGATACGCCAAAGCGGTCTGATAGTCGGTGATTTCAAACTCAGTGACCCATTGCAACGGTTGGTAGCCGTCCTTGGCGACACTTGAACCTTGGCCACGCGGCTCGAAGGTGAAGATGTCATAGCCCGCCTCGAGCAGAAACTCCGTGTACGGCCCACACGACCATTTCGTTGAGCCGAACTCTAGCCCGAACATTATCACACCCTTGCGTGGTTGCTTGGTGTGCAGGTAACAGGCGTTGAGTTTCAAACCATCTGGCGTGGTCAGCGTGATCTCCTCGGCGTCCGGAATCGGCTTGCCGAATGGGACCATGAAGAGAGGCTTCTCCTGAAAGATACGCATCACGACGCTGAGGTAATTTCGCCGCACGTGCATGTGGAAAGTTAGCAGCGCAATTACAGGAATCGCTGATAGGACGGCCAAACTGATCCAAAGCCATTCCACGCGTTATTCCCTGGACTTCGCCGTCCGTATCGATATCTCACGGCGTAAGATTTCAATCTTGATGCCTTCGATAATGACCGTTTGTAGTGATGTCTATTCGATGAATCGACTGACCACGAGCGAAACGTTCTGGCCACCGAACCCGAAGCTATTGCTGAGCACGTGATCGACTTTTTTCTCGCGGGCCACGTTGGGCACATAATCGAGATCGCATTCGGGATCGGGCGTTTCGTAGTTGATCGTCGGCACTAACACGCCGCGCAATATCGTCATTACCGACGTAATTAACTCGACCGCGCCAGCCGCGGCGATCAGGTGGCCAAGCATGCTCTTGCTGCTGCTTACGGGAACCTTGTACGCCTGTGGTCCGAATACCGTCTTGATGCCGAGAGTTTCGACGCGATCATTGACCTGCGTACTCGTGCCATGCGCGTTGATGTAGCCGATGGCTTCCGGCGTCAGTCGCGCGTCATCCAGCGATCCTTGAATGCAGGCGATGGCGCCGCGTCCGTTGGGATGGCTGTCAGTCAAACGGAAGGCGTCGCAGGTTGAACCGTAACCCGACATCTCGGCGTAGATACGCGCACCGCGTTTTTTGGCGTGTTCGAGTTCTTCGAGGATAACTATGCCGGCGCCTTCGCCGATGACGAAACCGGATCGATTCAAATCGAACGGTTTCGACGCTTTCCGCGGATGTCGGTTTTCCGTGCAAAGCGCAGTAAGCAGGTTGAATCCGGTGATACCGAAAGGATGGATCATGCTATGCGATCCGCCCGAAACCATGATGTCGGCCTCGCCGTGACGGATCATCTCGGTCGCTTCGCCGATCGCCTGACTGCTGGCGGCGCAGGCGGTGAGGCAGTTGTAGTTCGGCCCTTCGAGATCGAAATAATCGGCCAAATGGCCGGGCGTCGTGTGCATCTCTTGTTCGTATTCGTGGGCGGCGGTGAAACGGTTGATGCCGCGGCGGATGAACTCGCTCGGATCGACCGTCATCGTTTCAGGGACATAGGCAGCGGACATCAACTCGGTCATGATCGACCAATCCTGGATGCCTTCGCCGGAACCGAGATATACGCCGAAACGCGTGCGATCGACTTTCATGTTGTCGAGTAAGCCAGCGTCCGAAATCGCTTGTTGAGTGGCCGCAGCTGCGAAGCGTGCATTTGGTCCAGCGTTCTGCCAGCGACTGGGATCCTTCACAAACGCTCCCAGGTCGAATCCTTTCAACTCCGAGGCAAACTTCGTCGGAAACGTGCCGGCGTCGAAGTGTTTGATGAAATCCACTCCGCTCTGGCCCGCGACCTGGTTCTCGTAGAGTTCCTTGACGCTATAGCCCAACGGCGTCACAGCACCCATTCCAGTTATCACGACGCGTTTTCTCATGATCTCATGCACCTCGACCGTTTAGATCGCGCTCGCCAAAGGCGATCGGCTAAACAAATTAGGATCACCACTTTCGGCAAACGACGGCGGCGCATTGGCCCATGTCGGTGAAGCCGATCTTGATGAAATACGGTTTCGCAATTGGCCTCGCCTCGGACGTAACATTCACCGGGCAGGCGGGGTCGGGCTCAGCGAAGTTGAGCGTGCCGGGCAGCACCCCATGTTTCATCGCGAGCAGGCTGCCTGCCAACTCGGCGACGCCGGAACCGGCGCTGAGATGACCGAAGTTCGGTTTGATCGACCAGACGGTCGTGCCCATGCCGAAGATTTCGTTGATGGCGAGGGCCTCGAAAGCGTCAAGTTTGATCGAGCCAAGGCCATGGGCATTGACATGATCGATGTCCGCCGGCGAGACCTTCGCCTGGGCCAGGGCGATGCGCATTGCGCGAGCCAGTCCCTTGCCGGTCAGCCCGCGATCGAATGCCGAGCCAAACCCCATGACTTCGGCGTAAATATGGGCGCCGCGGCGTTGGGCGTGTTCGAGTTCCTCGACGACGACGACACCGCTGCCTTCGGCGAGGGCCAGACCATTGCGTCGGCGATCAAACGGTTTCACTGCCGTGCCGGGAGAGTCATTGTCGCGTGACAGCTGTCCGAACAGGGTCTGACGAACCATGCTCATAGGCGTGATCTTGCTATCGGCGCCGCCGGCGAGCATGAAGTCGGCCTGGTTGCGTTCGATAATGCGCACCGATTCGCCCAGCGCGAGCAGACTGGCGACTTCGCTTTCGGTGATTGAATTGTTCGGGCCTTGCGCGTTGTGCAGAATCGCGACATGGCACGCCAACATGTTCGGCAAATACTTGAGCATCCAGAGCGGGGGAATGCTGCCGATGCCTTTTTCGCCCCAGACGCGCGGGTCGGTCGGGTGGGCGTTCGCCTCGGTGCTGATGTGCGACGCCGGGCCGAGTTCGTCGAGTTCCGACGGGATAAGCCCAGCGCCATACTCGACGCCGAACCGCGTGGGATCCAGTTTTTGCTTGTCGACTTTAGATTCGGCGATTGCGATATTAGCTGCGGCGACAGCGAACTGAATCGTGCGTGACATGACACGAATCTGTTTGCGCTCTTCCTTACCGACGAGGTATTTTTTGACGTCGAAATTGAGAACTTCGCCGGCAAAATGCGTAGACAGGGGTGATGGGTCAAATGCCTGAATTCGTCGGATCCCGGTCTGCCCTTCGGACAAGGCGGTCCAGAACGAAGCGGCGTCGAGTCCAATTGGAGACACGACGCCAATACCGGTCAGCACAACGCGACGGTTCGCAACAGACATGGCACACCCAAACAACAGATTCCGAGCCGTCGGCTCTTCGGTGAGGATCGATCGCTCGATCCATTTAGGTTGCGCTGTCCGTGCGCTGGGCCGCTACCTTGGCCAGGCCCAACAGATGTTTCAGTTCGCCACTGAACACGAAGTTGAGGTCGCCGAACAACTGCTGGGATCGCGACTTATCCAGATGAGCGAAAAATATCTCTGCTTCCGCCATTGGCGGATTCGCCGGCTCGCCGATACTTTGGCCCGGCGCCAGCGTGTACACTTTACCGACGATCGATGCGCCTTCAGGCCGAAGCGTCACGATCTCGGTGTCGTAGAGCAGCGTCTCGCCGGCCAACGCCTCGCGATGAAACTTCGCGGAGGTGATCTTGGCGAGGACGACTTTTTCCTTGAAGTCGTTAGCCTCACCGACGAGAATTCCGCCGGTTTGGGCGAGCCCTTCAAGGATAAAGCAGGCCGGCATGATCGGATAGCCGGGCAGGTGCTGCTGAAAGTAATCCTCAGCCAGGCTTAGTTTCTTGACTGCGCGTGCCGATTTGCCTCGCTCGAACTTGACAAATCGGTCGATCCAAATCCAACGCATGACAGCCTCTTCCCGGTTTAGCCGCTCGCCTTTGGCGAGCGCGGGCAGGTCGTGAATGACACCCAGATCGCGCTCGCCAAAGGCGAGCGGCTAAACAGGACGATTACGCCTTCGAGCCAAGTTTGCCTTCGATGTACTTCGCAATCATATCGACCGTGAAGAGGTCGCTAATCGCCGTCATATCGGGGTTCCGCTCGAACTTGCCGATGTCGGCGAACGGCATTTTTTCACGCAGCTCTTTCAAGCCCTTCTCCGTCACTTTGCCATTCAGGACGAACTCCGGGTCGCCCTGGAAGATCGATTCGGGGAACAGCTCGTTGCGGGGAATCTTGATGCCGAATTCGCGCTCGAGGCGGAAGACGATGTCGAGGAAATCGATCGATTCCGCGCCGAGGTCGCCCTGCAACGTCGAGGTGGGTTGAATTTCATCATGATCCACGTTCAATGCTTCAACGAGCGTGGCAGATACTTTCTTGAAAATCTCGGCTTGAGTCGGCATGATTAAAACCTCCTAAAATAGAAAGACAGCACCTACGTTATTGTTTCGCACCCGCCTACCAAGACGAGCGCGTTTCTTACCTTTACATCGCCACGGCACCGAGGCTCAGCCCGCCATCGACTTTGATGATCTGGCCGGTAATATATCCCGAATCCGCGCTGGCGAGAAAGACGGCGACTTTTGCAATGTCCTCGGCCTGACCGAGCCGTTTCATCGGGATCATTTTCTTGATCAGGTCGCCCGCTTTATTGCGAATATTTTCCGTCATGTCGGTTTCAATGAATCCCGGCGCAATTGCGTTGACGGTCACGCCGCGACCAGCCAACTCAACCGCCAAGGCACGCGTGAACGAATTCACGGCTCCCTTGCTGGCTGCGTAGTTCGTTTGACCCGGATTCGAGTTATCGGCGGCGACGCTCGAAATATTGATGATCCGGCCCTTGCGTTGCCTGGCCAACTTCATCGCCACGGCGTGACAGAAGTTGAACACGCCGCCCAAATTCGTTTGGATGACGGTGTTCCATTCTTCCAGCTTCATGCCAACGAACAGCCCGTCGCGGATCACGCCGGCATTATTCAGCAGGATGTTGACCAGCCCGAGATCCTTTTCAATCGCTTCGACGACTTTTTCCGCATCGTCGAAATTCGTGACATCACACTGAAACGCTTTGGCGATTCCGCCCGCCTGCGCAACCTCCGCAACCAGGCTGTCCGCAGCGGCCTGATTGCCTTTGTAAATGAACGCAACTTTAGCGCCCTCAGCTGCGAAGGCTTTGACGATGCCCCGCCCGATGCCTCGGCTCCCGCCGGTCACGATTGCAACTTGATCCTTCAATCGCATGTTCGTTCGTCCCTTATGAGTTTCACGATTGTCCGAAATCCAATTCGCCTCGCAACACACGATAGTGGCTGCGCAGATCGGCGATTATCTTGTCATCCACACTTTGCAGCGTGGGATTGCGATCTCTGAGGTTGTAGCGCCCTACCGTGAACTTTGCCGACACGGTGGAACTCCCGTCCATCTCGGCTTTGCCTTTGAAGACGGCGAGCGGGTTTTCCGGGCTATAGTCAGCGACCTCGACAGTGATCGTCATGCTGTTGCCCGGCTGCATGAAGTTGCCATACTTCACGTTGCGAGCGTCACGTAACACGATCACGCTGTACTTGAAGTCTTCCAACGCCCGAAGCAACCAGGCGGAACCTTCGACCAGCGTTTGCAACATCAACACGCCCGGCATCACCGGGAAAGTTGGAAAGTGGTCCGCGAGGTACTCTTCCGCCAGGGTGAGGTTCTTCACCATGCGAATCCGTTTGCCTGGCTCCAAGTCCAGGATGCGATCAATAAGATGGAAACGCATAGCACCCGAATCCGAACCCTAAAGCATGAATGTCCAACGACTTTCGCTGAAACTTCGACAGAAGGAAAAGTATAGCGGGCCGACAACCCGTCGGCAACCCCGAAACGCTCTTCACCACAGTCCCGCGTCGAAACGCACCATCGTTTATTCTTCGTTGATCGGTTGAATCGGTGCGACACATCAATATTTCCCGATTAGCTACCTTTTCGCAAATCGGAATAGGCGAAAAAACGAGAATAGCTGTCAGAATCATTACAATTTTCCACGATGTGCCAATTGTTCGGGGGATTCCCTCAAGTTCATGCGAAAGGCGTCATGGATTACCCAATATCGCCAAGATGCTCTTGACGGATTGAACGCGACCGACAAAAGTCGCCATCAATTACCGTAGGCGCCACGCCCCCCAGGCTGTGATTTTTGACTTTCGGAAAAAGCTGGAAAGGATACTTCGGGCGATTGAGATTGTCGCATTTTCGGAGCCCGAGCGCCAGCGAAGGGCACGCAACGGCCATTCGCTGGCGCTCGGGCTCTGACCGGACAAATTCATCCGCTCGAAGGACAACTACCCTTCCTCAGTTCGACAAAATCGACCCTGAGCGAGCCTGTCCGGATATTTTTCGACGCCGTCGCTCAGATTTCCCAAACGGTCAATTAGGATCTATTGATTTTCCCAAAGCGCAAGTGTTTCACGTTCCCAAACTCCTGCCTGGGAACGTGCATTACAGAAAGCTCTGTTTCGCCTCTCGAATCTCGTATACTTGCAGACTTCGCGAAACAGAGATTCGGAGAAGTGGGTTCCCAAAACAGAGCTTGGGAACCAGATGGCGGGCTGAGAAATCCTGCGGAGCATGATGGGCACGGCAACAATTTACTCTTTTCTCGCCAAAGCCCGTATTGACTGCGTTGGCCCAGATTGTATCATGAAAGCTTATCGAATTCGCACACCCAAACGAACGACTGTTCGATTCTAGCTGAGAGAAATATCTATGGGAAGCAGACGTCGTGGCGCCGGGCGCCGGAAGGTTGGACGCAAGAAACGCCGTATGCGGGCGAAAATCCGCCATCGCAAGTAGAATCGGCCGTCGGTGGCGTTCGCGTGACAGTGCGCGAACGCTCAACGCAACCGTTGGTTCACATCGTCCGCCCGCCATCCACTACCATGATCTGCCCCGTCATCAAATTCGTTCCCAGCGCCAAATAGATCACCGCATCCGCGATATCCTCGGGTACAGCTGCACGGCCCATCGGCGTGATCGACAGCGATCTCGCCACCTGGTCCATGTGGTCCGCCAGCCAACGCGTTAACACCGGACCCGGGGCAACGGCATTCACCCGCACACTCGGTCCAAAGGCCCGCGCCAGCGACTTCGTCATGCAGTTCACCGCCGCCTTGCTTGCCGCGTACGGGATCGAACTGCCATGACCCTGCAAGCCCGCAACCGATGTCACATTGACAATCGATCCACCTGTCTTTTGAAGATGTGGCAGCGCCGCTCGGCAGCAGTAGAATGTACCTTTGAGATTTACGCCCAGAATGTCGTCCCAAACCTTGTCCGTGACGCCGTCAAGATTGGCATGATCGATGAAATGCGTCGTCCCCGCGTTGTTCACGAGCACGTCCAGCTGGCCTAGTTCGCCCACGCACCGTTCGATCATCGGTTTCACGGCCGACTCATCTGCGACGTCCGCTTTGCACAATATCCCCGGTACGCCGAACTTTCGCACCTCGGCTAGCGTTTCCTCGGCTTCCTTCTCCGATCGCGAATAATTGACCGCGACGGCCAGCCCGGCTTTCGCAAACCGCACCGCCACCGCGCGCCCGATGCCCGTCGCGGACCCGGTGACCAGGGCGACTTTTCGTGGATTGCTCATACGTGTTGCTCCAAAGATTACATGCAGTTGTACGCTTTTCCGAGCCACCACCGTCACAGGATCGCCTTGATCCGTTCGGAGATGCGACATCGCCCACCGTGCGAAGTATATCGGCGGACTATCGTACCGACCAACCACGCCGAGTATTCCGCGCGAAACCAGCATCTCGACCTTTCAAATTTCGTTTTGCGCAATTTCTTCATTGCCGAAGCTCTACAATGGAGGTACGCGGCTACATTTCCGATAACGAGATTACGGCTCGTCATTCTCACGGTGGGATTGCCATGAAGATTCCGATGGTAACGGTTGGCACAATGTTGCTTCTCCTGCCAGCATCGGTTGTCGCACAGACGACGACGCAGGCCGACCTCGACCAAATTGCCGGCATCCTCAAGCCGCTTGTCGTCAAAGCAGTGCCTAATGTCTTGCATGAAAAAAAGGACAACTGGGACCACCAGGCAATGGTCCCCGTCGGCCTAAAATGGCGCGGCATCCGAGCGGAGGTGCAAAAGTCGCCCCGGAACCACGGCGATTGGTCGAAACTGCTCATCACGGCTCAGGACATTGACCGTACGCTTGATCTGCGCATCAGCAACCTGAAAAACATCGACGCCGATCGGCAATCGTTCAGGACGTTTTTGACTTTTCAAATGGGCGTGCAATACGAACATCAAACATGGCAGAACGGCGTGCGCGTGTGGAACGGCTACGTACGGGCCCGTGCCCAGGTCAAATGTGAAATGAACTGCGAAAGCACCATCAAGGCAGACTTCTCAAACGAACTGCTGCCCGATTTCACAGTCCGCATTCGCGTGACTGATGCCAGGGTCGGGTACGACAAGCTCGTCCTCGAGAACATCAACGGCATCGGCGGATCGGCCGCGAAAGTGACTGGCGACGCCGCCCACAAAGCGATGAAACAATGGCAGCCCTCCATCGAGCGTGATCTCCTGGCCACGGCCGCCAACGCCATCGTCAAAACCGCTGACACTCGCGAAATGCGTTTGAGCCTTAGCACGCTGCTGAAGGTAAAATGAGGATTCCATATAGCCGTGCCTCTCACGACCGCCAAACTACCGAATCTGGGCGATACGATCATCGCGCTCTCCAGCACACCAGGGCCGGGCGGGCGGGCGATCGTGCGTCTAAGCGGCCGACAAGCGCGGGCGATCGTAGCAGCACTATGCTCCGACCCGGAGTTTGAGCGTACACCCGATCGCGCGTTCGTTACAACGTCGCTGCAGCTTCCCGGTTTGCATACGGCGATGCCGGCCGACGCCTACATGTTCCGCGGGCCTCGATCCTATACGGGCCAGGACGTCGTCGAAGTGCATCTGCTGTCGACGCCGCCGATCGTCGAAGCGCTGATCGCACAATGCCTGAATGCCGGGGCGAGGTCGGCGGAACCGGGCGAGTTCACGCTGCGTGCATTCTTGGCCGGCAAACTCGACCTCACACGCGCCGAGGCGGTGCTCGGCGTCATCGATGCCGGCTCGCGCGATGAACTTCAGCATGCACTCAAGCAACTTGCCGGCGGCGTCGCCCAACCTCTGCATCTCGTGCGTGATGACCTCCTCAACCTGCTTGCCGATGTCGAAGCCGGCCTGGATTTCACCGAGGAAGACATTCATTTCATCTCCGAAACGGAACTGCTCAAACGCATTGGCCACGCATTGGCGCATCTGTTGACGCTGGGAAAACAGCTCGATGGTCGCGCCCTCAGCCAAGGCCCGTTGCGCGTCGTCTTGGCAGGCAAACCCAACGCCGGCAAGAGCAGCCTGTTCAACGCCCTCGTCGGCAAACAAGCCGCACTCGTCAGCCCCGAACCCGGCACGACGCGCGACTATCTCGAAGCAATCGTGGCCATCGGCGACATGCGCATCCGCCTCATCGATACGGCAGGTTTGCGAGATACAACGAGCGAAATGGAGTCCGCGTCGCAATTGTTGGGCAAGGAACAAGCAATCGATGCCGACCTGATTCTGTGGTGTCAGGCGTGCGACGATCCCGCTTCCTTGGCGATCCCCGCGACGGCGATCCGTGTCTGGACGAAGGCGGACATCGTGTCTGCGCCCGGCAATGGCAGGGGTCAGGAATCAGGGGGCGCGGTTGCTGCTGATGCCCGACTCCTGACTCGCCATGGATTTGCAACCAGCGTCCAAACCGGCGCAGGCTTGGCCGAGCTACGCGATCGGATTGCTGAGCGAGCACGCCAAAAACGCCACACCGGGCTAGCACCGAGTCTGAGCCGATGTCGGCATCACGTCGATGCGTGCGTGGCCTTTCTGCGCGCCGCCCATGCTCACGTAATCGAGAAGGATATGCCAGAGTTCTTGGCGATGGAGTTGCGACTCGCGCTTGACGAGTTGGGCGCAATGGTCGGCGCGGTTTACACGGATGACCTGCTAGGGCGTATTTTTAGCCGCTTCTGTATCGGGAAGTGACGCACCGCATTTGCGTCAGAGCCGCGCACGCAGTAAGCAGTTTGAATCTGCCAGAATGAAAAATTCAAACCGCTTATTGCGTGCGCGGCTCTGACACGCCGCCCTATTTCTTCCCCGCCGCGGCGATCGCAAGCGAATGATGCTGCGTGCCGATGTATTGGGCACCGTTCACCAGCAACTCGCGGCACTCCTGGGCACGCTCAGCGTTATTGGTCTGTTCGAAAGTCTTCCACAGGAAGTACAGAGCCTTGGCCCGTTGATTCTTGTCGTCGTTGAACACCGCATCCACCCACAGGAACTCCCACAGGGCTTCGTTGTATTGGCCCGCGTTGAACAGACATTCGCCCAGCGTGTTGTGGGCCATCGCCTTGATCGTGCGATCGGTATTTTCCTGGACGACTTTGCGCAGCAGCGGGACGGCTTGATCCATCTTCTTCTGCCCGACGAGGATTTCCGCGCGGGTCATCTTGACGCGCGAGAGAAAGGCCGGGTTGTTCTTCGCCTTCTCTTCCAAAGCATCGAGCTTCTTGGAGGCGACGTCCGCCTTGCCCGCTTTCAGGTTCACCTGGATGACTTGCAGCTCAGCTTCGCGACGCACCTCGATCGGCAGCGACTCCAGATCGGCGATCTCGCGGAACGTCTCCTCGGCGCTCTTGAAGTCTTTGGCCAACATCTGCAGCTCGGCGATTTTCGGCATGACATGATTCATCTGCCAGCTGGTCGGGAATCGTTTCTTGTAGCTTTGCAAGCTGTCCAAGGCCTTGTCGCTGGACGTGCCGTCGGCAGCGGCCTGATGCAGTTGAAGGTAGGCGATTCGGTACTCGATCATGCGCGTCGCGTATTTGTGAGCGTTCATCTTTTTCAGCGTGTTGTTGTAACTGAAAATCGCATTCGTCGTCGCCGTTCGGCGTTTCACCGGATCGTTCGATTCCATGGCGAGCTTATCCTGGTCCTTGGCAATTCGATAGGACCCGCCGGCCAAACGCACCTCCGGCGGCGCCAGGTCGTCGTAATGGATGTCAAGAATATCCTCGGCGGCGATCACCTCGTCGGTTTTCTTTTTGCCCGATGGCGTAATCGTGACGCCTTTGCCGTCTTCGGTCTTGACGGTGCCGAGAATCGGTTTCTCGCGCCCTTTGACGAAAACCGAATCGGCCCGGGCGGGCAGTGAAACCAACGTGACGGCAAAAAACGCGAACAAGATACGATGGAGCATGGACAAACCTTTCGATATGGGCAACGTCATGTCGTGTGGATTCGGACTAGTTCTGTTTACGTTTAGCGATCGCCTGATCATGCGGTAGCGCGGCATCCCGCCAGCGCTAAACGTAAACAAGGGGATATTGTCGGGCGCAATAATATTCACGCACTACCCGCGACCTCGGCAACGCTGCGGGTGCGATCCTCGCGCCGCCGGCGATACGGATGTCGGTGCGCGGCATCAGCGAACTGGCCTTTTTCTGTTTGAGCAGTTCATACGCTTTTTTCAGCTTGCCCGAATCGGGTTCCTTTAACAAATCCTGGAACATCGGTTCAACGATCTTCCAGCCGTCCTTGGAGCCTGTTTCAAGTTTAATAAACTGCAGCGCGGCAGCCTCAATGAGCTTATCGGGGGCTTTGATTGCCGCGTCGTAGAGAGCGATCTTATAGAGCGTTTTGGCCGAATGGAAATAGGCGCGGAAGAAAATCTTCTGCACTTCGGGATCGTTGAGGCGATTCGTGATTGACGGGTTCTTCAATATTTTGCCCCACTCGCCATAGGCTTCGCGGTATTTCTGTTGCTCTTCAAACATGAAGTTGCGTTCCATCGACGCTTGGAGTTGGAACTTGCCGTTGGGATGCGTCAATACCTTGGCCATGACGGCCTCGGCGGTTTTGTTGGATTCCTTATCTTTGCAAGCGCGCAGCGCCCGAATGTATTCGATCTGCAGACCCCAGTAGCGGGTGATTTCCTCTTCCCATTCTTGGCGTTTTTTTTGTTCCTCTTCGGTTTCCTTCGGCTTTTTCTTGATGCCTTTGTCGAGGTCCGCCGGCGGTTTGATTTTCGCGAACAGGCCGGCCGCCTTGCAGGGAAATTCCAAGCTGAGGAAGGCATGCCCGAGCATGTTGGCCGAGGCGTTGTCGTAGCCGCGGGCGTCGTATTCCTTGGCGATTTCGTCGAGGAAGCCGGAGTAGTGCTTCTTGGTTTGCTGAAGTTGCGTGTCCTGTTTGTTTTGTTTCATGGTGCGAATCTGAGCGGCAATGTCATTGAGCAAGGTCGTGACGATCTTGTTGCCCTGGCTATTGCCTTCGGGATCGGTGAGCCGTTTGAGCACTTCGAGAATCGCCTTGCCCTGGTTGACGTCGCCCTTTTGCACGTTCGCGCGTAGGGCCAGGCCAAGGATGTCGGCGATGACGCGGTAATCCTTCTTCTTCAACGGCTCATCGGCCTTCTTGGCCTTGGCCTCAGCAAGGATCTGATCGACAACGTTCTTCGTGGACGCAATGACTTTGTCGAACCGTTCGAGGGAGATGCCGTTCATGTTGATGTTGGCGATGCCGAGGTCGGAATACCGCAACATAACCTGGATGGAAAACTGAATCTGCTCATGCGTGTCATCGGTAACGCGGCCGTTGGGCACAGGCTCTTCCTTGGCACGTTCCTTGGGAAACGGTAGCACCGATTCAAATTCCGTTTGCAAGTCGCGGGCAGCTTTCGCCATCTCGGTGCACTTCTGGATGGCCTTCAGGTCTTGGCTGGCGTTCATCATTTCCATCGCCTCGGCGTAGAGGAACTTAGGCATCTCCAGCTTGGCGAAAAAGTACATCGCAATGACGTGCGACGATTCGTTTTTCGGATTGAGTTTCGGCATTCGGCCAACCGCTTTTTTGGCGACATCGATGTAGATATGCTGTTTCTTTTTGTCCTCGCCGACACGTTCACGGGCGCTCTGGGCCAGGAATACGACTTGGCCTTGGGTGTAGATGTAGTCGGTGAAATCCGGCGCGAGTTTTTCGAGATAGGCAATCGCTTCATCGATCTTGTTGTCGCGTTTGGCGGCCATGGCGAGGTGATAATTCGCGACCGAAGCGACCGATTCGTTGGCCCAGGCCTTGTTCTCCGGTGAGAGCACGAACTGAGCCATGTCTTGCAGGCGCTTGCGTATCACGAGGTCGTCAGGTTGTTGATTTTGCAGTGCGGCATAGGTTGCCAGAGCCGTGGCGGCGCCTTCGGAGGAACGCCGCGTCGGCGGACGTACGCGGCCTAGCGACTCCGCGACAATCGCTGCCCGGTAGGGATCTCCGTAGGCAATGTATGCGCCGCACAGGTAGAATCGCGCGTCATCGACCTTTTGCACGGGCGTCTTCGATGTCGCCAAAGCCAGCGCTTTGTTGATCGAATTGATGACGTCCTTCAGGTGCTTCTTTCGCTCGTCCTTGAGCTTGCCGACATCGGCCTGTTTCGCGCTGTCGATTTTTTGTGCTGTGTCGATGACTGCTTTGCGATCGAGCATCGCCTTCATCATGTATTCGTCGAACGATTTCAGCTCGACCGTCGTGTCGAGCCGTTTGAATTTGATCGACATCGCAATCTGCCGGGCGCGCTCGGCGAGATCGCTGTCCATATCGGCGAGTTGATCGAAGTATTTGACGGCTTTGTCAAAGAGCGGTCCGGTGATTTTTGGATCTTTCTCGCTAAATGCGTGACTCGTGTAGGCGTAGGCGAGTTCAAAGAGTACGCCCTGGCCTTCGTAGGAATTGAGATGCCCTGGGTAGGCCTTGATCCAGGCTTCGCCTTCGATTTCGACGGCTTTGAGCCGCTCGACTGGTTTGAATTTCGCGTACTTGGGATTGCGTCCGATCGCCTCGGTGTCCTCGCGAGAGGGCGTCAGGTCTTGCATGCCGAAATAGCGCACGAGCCGGACGGCGGGCAGAATCGCGGGTAGGTTTGCCTTATCTTCCTTGCGTTTGAGGATGTAGTTGTGGTACTTGTTGACGTCATCGGGAGAATCGATTTCCATGTAGCATTTCATTAGCCAGGCGTTCGCCAGCCAACCGACATCGTCCGATTCGTCCTTGGTAAGCTCGGCGAACGCGTCCTTGGCCCTGGCGATGGCGGCGGATCGCTGCGCGTTGACGGCGTCTTTGCTCTTATCGAGGTAGGTCTTGGCCTGCTCGAAAATATTGATGGCCATGTCGAATCGCGTTTGCTTCTGATCGCGTATCAGCTCGGCTTTGAGCTTCGCATCGGTCTCGATGGCGACGGCGGCGTCGAGCAGCTTCAGGGCGGCCTCGAGATCGGTCCCAGCCTGCTGGAACATCGTCTCGGCAGGGCGGGCGCGTTCGTGGCGGGCCCGGGCGTCGTCCTCGCGCATCGCCTTGGAAAGGATCGCCTGGGCGTGATAAGTTGACAGCCGGGCGAGTTCGACCGCCGCTTGCGCCGCCTCGGGTTTGCCTTTATTCTTGTTGACAAAATCCTGAAGCTGCGTGCGTGCCAATGTAAAGAGCGCAAAGCGTTGCTCCGGATCTTTTTGCCGGGCGATACTGATATTGATCTTGGCGAGTTCCAACGGCAAAGCTGCCGTGTAGAGCGGAATGTTCTGCTTGAGGAGTTCGTCGATCTTTGTCTTGGCAAGGTCATGCCAGCCCTTGGCACGCAGCTTGCGCACGAGCTCCAGCTCCAATTCCGGCGATTCCTGCGCGAGGACTTTGTTCGCGTTGCATGCCAGGAGAAAAATCGACGCGAAGACAAGTTGTCGTTTCATAGGGTTGGAAATCCTGCGACTCGATGATGCACCAAGTGCGAGATGCGAAAGGTCACGCGAAAGCGTTTATCTAATAAACAGTATAAAAAGGGCGCGCGGGTCTGGTCAAGCAATTTTGCGAAAAGACGTTTGACGTAACGCATATTTCCATTGGCGAAATTATTTGGGCGCGATGCTGCGAGCGCTCAGCCGCAAGCGAAGAATAGTGCGAGCCTTTGAGCTTTCCGAGGTGATTGCTATGATGAGAAGACCTTCGCAAGTCGGCTGGACGGTCGCTGTCCGAAGCGTCGAGCCGAGGTTTTTCGCCTCGGCCTGAGCGTTAGGAGAGAGGAAAGTCCGGGCTCCATCGGACCACGATGGTGGATAACGTCCACCGTTCAAGCGCCATCCTCGGATGAACGCAAGGATAGGGAAAGTGCAACAGAAAGATACCGCCTTGGCGAGTGGCGAGTGGTGAGTGGCGAGTGGCGAGTGAATCGGACCTCATGGCCTTTTCACTCATCACTCGCCACTCGCCACTCGCCACTCGTTGGGGTAAGGGTGAAATGGCGGGGTAAGAGCCCACCAGCAGCCGGGTGACCGGCTGGCTCGGCAAACCCCATCGGGAGCAAGGCCAAATAGGGAAGCAGGATCGGTCCGATCCGTTATGACTTCCGGGTAGGCTGCTCGAGCTCCGGGGCAACCCGGTGCCTAGATAAATGACCGTCACGAGGTATCCCCTCGGACAAAACCCGGCTTATAGGCCGGCTTGCGAAGGCTTCTCGATCCCTGCCCTATTTTCCGCTCGCATCGTCGCGCTCGCATCGTCGCGCCCGAACGCACCGCCACATACTACGGAAACGTACCGGTAAAGATTTCTTTGAAATTCCGCCCGGATATCCAGCTTTTTTTCTTGACATTACTCCATGCCTTCATTACACTTAAAAAACCCAACCCATGAGTCAATCTGCTTGCCGATTTCGTGTATCGGCATCATCATGCTGATCGCATCGGGGACTTTGTTGGTGTTGTTCTACTTCAAGGGAGTTCGGATCGTGACCAAAAAAGAAATCGTAAAGCAAATATCGGACGAAACGGGCCTGACGCAACTCAAGACCAAGGACATCGTGCAGAAAACCTTCGACGCCATTGTTGAGACCTTATTGTCCGAAGGCCGAATTGAGTTGCGTAACTTTGGTGTCTTTGAAGTCAAACGACGCAAGCCACGCAAAGCGCGTAACCCCCGAACCGGTGATCGAGTCGATGTGCCCCCGAAGAGCGTCGTCACGTTCAAGCCTGGCAAAGAGATGGAAGAAAAGATTCGCGACCTTGACCACAGCGTGCCGATGTTCGCGACATCAGGGAACGGCAAACCGACCAAACGCGAATCGAAACTCGACCCAGTGGCATCGGCGAATTAACCTTCCCAGCCAGCTGCGCCTAACGTCATCAGTCCCGTCAGCCGTGTGCCAGCGGGATTTTTCGTTCCCACTCCATGCGAAAGGCGAAGTGATCGCCTCACGGCACGGGCATGCCGCGAAAGAAATGGCGCAATCCTTGGTTTTTTTTGTGTATCGCACTTGCCGGTTGCGTTCGCTGCATTAGAATGAAGGGTTCCTGACTAGGTTCAGGGTTATTCCAAGCCGTTGAGGTTTGACATGAAAGTTCGATCGAGCGTAAAGCGGATTTGCGAAAATTGTAAGCTTGTGAAGCGACAGGGGCGGGTGTTCGTGATCTGCACCAATCCGCGCCATAAGCAGCGCCAGGGTTAAGGAGACTCGCCATGCCGCGTATTTTGGGTGTTGACCTTCCAAACGATAAGCCAACGCATATTTCATTGCGTTATATTAAAGGCATTGGCCCGACGACCTCGCTGGAGGTCTGCGAAAAAGCGCGCGTGAATCCGCAGCGCAAGGCCAGGGAGCTTAACGAGGAAGAGGTCGCTCGCATTGCGACGATTCTCGACCGCGAATATGTCGTGGAAGGCCAACTGCGCCGGCAAGAGCAGCAAAACATCGCGAGGCTGCGCGAAATTGGCTGCTATCGCGGATTTCGGCATCGCCGAAGTCTGCCCGCTCGCGGCCAGCGAACTCGCACGAACGCCCGTACCCGTAAGGGGCCTCGCAAGACGGTTGCCGGCAAGAAGGGCGTGAAGGATCAGAAGTAGTAATACGGCCTCGCAGAGGCGAAAGCGAAAGTGTCGGTTTGCATCTACCGTCACTGAAAATCGCCTTGCCAATTCGCCTGCGTTCACTATCGTAAAACGGGTACCACCACGAAGGGTGAAACTGGCAGGCCCGGCCTCATGCGAGGTTGGGCGATGTCGTTTTCCTTGAGGGTTATTGGACGTGGCGAAGAGCAAAAAAAAGAAATCCCGACGTAATGTGAGCCGCGGAATCGCACACATTAAATCGACGTTCAATAACACGATCGTCACCATCACCGACACCAACGGTGATGCGTTGTGCGCGGCCTCGGCTGGAACCGTAGGCTTCAAGGGTAGCCGCAAGAGTACGCCGTTCGCGGCTCAGCGTGCTGCCGAAGTGGCCGCAGAACGCGCGACAAAATTCGGCCTTAAGGAAGTGGACGTCCGCGTCAAAGGTCCAGGTTCGGGTCGCGAGTCGGCCATTACCGCATTGCAGGCAGCTGGCCTGACGATCAAAGTAATCGAAGACGTAACGCCGCTTCCGCACAACGGTTGCCGCGCGCCAAAGAAACGCCGCGTCTAGTCGAGCGTGCCGGATGGTTGGCTCTTCGTCGATAGTGATGTGGGATTCTTGTTTAGGGCAAAACGGCTTGCTGTCCTCGCTGGACGCGGTGGAGCGTTCGGGGCTGCCTGTCGTGAAGAAACACGTGGTTTTGTCCTGGCACCAGAAGGGTTCGTAAAGAACGATGGCTCGTCATATTGATTCTGTTTGTCGATTGTGTCGCCGTGAAGGCGTTAAGCTTTATCTCAAAGGCAGTCGCTGCGAGAGCCCCAAGTGCGCAATCGAACGTCGCAACCAGCCGCCCGGCATGCACGTTCGCCGCGGCAAGCTTACGGAGTACGGCGAGCGGCTTCGTGAAAAACAGAAGCTCAAGAGGTTTTACGGGCTTCTTGACCGCCAATTCAGCCGCTATTTCCAGCAGGCAGCTCGTTCTAAGGATAACACTGGTGAAGCGCTGCTAAGCCTGCTCGAGCGCCGACTCGACAACGTCGTGCATCGGCTCGGCTTCGCCCCGTCCCGCGCTGGCGCACGCCAGTTGGTCGCCCACGGGCATATCCAGCTCAATGGCAAGAACTGCGACATCCCCAGCCTTAACGTCAAAGCCGGTGATGTCGTCACTGTCAACAGTCGGCCACGCAGCACGGCACAGGTTAAGCTAAACCAGCAGGCCCATATCGAGCCGATCCCCGATTTCCTTGAGATCACCGGTTCAGAACCGCCGCAAGGCCGAATGACACGCCTGCCCGGTCGTGGCGATGTCGATCCACGCCTGAATAAAGAAAAAGTACTCAACGAGCAACTCATCATCGAATTCTGCTCGCGATAACCATTCAACCCAACGAAGCCCTGGGGGCACCGAAGCGTTCCCCAGGGATGGAATGATTCGCTTCATTGGCCCTTCGGCACTATGCCACTGGAGGCTCCCTTATGCGTATTAAATGGCGCGGCTTGGAGTTGCCGAACCGATTGACGTCCGAACGTGAGACACTCACCGATACGTACGGAAAATTCTATGCTGAGCCGTTTGAGCGAGGCTTCGGCGTAACGATTGGCAATAGTCTGCGTCGCGTGCTGCTGTCCAGCCTCGAAGGCAGCGCGATTACCCGTATCAAGATCCAAGGCGTGCAGCACGAGATCACCACGATACCCGGTATCGCGGATGACGTGACCGACATCGTCCTGAACATTAAGAGTTTGGTCGTCAAGAACCTGACCGATCAGACCAAGACGATTCGTATCGAGCGACGTCAAGGTGGCATCGTGCGTGGGTCCGACATCATCGCCGATGAGACAGTTCAAATCATCAACCCGGAACACGTCATTGCGACGATGACCGACGATGTTCCTTTCATCGTTGAGTTGACCGTAGAGAATGGTCGTGGCTATCGCACCGCGGAGGAAAACGCGGGCAAGGAACGCGAAATCGGCGTGATCCCGGTCGATTCGAGTTTCTCGCCGGTCGTTCGTGTGAAGTACGAAATTGAAGAAACACGCGTTGGGCAAAAGACGAACTTCGACAAGCTCATAATGGAAATCTGGACAAACGGCACCATCACGCCGCATATGTCGCTGGTCGAAGGCTCAAAGATTCTGCGCAAGCACCTGAATCCGTTCATCCAATATATTGAGCCAGGCCCGGAAATGGCGCTCGACGATCGCGCCGACACGGTGAATTCGGCGGATTCGGTCGATCACGAACTGGAACGCAAACTTAACATGAGCTTGGCAGAGTTGGAACTTTCTGTCCGTGCAACGAACTGCCTTGAATCGGAAGGCATCACGACGGTGCGCGATCTGGTTATTCGCTCGGATGAAGAACTGCTCGAAGTCCGCAACTTCGGTGAAACGACATTGCGGGAAGTAAAGCAGAAACTAACTGAGCGGGGCCTGGCCTTGGGCATGCGCATGCCCGCCCGCCGATAATTGTAGTCGAAATTGATTCCTCGCCCTACTGATACGGACGATTCCCATGAGACACCGTAAAGCTGGCCGAAAATTAGGCCGAAATCAAACTCATCGTATCGCGCTTTTCCGCAACTTGACGGCGGCGCTGATACAGCACGAGCGCATTATCACCACGCTTCCCAAAGCGAAGGCTGTGCGTCCGTTCATCGAAAAACTGATCACGCTGGCACGTGAGAACACGCTACACGCCCGACGATTGGTAATATCCCGGCTTGGTCCGGCAAGCAACACCCTCGTAAAACCGCACGAGGATGACGACGGCCCGGCGGACACTCGAACGGTCGTCCAAAAGCTATTCAGCGATCTCGCGCCGCGATTTGCCGATCGGCCAGGTGGTTATACACGGATCATGAAGCGTCATCAGGTACGCGTGGGTGATGCCGGCGCTACGGCATTCCTGGAACTGCTGAAGGCGGGTGAAGTTCGTTCACGGTCGCGTACGCCATATGTTCCGGCACCGGCACCTGTCGTGGCGCCCCAACCGGCACCTGAGGTGTCCGCTGCGGAACCCGTCGCCGCTCCTTCGGCACAATAGCCTAGCCAATGGACGCAAGCATACAAAAAAAGCCGATCCTTTCCGGATCGGCTTTTTTCGTGCGAATCGACGCAAGCAATTTATTTACTTAGCGTCTTTCTTTTTCTTGCCGCCGACTACGACGAGAATCTGAGTCGCAGCCTTGCTGGTGTCGTCGGTGGTGATGAGGACGCCTACGCCCTTTTCGCCAATCTTGGTGAAGATTTCATTCTTCAAGCCGTCGGCGAGCGCCTCGCCGGCTTCGAGCTTCTTGTCGGCGAGCTTGGCTTTGGCAATTTTCGCATCCTTGGCGACGGTGATGACGATGGGATCGCCATCCTTCTCGCCCTTCTTGCCTTTCTCGCCCTTCTTGAATTTCTGTACGGTTACCTTGTCGCCGTCAACTTTCGTAACTACGCCACGAATCTCTTCGGCGGCGAGAAGGCCGAGGCTGACAGTCATCACGAACACGGCGCAAACGAGCTTACGAAACATTGCACATACTCCAAACAAATGTATTATTCGCGTTCGCCCAATGCGACCGCGCTTACACGATGGTATAGGCGTTATAGGTCAGACATCAAGTTAATTGTTTATGAGAGAGGCACCAATATCGAGCCGCGTTGAATCGGCGTGCCATGGTGCGGTGTGGATGGAGGCCACTGAGCGACCCGGCGGGACAACCGTCGCTGACGCTCTAACTCGAAGGGATTGTCACGATCATGGTGTTGGTGCCGGTGGCGGCAGCGGTGGCGGAAAGGGAACCGGGCCGGGGCCGACGGGAGGCGAAAGTTGAAACACACCCGGTTGTTGCCGGCTGCCGGGCAGAGGCAGCGGCGGAGGCACAGCGCCAGGCCCCATCGGCGTGCCCAATCCCACCATCGGCGGCGGGCTCAGTTGGCCTTGCATTGTCACGCCGCCGTAGGGCTGAACCGTCGTCGGGCCGAGCTTGCCCGGACGGATCGCATCGGAAAGATCCGCACACAGATGCGTGCTGCACCCGGCGAGAACCGACAACAACAAGCTGACCACAGGTTTGTTCATGAGTGAGCAAATTCAAAAATGCGAATCACGAATGCACGACAGTACGAAAAGCACGAAGGAGTAACACAAATAGTTGTTTCGTACTTTCGTACTTTCGTACTTTCGTACTTTCGTGATTATGGTTTTGTTGGCGATCGACTGCACCGTGTTCTCTGTAGTGAAATCTTCGGGTTAAACGGAAAAGCCCTCATAACGCAACGGCACTGCTGTTTTCGGATCGAGCAACGGCACGAAGGCGTCCGCGAGGCCTTCGAGAACGAGGCTTATTTGAACATATCGGCCTAGATGCCACTCGGTCTCCAAACAGCGTTCGAGCATTGCCAAGATTTTGTCCGGCTGAACGCGTTGTGCCAGTGATGCCAATAAGGGCAGTTCGGCCGCTTCCGCCGACCGCGCGGAACCTCCCGATTGCAACCGCAGCGCATCCGACAGCGACGCGATCAACAGCGTCAACGTCTGGTTGGCCCGGCGGCGCTGTGTCACCGACTCTTTGCCAGCGTCTTCAACAAACGCCACCAGCGATTTGCCCAATGCCACGCTATCGAAACGCGGCTGCGTCATCATCTGGATCATATCGCGGCGGAACTTCCACAGCGATTCGTCGGCCAGGTCGAGAGCCGTACCGGGACTGCCAGCTGCCAAGCGAGTGAGGCGGTCGAGCATTACCGGGTCGGATACGTCTTGCTGTTGCAGCAGCGTGCGAACATGTTCATCGGCAAGCGGTGCGAAGCGTACGATTTGGCAGCGCGACTTGATCGTCTCCATCTGCAGATCGAGGCTCGTGCCGATGAGGATCAGAAGTGACCCGGGCGGCGGTTCTTCGAGTGTTTTGAGGAAGCAGTTGGCGGATTCCTCGTTGAAGTCGTCGGCGTCGTCGATGATGCCGACCTTGCCATGCCCGCGTGCGCTTTTGAAGCCGAAGTTTCGGCATAAGTCACGCATGACTTCGATCGGGAACTCGTTCTTCTCTTCCGGCATCGCCGCGAAAAAGAGATCGGGATGCGTGGCGGCGTCGACAAGCTTGCAGCCATCGCACTTGTCGCAAGCGGCAAGCGGCCGATCGCCAGGCGTGCCGGTCTCACAGAGCAGCGCTTTGGCCAACTCACAAGCGAACCGCCGTTTGCCAACGCCCGGCGGCCCAATGAACAAATACGCATGCGCAAGCCGGCCCCGCGCGACGATATCGCGAAAGGAGTCAATCTGGCGTTCATGGCCGAGGATTTTGGACCAGGACATTGGCAGCCAATTCACCTCAATGAAAACGCAATCCCAAGGGTGAGATCTTCCGAACTCTTGGGATTGATGCGGCGGATCTCAGAGGTTCGGAGTATCTCACCTCTGGGCTTACTTCAAACTAAATGCAGGATCGCCTCACACAATTTCTTCTGCACGCTCTCCGCATCGCCGCTGGCGTCGATGACTCGACAACGGTCGGGTCGCCGGGCCGCCTCTGCCAAGAAACCCGCGCGGACCTTGGCGAAGTAGGCATCGCTGCGGCTTTCCATGCGATCAGCTGCTGGCTTGCGGCGGGTCGCGGCGATGTCGAGCGGCAGGTCGAAAATCAGCGTTAGGTCTGGCTCCAGGCCGCCCGTGCAAAAGTTGCCGACCTGCCACAAGTCGCTCGGATTCAGTCCGCCGGCGTGACCTTGATACACGACATTGGCGAGCAGGAACCGATCAGCCAGCACGATCTGGCCGCGCTCCAGAGCCGGGCGGATGACCTCGCACACGAGCTGGGCCCGGCTCGCCATGAACAGCAGCGCCTCGCATTCGAGCGCGATCTCGCCGCGATGATGCAGGACGATCTCGCGCAGACTCTGTCCTACCTCCGTGCCGCCGGGATCATGGCAAAGCACGACGTCACGGCCTTGAGCTCGCAGCCAATCGGCAAGTTGCACGCACTGCGTCGATTTGCCTGCGCCATCCATGCCGTCCAGCGATAGAAAGAAACCGCGTTGCATGAAGTGATTGTATGGACCCGCGTTTTCGTTTAACTGGCGACGTTTGGCAAGCACGCGGGATATTCACCACACCTGGTAGGAATCCACCACGGATAGCCCTGCCCAAGTTGGATGTCGCTCATGTTGCTCATGCCAAAAGGGGTGAGCGAGATGAGCGACATCCAACTTTGATCACGAGCCGGAAGCGTAAGCGACGGATTGAGAAAACAAATCCAATCCGTCGCTTACGCTTCTGGCTCGTAAGACGATCTTGGCCACCTTGCATTGCCTTCCCAATCGTTTTGAACGCTGGACTTTTTTCGTTTCAGCCGTTTTCCCTTGCCTCTTTTTTCATTTTGCGCGACAATACCTCTACTCCCGTGCGAATCCTGACCCACCGAGGCGAACCTCATGCACCTTACTCGTCGCGCATTGCTGGAAATCGGCGGCCTCGGTTTGCTCGGCTCCCAGCTGGCCCCGTTCGCGGATGCGCAGCCCACTCCCCAGGGCCGACGCCGGGCACGTGCGAAATCGGTCATCTTTCTCCACCAGTACGGCGGGCCTAGCCATCTCGATACCTTCGACATGAAGCCCGGCACGCCACCCGAGTTTCGCGGCATCTATCGGCCGATCCAGACCTCGGCGCCGGGCATCCAGATTTGCGAGAAGCTGCCGCGCATGGCGCCGCATATGGACAAGGTTACGCTGATTCGCACGGTTCGCCATGAGATGCGCAATCACAACTCGGCCGGCTACTACAGCCTGACCGGTTTCGCTCCGCCGACGGACGATCAACGCCTGCGAGATTCGCGCGAGCTGCTGCCTGCTTATGGCTCGGTCGTCGATCGCTTCGCGCCGTCCGAACCGGGCACGCCAAGCTTTGTGTCGTACCCCTATAACATCGCTGACGGTTCGATCACGCCGGGCCAGCATGCGAGTTTCCTTGGACAAACGTACGATCCGTTCTTCATCCAACAGGATCCCAATAGCGACGATTTCCGCCTGCCCGAACTGAGCCTGCCCGCGGGATTGACGGCGCAGCGTCTGCAGAATCGCCGGGAGATGATGAACCTGATCGACCGCTCGACAGAGATACTCGACATCTCTGCGCGAGCGCGTGGCATCGACGCCTTGAATCAACGCGCGATGACGATGCTGACCAGCCCGCGCTTTCGCCGAGCGTTCGATTTGTCGAGCGAGCCGATCAACGTGCGCGAGCGCTATGGCCGCACGCCGTATGGGCAGAGCTGCTTGCTCGCTCGGCGATTGGTCGAAGTCGGCGTCAAGTTCATAACGGTCTACTTCGCGGCATCGATCGGCGGTCAGTCCACGGTGTCCGGCGGCTGGGACACGCACGGGTTCAACAACGTGCCGATGTATCCGATCCTCGACAATTATCTGCTGCCGATCACCGACTGGACGCTGCCGACGCTGATCGAAGACCTGCATTCGCGTGGCCTGCTGGACGACACGCTGGTGGTATGGGCGGGCGAGTTCGGACGCGGACCGCGGATCAACAACATCGCTGGGCGCGACCATTGGCCACAATGCTACACGGTGTTGATGGCCGGCGGCGGCGTTCGCGGCGGGCATGTCCACGGCGTCAGCGATCGCATCGGCGCCTACCCGTCGCGCGATGCCGTCAGGCCCGAGGACCTGTCGGCGACGATGTATCACCTCCTGGGCATCGACCCGCATACGGAGATTCGCGACCCGCTCAATCGCCCCTGGCCGCTCAGCACCGGCAGCGTGATTGATGGGATATTGCAATAAAATGATGCCCCCTTGAGGAAGAACCAATTCCGTCGCTTGCGGCTTAGCGCTCACGCCGGGTGTGTGTAACCGTGCGCTAAGCCGCAAGCGACGCACGGCCCCAAGTTCACCTCTTTTTTGCTTGACTTTGGCAAAATGTAACCGCTACACCAAGAGAAACGCCCGAAATCGCCTTTATTATTACGATCCCGTGACAATTAGGTGAAGTTCGTATTGACGCACTAGCCGGAAAAAATGTACTATCAATCTCGATAAAATATTCCGCGCAACCCCTGTAAACGGCACTCAACCTCCACACCGTCGCTTTCCGCAAAATCACTCCTTCCCTGTTGGCTCCTTTTGCGAACGACGGTGAACGACGACAAAGAAGAGAAAAGCACTCCCGATCGATTGCCGATCCCTCGGCTCGATCGACCCGGATAACGGCGGGGCTCTCCCTCCCAAAGGATATTCGGGTCCAGCACCAAGGACGGCTGACCACGCGACCGGTTCCGCATCGGTCCTCAACCCTCCGGTGGTGCTACATGTCCATCGCAAAATGGCACTCCTTCAACCGCATCGAACTGCAAGAACTCGCCCAAGAAAAAGGCATCCCCGGCGTCGGCCGACTGTCAAAGGATGCACTCATCTCGGCATTGGATAAACACGCCAAAACGAAAGCGAAACCGAAAACAAAACCAAAGCCGACGAACGGAAAACGCAAGGCCGGCGCCACGCAACCACATCATCTGACCAATGGCGCTGCGCATCACGACGAGTCGTCCGCCTATGGCAAAAGTAACGGCACGCCATCCAAAGATATCGCAGCGAAAGTCGGTAAGGATCGCATTGTTTGCATGGTGCGCGATCCGTACTGGCTACACGCCTACTGGGAGTTGACGCGCCAGGTGGTCCAGCGTGCGGAGGCCGCCCTGGGGCAATATTGGCATGGTTCGAAACCGATCCTACGCCTCGTCGATGTCACGCCGTGCGAGCATCGCAGCACCGTTGAAGACGCCGTCCGCGACATCGAGATTCACGGCGGCTGCAACAACTGGTACATCGAAGCCCCGAATCCGCCACGCTCCTATCGCGTGGACATCGGTTACCTCGCCAGCAACGGCCAATTATTCACGCTTGGACGCTCCAACATCGTCACAACGCCACGCCCAGGCATGAGCGACGCCATCGACGCGAATTGGGCCGACCTCAACGTTGAAAAAGCGAGCAAAATATACGCCATGTCCGGTGGCTTCGACCCCGGTTCGTGCAGCCTTGAGCTTAAACAGCTATTCGAGGAACGCCTGCGTCGCCCGATCGGGTCGGCAGTGGAAACCGGCCTCGGCCCCAGTGCATGCATGTTCGGCGAAGAGCGTCATTTCTCGCTTGAGCTGAACGCCGAGCTGATCGTTTTCGGCTCAACCGATCCCAAGGCGATAGTTACGCTAGAAAACGAACCGATCAAACTTCGCAAGGACGGCACGTTCACTGTCCGTCTCGGCCTGCCCGAAGGCCGACAGGTCTTTACCGCGCTTTCCGTCAGCGCCGACGGCGTCGATGAACGCAAGGTCGTCCTTGCCGTCGAACGCAACACCCGGCAGCTGGAGCCGAAAATGCACGAGCTTGACGAGTAGGCGAAATACGAGCCAGAAGCGTGAGCGACGGATTGGATTTGTTTTCTCAATCCGTCGCTTACGCTCCCGGCTCTGATGGACGTCGATAAAATCGATTCGCCAGCAGGTTTTCTAACGCCAGCGCAAAGAGCAGCGTGATCATAAGCCAGGGAAATAGCTCGATTGGCTCGTCCCAGCGATCGTTCAATGTTTCCAGAATCGGCGTGTGGCGTTCTTGCGCGATCACGGCATCCTTCCCAAGCAGGCGTTCGATCTCCTCGATTGGTACACGTGTCAGGTCGCTTTCGCTCGCGGCGATGTTCATGCTGAAGCGGACAACCTCGCGCGAAGTCTGCTTCTCGGCATCTGACGCGGTCACGGCATATTGGCCGACCCTAGTAAGCCGATCACCAATCCAGCGGTCGTTCTCGTCAAAGCGGATTTCCTCGGACCCGCCAGTCCAACTACGTGTGAACTTGGTGAAACCGGGCACGCGCGCCACCATCGGCGGCGTGTTGCCGAGAACGTAACCGGCGGGAGCATCGGGCTCCGCTTTTTGGGCGATCAGGTAGCGAGCGCACAGTGACGTCAGCGCAATGTAGAACGAGGTCACGCTCTCGCCGTAGTCGTTCCAGGCGTCGGCACCGACCCGATGGAAAGCGAGATCGTCCATCGGCGTAGTCAGGAGCAGCACTCTACCGCCAGCCTTGTTCGTTTTACCGAGGACGGCGGGTTGACCGAGCGCGTCGTCGTAGCGAACGATGACCTGATCGGGATCGGTCGGCAGGACGGTCCAATAGCGCCAGGCCCCGCGCGGGCTGAGCAGGTAATCCACATTGTCGCCCGCCATCCAAGCGACATATGGCCGTAAGAACGGATGGCGCAAGTCACTGCGACCGAGATTCCACCCCGCCTTTCGCGTCGGCGAGACGACGCTCTCGCCAAATCGTCCCGGCAGAAACGCTCGCGCCGGCTCCGACCAATAGGCTCGGGTATCGAGCTTATCTCCCGGCACGACGCATACCGCACCGCCGCCGACCACATAGTCACTCAAACTCCGCATCAGCTTCTCGCTCGGCGCCGCCACGCTGACGAGAAATACGCCGCGATAGGACGTCAGATCAACAGCATCGTCTGTCTTTTTCCGCGTGACATGATACAGCAACGACTCCAGCGCCTTTGCCATCGGCTCGGTGCGCTTCGGGTCGTCGCTTAGGACCAACACGCTCGGTCTGGCATCGAGCCGAAATGTCGCGAACCGCACATCGTTGTGAGCCAAGGTATCACGTGCTCTCGGGAATTTCACTTCGATCGAATGCCAACCCGGCGTCAGTTTCCACTCGAGCGTGTCGATTGAGAACGCCAGGGTTCGCCGTTCTCCTGCCTTCAACGCGAACGCCTGCTCCAACGTCTTCTCGCCCACTCGGCACTGGAGTGTATCGCTCACGTCGCTGCCTGTCGCCTGCACCGTCGCCCGTAACTCGATGCACGCACCCTCGACAAACGTCGCACGCCCGGCAGCGAAGGCGACATCAACAATCGCGACATCGCTCGGCTGGGCGACGCCAACGTCAAACAACAGCGTCTGTACCTTCGGCGCGTCGTCCAGGCGCTGGAGACTTGCGAGTGCAGCGCGGCCCCATGCTCCTGTCGTGCGATCGGTGAACGTGCAGACGAATCGCGGCATCGTTTGGCCCACGGGATCGTTCCAGGCGTCGAAGCGGCGTATCGCGTCGGCGATCAACGGCGACACGGGCGATCCGGTTGGCTGAAGCTCGAGGTTCCCGATGCGCTGCCGGGCCTTGTCCAGCGTGGGCAGAAAATCCTCGCGCGATGCTCGACTTGGGTTGCCGGTGTCGAGAATAAGATATCGGCCATCGGGTGGAAGGTGATCCAACAGTTCGAGCGCCCGTTTCTTGGCGAGATCGAGCAGCGTTTGATCGCCGATCTTGTATCCCATGCTCGGGCTGGTGTCGAAGATTAGTATCATCGCGACGGGACGTTCTCGACTCAAGCCCAGCGATTCGTGAAACAGCCGAGGCCGAGCGAGGGCGACGCAGATCAGCACGATCAACGCCATACGCAACGACATCAACAGCAGATGGCGCAGCCGCAGCCGGCGCGTGTTCGTTTGGCGCTTCTGCATGAGAAAGCAAAACGCCGGGAACGGCAGTGTCTTCGGCTTCTGCCCGGCCAGGAAATGCACTAGCACGGGCAGCCCGGCGAGCAGCAATCCGCCCAGTAAGATGGGATATGCGAATGTCATAAGTATTTCCGCTTGCGGCTTAGCGCTCGCTTCACGACACGCAAGCGCTAAGCCGCAAGCCGCGGAAAAAAGAGACGCTCGAAATCGCGGGCGTCACCGTGGGGCCAATACGATGTCGAATGCGCCGACTTTGTAGGCACCCTGCCCGACTCGCACTTCGCGCAGATCGATGATGAGCGATGGCCGAATGAACTGATCCTCGCGCTGGTGTAGATCGCCGCGGAAATAGAGCTGGGTGATGAGCGGGCGGTAGTTAGTATGCCGCACCCAGTAATGGATGTGCGCCGGCCGCCAGGCACGTGGGCCGATCTGATACGGGCCGGGGTGGATCGTCTCATACTCGTAGTACCCGGCCTCGTCGGTCATCAGGCGAGCGCGATGGACAAACAGATTGGCGGCGGGCGGCGCTTGTGGATCGTCGTTGTCATAACGGCCCTGGGCGTTCGCCTGCCAAATATCGAGCACGACGTTCGGCAACGTTCGCCGAGTGTCCTGCGCCCACACTCGGCCACGGATCAGGAGCACGTTGCCCGGTTCGAGCGGCGGCGTGATCTTGCCACGAAACGGCGCGTTTTGGCGATGGTACGGCCCGAGGATGTTGGTCTCAGTGAGGACAAAGTTCGCCGGTGCTTGCGCGGCAGGAATGGCGATGTCGCGCAGGCGATTCGCGGCGGGATTCGGCACGGGCGGTGTCGATTGAGCCACGAAGTGGCCGTACGCGCCGAGATCGCCGCTGGCTTCCGTCGGCATCGCCAGCGCCGGCAGCAACAAGCCGCCTGCAGTGACGCCGAGGCCAGTTTCGAGAAAGCTGCGACGGTTGATTGTGTCCATACGGCGGTCCTTTCCATTTTGGCTATTTAGTATTTCAAATTGTTTGGGTTTTGGTGCTTCAGTATTAATGGTTATTGTTAGTATCCCATATCTGCCAGCCGACGCAAGATCGAACCGTAGCGTTCGGCCGGATCGCGCCAGGTGCCTCGGTAGCGATGCACGAAGTTCGGCCAATTGACGAGAGCGAGGTGGTCGCTGTCCCAGGTCTCGTGGAATTCGCCATACTTGGCGGAGGCGACGGAGACGATGCCGTCGTTGTCGCCCTCTTCCTTTTGCACGATGCCGAACGAGAGCAGCCATTCGGGATGCAGTACATGCCCGTCGTGCTTGCCTGCTACAGAAAAATACTTAACCGTGGCAACATCGGGCGTAGCCTCGTTGAAGGTTTTGCAGTTAGCTCGCGTCAGATCATAGAACGCCTGATACGGCAGCCCGATCACGTCGAGGATCGGCTTGATGACACGAGCAAGTCGGCCCACGCCCCAGTCGGCGAAGCTCGTGCCTCGGTGCGGCGTGCCGATCGTCGTCAGTGTCAGCACCATCGCGGCCATGTCGAGCTGCGAAATCATGTAGCGCGCATCGAGTCCGCCCATGCTGTGGGCGAGGAGATGGACCGGTTCGCCCGGCGAATTGGCGAGGATGAACGCCTTGAGCTGCTTAGCCCGTTCGACGACACCGCCCGTCGGTGACAGCGCCGGCACGAGCACGCGATTGCCCGCAGCCGTCAGTAGCTCCGGGATGTTCGAGAAGTAGCTCACCAACGTCGTGCCGCCGACTTCAATGCGATTGAAGCCGAACAGACCATGCACGAGCACGATCGGCGAACGTAGTTTGGGGATGATCATGATGCACCGAAGAATATGTTTAGCCGCGACGCGCCAGCGGAGCGCGGTTTGAATCCCGCGTTCCGCTGGCGCGTCGCGGCTAAACGACTTTCAACTCGCGCCCAACTTCTGTGAACGCATCGATCGCGCGGTTCAGTTGCTCCGCCGTGTGCGCCGCCGACAGCTGGATGCGAATCCGCGCTTGGCCCTGCGGCACGACGGGGAAGCTAAATCCGATAACGTAGATGCCCTTCTCCAGCAACTTATCCGCCATTTTCGACGCCAACGCCGCATCGCCGAGCATCACGGGCAGGATCGGATGGTTGCCCTTCTTGATGGTGAAGCCCGCTTGCTCCAGTCCCGCACGAAGCGTTCTCGCATTGGCGTGTAGCCGGTCGCGCAGGTCGCTGCTCGTCGATACCAACTCCAGCGCTTTCATCGCGGCTTTGATAATCGGCGGCGGCACGGCGTTCGAGAACAGGTACGGCCGCGAGCGTTGCCTCAAGTAATCGACGACCTCCCGGCATCCCGCCGTGAAACCGCCCGCTGCCCCACCGAGCGTCTTGCCGAGCGTGCTAGTGATGATGTCGATGCGGTCGAGACACCCGTGCGCTTCCGCCGACCCGCGCCCGCCGGAACCGAGGATGCCGGTGGCGTGGCTGTCATCGACCATGACGATGGCGTCATGTTTGTCGGCAAGAGCGCAGATGTCGGGCAACGGGGCAAGCGAGCCGTCCATTGAGAACACGCCATCGGTGGCGATCATGCGCAGGCGAGCATCCTTCGCTTCGATGAGACAGCGTTCGAGATCGGCGTTGTCGCAATTCTTGTAGCGCAGGCGTTTCGCTTTGCACAGACGAACGCCGTCGATGATGCTGGCGTGATTGAGTTCATCGCTAATGATCGCGTCGTCCTCGCCGAGGATGGTCTCGAAAAGTCCGCCGTTGGCATCCCAGCAGGAACTGTAGAGGATGGCGTCGTCCTTGCCGAGAAAGCGGGCGACGCCTTGCTCGAACTGGCGATGAATCTCCTGCGTGCCACAGATGAACCGCACCGATGCCATGCCGTAGCCGTACTGCTTTAGACCCTCCGCCGCGGCAGCGATGATGTCGGGATGATTCGCCAAGCCGAGGTAGTTGTTCGCGCAAAAGTTGACGACCTCGCGCCCGCCGACGCGAATCGCCGAGCCTTGTGGCCCTTGCAATTGGCGTTCGCGCTTGAACAGGCCTTTGGCTTGCAAGTCGTCGAGTTGCGTTTGCAGGACTTCGCGCAAGCGCTGTTGTGGCATGGGTGGGATCCTTAAAAGCTGTCAGCTATCAGCTTTCAGTATTGCACGGAACGGCTCACTACTATGATATTCCACCAGGGCGGTTTGAAGTTTGATCTTGGCGAATGAAGCACGAGCTGGTAAGCAGGTGACGGTCAAACCGAGGCACGGAGGTCTTTCCAATGTCTGCCCCGCTATCCTTGTTTGACGTTCTTTCCCAAGTTAAAGATCCTCGTTCGCGTCATGGTCGACGCCACCCTTTGTCGGCGATCCTCGCGCTGGCGGTGGTTGCCATGCTCTCAGGTTCCAAAGGCTATCAGGGCATCGCTCAGTTCGGACGCGATCATGGCATCCCGCTGGCACATCTGCTTGGCTTCCGCCGTGGCCAAGTGCCGTCGTCCACCCACATCAGCCCTCAGGCCGGGTTTAACGTCGCCTTCGCTTCGCTCAGACGTACAATTCAACTGTCACCCCTGAATTCACGAGAGAAAATTCCGACATGAGCGACCATTACATTTTCACCATCGAGAGCCTCAGCAAAGCCTATGGCAAACGCGAGGTGCTCAAGAACATTTGGCTAGCGTTCTACCCCGGCGCCAAAATCGGCGTCATCGGGTCCAACGGGTCGGGCAAGTCGTCCCTCCTTCGCATCATGGCCCTGCAGGACAAGGACTTCCTCGGCACCGCACGCCTTACCTCCGGCTACACAATCGGCTTCGTGGCACAGGAGCCGAGGTTGACCGAGAACAAGGACGTGAAGGGCAACGTCGAGGAGGCCGTCGTCGCTACGCGCGGGATGCTGACGCGGTTTGAAGAGATCAGCAACAAGCTCGGCGAGCCGCTCGAACAGGATATGATGGACAAGCTGCTCAACGAAATGGGCACGCTGCAAGAGAAGATCGATGCCTGCAATGCGTGGGAACTCGACCGCCAACTCGAAATCGCCATGGACGCGATGCGGCTGCCTCCGCCCGATGCGCTGGCGAGTACGCTGTCCGGCGGCGAACGGCGGCGCGTCGCGCTGTGCAAGGTGCTGCTGCAAAAACCCGACCTGCTGCTGCTCGACGAACCGACCAACCATCTCGATGCCGACTCCGTCGCCTGGCTCGAACGGCATCTCAAGGACTATGCCGGCACGGTCGTATCGGTGACGCACGATCGTTACTTCCTCGACAATGTCGCTGAGTGGATTCTCGAACTCGATCGCGGCGAAGGCTTCCCATGCAAGGGCAACTACACCTCCTGGATGGAACAGAAGAAGATCAAGCTCGAGAAGGAAGAGCGAACCGAAAACGCGCGACGGAAAGCCCTCGAACGCGAACTCGAGTGGGCACGCATGGCTCCGCGCGCCCGCATCGCCAAGAGCAAGGCGCGTCTCCAGGCGTACGAAAAGCTCGCCGCGCAGGAAGTCGTCGAGGATTCGGGCGAGTTGCGCATGCAAATTCCGCCGGGACCACGCCTTGGCGATCTCGTCGTTCGCGCCGAGAACGTTAAGAAAGGCTACGGCGACAATCTTCTCATGGAAGATATGAACTTCGATCTGCCCAAAGGCGGTATCGTCGGCGTCATCGGCCCCAACGGCGCGGGCAAAACCACGCTCTTCCGCATGATCATGGGCACGGAACATCCCGACGAAGGCAAGCTCCGCGTCGGCGATACCGTCATGCCATCCTATGTCGATCAGAGCCGCGATTCGCTCGATGGCACGAAGAGCGTCTATGAAGAAATCTCCGGCGGAGCGGAGTTCCAGATGCTCGGCAAAACCAAAGTCAACTCGCGCGGCTACGTCTCTTGGTTCAACTTCAAAGGCCCGGATCAGCAACGCAAAGTCTCCGAATGCTCCGGCGGCGAACGCAATCGCGTCCATCTGGCGAAAACCTTGCGCAAAGGCGGCAACCTGTTGCTGCTCGATGAACCGACCAACGATCTTGATGTCGAAACCTTGCGAGCGCTCGAAGACGCCCTGCTCAACTTCGGCGGTTGTGCGGTTGTCATCAGCCACGATCGCTGGTTCCTCGATCGCATTGCGACGCACATCCTCGCCTTTGAAGGCGACAGCAGAACCATTTGGCACGAAGGCAACTATCAATCCTACGAAGAGCAACGCAAGAAACGCCTCGGTGCGGACGCCGACCAACCGCATCGCATCCGCTATAAGAAGCTGACACATTGACGAGCATGAAGAACCCGCGTGCCCGCCAAGTGCTGAACGCGCGAGGCGTCGAGAGCTACCGCACGCCGCCGAGCAGTGGGGAAATCGTGATGTATACTTCGGGCGGTTGAGATTGTCGCATTTTCAGAGCCTGAGCGCCAGCGACGGGCACACAGCGGCCCTTCGCTGGCGCTCAGGCTCTGATCGGACAATCTCAACCGCTCGAAGAATAGTGACTAACAAACATTTCCGCGTGGATTTTCCCAGGGCACGGCGAGCTGTATTTAAAACATGGGCTACGGACTACTTCATCAAGCCGCTCGCTCGGACGGCGAAGGATCCGCTACCGGAGAATTCTTCCCATTCCGAAGTAGAACCTTGCTTTTGAATGCGTAGAACCTCGATGAGATTGCCATCGCTCCGACCGACCTGAACTGCCCGGCGCGTGGCTTTGCCTTCTTCATCGATCTGGTAGCAATTCATCGCATCGCCTTGTTTAATCACAGATGTCGCCGGCAGGGTCCAGGCTTCTGGACGCGGGCTGAAGAGCTTGGCAACCACATAGGTTCCAGGTCGCAGTCGGCCGTCCTTGTTCGGGAGATCGATTTCCGCACGCAAGGTGCGTGTGCCCGGTTCCAGTGCCCATGAGGTACGGGTGATTTTGATCGTCGCGGGTAAACCAGGATCCGTGAGGGCCGGAATGCTGAGCTTCACCTCGGCCTGATCGATTTGAATGAGACCGGCGTCGACTTCAGGAATGGTGATAACAACACGCACGGGATCCAGCCGCGCGACGGTGAAGAGCCATTCTCCCTTACCGCCATTAGGTTGGACGAAGTCGCCGGTGTTCGCGCGACGTGCGATGACGATGCCATCGTACGGCGCGCGGATTTTGGCATAGCCGAGCATGGTCTCGGCGCGGCCGGCTTCGGCTTTCGTGACGTCCACCTTGGCTTCTGCGGCTTTGACGTCTGCCATTCCTTTGTCGCGGTCAGCTTTCGCCTTGCGAACGGCGGCCTCGGCGGAGCTGACGCGAGCGCCTGCGGCTTTGAGTTGGTGCTCCGTCTCATCGCGTGCTTGAATAGCGACGACATCGTCCTTGACCAGTTTCGCGATCCGCTTGAATTCGGATTCCCAGCGTTCTTGTAGGGCCTTGGCTTCTACGACGACGGCCGTCATCGCCGCGATGTTCGCTTCGAGCGCTGCAACCGCTTTTTGCGACTGATCGACCTCGGCTTCCGCCTGGCGAGTTAAGGCCTTCTTCTGATTCACTTCTTGTTCCAGCTCCGGCACGGCAAGCTCCGCGAGCACCTCGCCTGGTTCGATCTCCATGCCGGCCTTGTCGAGTTTCGCGCCGCGGATCTTTCGGCCGATGTCCGAGAGGATTCGTCCTTCCGCATCGCGCGGCAGTTTCACATAGCCGGATACACGGGCGTAGAGGTGAGTCTCTTCGTATGCCTGAATCGTGCCCGGCTGTTCGACGATGCGCGGCAGCGACGCCCGCTTGGGCTTGACCGTCTCCATCGCCGCCGGCTCGGATGGAGGCACCCGTTCTGTCGGCTGACGACACCCGACGAGGCCGATTGACGTGGCGAGCGCAATCGCCGCGAAACCAGGAATTATGCGAAGGAAACGTGCGTGCGTGCTATTCATGGTTGTCCCTCTCGATGTCATTGCATCGGCGAGCCTAGCCGCGTGAGCGGCAGGTTGGCGGACGAGTCAACGTGCCGCTCACGCGGCTAGGCTCGCCGATGGTTTCAAATCCGTTCGTCCGAAGTATAGTGACGACTTTCGGGATCGGTCGGGGAAAGCGACACCGACGCCGTGGACGCTCCGTTCATGGCAAGCGAGAAGACGGCGGGCAGCAATGTCAACGTCGCTATGGTCGAAGCGATCAAGCCGCCGATGACGGCTCGGCCCAGCGGCGCCGTCTGATCCCCGCCTTCGCCAAGCCCAACCGCCAGCGGGATCATGCCGGCGATCATGGCAAGGCTCGTCATCGCGATCGGCCGAACGCGCGTTCGCGCTCCTTCGATGGCGGCGGCGCTCGCCGACAGGCCTTCCATGCGATAGCGCTCGGCAAACGTGACGAGTAGAATTGCATTGGCAACCGCAACGCCGATCGCCATGATCGCACCCATGAACGATTGGATATTCAGCGTCGTCCCAGTCGCGAGCAAGGTTAGCACGACGCCGACCAATACCGCGGGCACGGCGGCGACGGCGGTCAATGCCAAACGCACGGATTGAAAGTAGGCCGTCAGCAGAAAAAAGATTACGATCACGGCCAGAATCAAACCAAAAGCAAGCCCCTGTCCCTTGAGGATGCGGGCCGACTCCAACCCGAACATCTCACGCATCGGCGTCACCTGCCCGCGCACGTCCACTTCGATTCCCGCGGGCGGCTTGCCAGTTTCCTTGATCGCATCGGCGATGCGTTCGGCAACGCGACCCAGATCTTCGCCCTCGATATTGGCAGTCATGCTGACGAGTCGGCGCATGTTGTAGCGATCAATCGCGCCGGGCATCGTGCCTTCGGTGACCTTGGCGACATCGCGCAAGAGTATCGGCGTGTTACCGTTCTTCTTGATCGGCACCGTCTCCACATCCGTAGCTGAGCGCATGAGCGCCTGCGGGACTTCAACCTGCACCTGATAACCGATACCCGAGGCGGGATCACGCCAGTAATTCGGGACGACGAAACGGCTGGACGACGTTTGCACGACCAGCGCGCGTGCCAACTCCTCCACCGTGACCCCGGTCAGCGCGGCCTTCTCGCGATCGATCCAGACCTCGACTGTGGGATAATCGAGCGATTGGCCATACTGCAGATCACGCAAGGACGGTACTGCGTCTAGTTTGGCGAAGAGCCTGGCGGCATAGGCTCGATTCTCCGCCATCTTGCTGCCGCTGACGACGACCTCAATCGGCGTTGGCGATCCAAAACTCATCACCTCGTTTACGATGTCGGCCGGCTCGAACGATAGTCGAAGGTTCTTGACGGCGTACTCGACCTTCTCCGATGGTTCGCCCTCGGCTCGCCATTTCTTCGCTAGCCATTCACGCAGGTGAGGCGCCATTTTCTTGCGTAGCCTGGCCTTCAACTCTTCCACGCGAACGGCCCCACGCTTGAGGGACACGCGCATGACGGCTTCTTCAGGGCCGCCCGTCCACAGAAAGACGCTGTTAATTGGATAACTCGACGGCACCGTGCCGACGTACCCCAACGAAATCTCGACGTTTTCCGGACGGACCTCCTTGGCAATGAAGTCGAGAGCCTCACGCGTAATCGCCTCGGTCTGCTCGATGCGCGTTCCATCGGGGCCGCGCAGGCGAAATTGGAACTGCCCGGCATCGACCTGCGGGAAGATTTCCGTGCCGAGCAACGGGCTTAACACATAGACCCCAACCGAGGCCATGATGATGTAGGTAGGGACGACGACCCAGCGCGCCATCGTCGTCAACCTCAGTACGGAGGCATAACCGGCCGCGAGCACGCTTTTCCGGGCAGGCTCGGCACTCGCTGCCTGTGATGCATGCTTGCGGAGCAGCCACACCGACAACACGGGAACGAACGTACTCGACAAGAGATAGGACGTGATCATCGCGAAGCCGACGGCCAGCGACAACGGCACAAACAGGCCTTGGGCTGCTCCTTGCAGGAAGAACGACGGAATGAACACTGCGAGAATGCTGAGCATCGCCAGCAAGCGTGGCACTGCCGTTTCCGCGTTCCCACGCCGTACCGCGAGAGCGATTGACGCCGTCTTGTCCATCTGCGTGTGGATGTTTTCAACCTCGACCGTGGCCTCATCGACGAGAATGCCGACCGCGAGCGACAGGCCACCGAGCGTCATGAGGTTGATCGTCTGCCCCGACAACGCCAGAGCGACAATCGCGCCGAGCAGCGCGAGCGGGATATTAAGCACGACGACCAACACGGTGCGCCAATCACGTAGGAATAGGAAGACCATCAAGCCGACGAGCACGGCGGCCAGGACGCTCTCGAACACCACGGTTTTGATGGAATTGCTCACGTAGGGCGATTGGTCGAATTCAAAGCTCACGTCGATGTCATCGGGTAGGAAACTCTTCATCTTTGGCAACTCGGCGCGAATGTTGTTGACGACGGAAAGCGTCGAGGCGTCCGCTCGCTTTGTCACAAGGATGTACACGGCGCGGCGTCCATTCACGAGGGCGTAACCGGACGGGATATCGGTCGCATCCTCGATGAGCGGCTTGTCGCTCACGGGATCGCGCCGGACAACATCTTTGATGAACACGCCGGGCCGAATCGCAATGTTTCCCAGTTCGTGCGGTTTGACGACCATGGCGTTGGTAGGCACGAGCGGCATCGACGTCGTCGTGCGGATGTTGCCCGAGGGGCTGATGATATTGCCGGCAGTGAGTGCTCGGACGACGTCATCGGCGGAAAGATTGAAGCCGCGCATGAGATCGGGATTCGCCCGTATGACGATGGTTCGCTGGTTGCCTCCGAACGGCGGCGGCGCCGACACGCCGGGGATGGCGGCGAACATCGGGCGAACTTTGAAGAGCGCCTGATCCTGGATTTCGCCGACAGTCTTGGTATCGCTGCGCAGCACGAGATACCCGACCGGGACGCTGCCGGTATCGAAGCGCATGATGAAGGGTGGCACGGTCCCGGGCGGCATGAATGCTCGTGAGCGATTGACGTAACCCACGGTTTCCGCCATAGCCTGGGCCATGTCGGTGCCGGGGTGAAAGAATAGCTTCATCAGCGAGACACCCTGCACATTTTTGCTCTCAACGTGATGAATGCCGTTGATGTACAGGAAGTGATATTCGTAGAAGTTGGCGATCATCCCTTCCATCTGCTGCGGGTCCATGCCTCCGTACGGTTGGCAGACATAGACGACTGGAAGATTCAAGGCGGGGAAGATGTCCACTTTCATTCGGCTCGCAGCCAGCCCACCGCCGGCCAATAAAGCGACCATCGCGACCATCACCGTGATGGGGCGGCGCAGAGCAAATTCAATCGGATTCATGTTGCGGTCCGTCGAAGCAATTTTCGGCAATAAGTAGCTGGGAGGCTTTTGTAATGATAACGCCAAAACGTGTGGACAGCTAGTGCTTTGTCAACGCTAAGATATCGGGTACGAGCCGGAAGCGTAAGCGACGGATGGTTTTGCCAGACCGTCGCTTACGCTTCCGGCTCAAGCATGCCGCAACAGCCCAAAGGTTCGGGGTACCTCATCCTTGGGCTTGGTTTTACTATGGTTTCTTCTGTTCCTGGATTAGACTTTGAGCGGGTTGGCCCATGGCGCGATAGAGACGGAACTGCGCACGATTGGAATCAGCGACGGCTGTGTAGTAACTGCGATAGGCTTGGTCAAGCGACTGGATTGCAGCCACAACCTCAAATGGGCGGTAGATCAGGACCACCGCGCCGCCGATGTTGCGCGTTTGCTGAAGGCCCTCGAGGTTTTTCTCGACCGTTATCTGGGCGTGCTTCACGCCGTCCTCAGCTTGGTGCACGCGATTTCGGGATCGCGTGGCTTGAGCGTGGGCCTGGACGACTTCAGCGGCCACTAGGTCCTGCGAGCGAAAGAGCGACAACGTCGCGTGCTGGTTCTCCGCTTCGCGTTGTTTGACGATCGCGCGGTTGCCGAGGCCGAGGTTCTGGAGCTCCCAAAGAAGCTGGACATCGAAGCTGTAGCGTCCGCCGAAACTGGAGAGGTTGTCGCCGATGCCGCCGCCGAAATAGCCACCAGCCAGCGTGCCCGCCGGATTGGTGGCGGTGCCTCGAATCACTAGGCTTGGGACCAAGGGACGGATCTTCTCTTGGCGCAAACGAGCGAGCGTGGCCTGCACGAGCGCTTGATGAGAGGCCAACTCCGGGCGGTTGGTCAGCCCCACCGTGATCAGGTCATCGACCGATTGCTGAAGATCGACAATATTCATCTTGAGGTCGGGAGATTCGATCGGCTCCACGAGCGCGGACGGGTCCAGTCGCAGCCAGCGATTGAGTTCCGCGCTGGCGGTCTGCCAGCGCTCGTAGGCTGTCTCCACGGCCTGACGCCGATTTGCGAGTTCGGTCAAGGCGCGATTGTTTTCAACGGCGGGTGTAAGCCCCTCTGCAAGCTTCCCGATCTTTTTGACCATTTCTTCCGTACGGCGAAGTGAATCGACGGTGCCGGCGGTCTCGCCACGCGCTTGTTGCACGTTGAAGTAAGCCTCGGCAACCGCCAGCAAACTGTCGTTGCGAGAAGCCTGCACATCCGCATGCCGCGCGCGAACCATTTGCCTGGCGGACAGCGGCGCATAAATGGCATCGGTAACCGCGAAGACGACGTTCGGCGCGGCCCCGACCATGAACGTCGATTTGTTCGTGTCGATGATTGCGCCCGCCACATCTTGCAGTCGGCCGTCATGGCGGAAATAGTCGACGCCGATCGAGATCGTCGGCAGCCAGAGTACGTTGGCCCGTTGCAATTCGGCATGGGCCGCGTGGAGCCGTTGCGACGCCAGTGCGATATCGAGCGGATTGGCGCCGGCAAGCTGCAGCGCCGTGGGGAGATTGATGGGCAGCGGACGAATCCCAGCCTGAGCGGTCGGCGTACTAGGCATTCGAATCGGAGTGGGAGTCGCCTGCACCGCGGATTGCTCTTTCTGCCCAGAAACTTGCTGGATCGCTGTCGGCACTCCATTATTGGCGAAGGGAGATCGAATCTCCTCAGAGCAAGCGTCGGCGACAAGCAACCATGCCACAACACAACTGGCAATTGTCCCCATGGCACAACTTTGCGGGCAGAGCCGTTTCATACTGCTTCCTTTGACAACAAATCAGATTGAGTTTGTTGGATGGGATCGGTGGGCGACAGGGCGGATTGGAGAAACATCGCACACAACGCATGTTTTATCGGCCAAGGCGGACGTTAATGATTAGTCGATTGTGCGGATTGGCCAAGATTTCGTAGGCCTCAGTCTTCCCGCCGTCGACCGTAGGGTTTCATCACTTTAGCGATCTTCGTTCCGTCTATCGATATTTCAGGAAAAATGCTGAATAGATAGGCAGGTTACAAGCAGGATTCATCTGAATCTGATTTTATTGCCTGTATTGAATGAACTTGGTTGCTTCGCGACGGGCGTTGTTTTTCTTCATGATACCAATCTCCGTAATAAGCCGAGCTTATCATAAAGGACACGACGACGAGCGTAGTGAATTAGAAAAAGTAATAGCCAATGTGGGGAGGATACGGGATTCTAACAGGCCAATCAGGGGGCGTTTCCCTGCTGTTTTATCCCACTCGTGAAAAGTAGCGCCTTAGAACGAAACGCGACAGGATACGAAGGTTTCGCGGGAACGAGGCAACGAAAAGGATTTCATTTATGTTGCAAACGCTTTGGAGATCTCTGAGCCGGCATGCACTGTGCGGAACGGCGCTGCTTGCTGCAGTGAGTCTGGCTCAGGCCCAAGAACCTGGGCTCATTCCACTATCCGTTCCGGGCATTGGGCTGCCGATGACGGTTCCCGTCACCACCGTCACGGCAACGGCGGCGCCCCCAACTAATACGAATGTGGAGGAAATGAAAGCTCGCCTGGATCGGCTTGAAAAGCAGAACGAAGAACTGCTGAAAGCGCTACAGGCTCAGCCTGTCAGCCGACCTTCGACGGTCGTCACCGAGCAGGCGGGCGGGCTGAACAAGGATGAAGTGCAAAAGATCGTCGGCGATTACCTTGGCCAGCGCGACGCCGCCGCCAAGGCAGCCGATGTCGCCAAAAAAGCCGATGCGGATGCCAAAGGCTTCACGGTCGGAAGCAATCTCGGCATGACCGCGAAATGGAACAACGGCCTGTGGTTCGAGTCGGTTGACAAGGCCTTCAGGTTCCACGTCGGCGGGCGCACGCAATTCGACATCGTCGGCACGAACGTGGGCGATGATGTGCAGTTCGGCAAAGGCGGTATCGGCGCCTACCAGGACGGAGTCAGCTTCCGCCGCGGTCGCTTTGCTATGGAAGGCTCCGTGTGGGAAGTCATCGGTTTCAACATGGAGTGGGACTTCATCAACACCACCCAGGCTAGTGGAACCAGCGCCGGCACTACCGCGACCTTCAACACGCCCGTACCCACGGACCTGTGGATGTCGATCATGAACATCCCGTTCATCGGCACGGTACGCATCGGCAACCACAAACCTTGGATCGGCTTCGAGCACTTGACCAGCAGCCGATTCCTCAACTTCATGGAACGCTCGGCCCAATTCGACGCTTTCATCGAAAATGGTAACAACGGCTTTGCGCCCGGCGTCTCAATGACCAACACCTGGGGATCCGATGAAAACGGCATGTGGGGCGTAGGCATCTGGAAAACCACTCGCGCCATCTTCGGCTGGAACACCGGCGAAGGTGAGTGGTCAGGCGTCGGCCGGGCAACCTGGCTGCCAATCTATCGTGACAATGGCCGTCATTTGCTGCACCTCGGTATGGGTGCGCAGTTTGCCGATCTCGACGATGCCCAGGTCCGCTTCCGCGCTCGTACGTCGACACGCCAAGCACCGGCCGCGTTGCACAATATCAGCGCTATTGCTCAGACCAACGGCAACAGCCAATTGCTGCTCAACCCGGAACTCGTCGCCAACGTTGGCCCGTTTACCTTCCAGGCGGAGTACACTTACAGCCAAGTCTATGGCGTTGACAAAATCATTCGCACCCCGACGCAAACCAATGCGGCCATCGCCAAGCAGAATTTCGTCGCCCAGGGTGCCTATGCGGAAGTGTTGTACTTCCTGACGGGCGAGCACCGCCTTTACAACAAGAAGAACGGCGCCTTTGATCGCATTGTCCCGAATCGGAACTACTACCTCGTCAACGGTGAAAACGACTCTCGTATCTTCCAGAGCGGAGCCTGGCAGGTTGCCGCTCGCTACAGCTATCTCGACCTCAACGACGGACCGATTCGCGGCGGGCAACTCAACGATGTTACGCTCGGCCTGAACTGGTTCTTGAACCCGAACGCCAAGGTCCAGTGGAACTACAGCTATGGCCACCGCTCGGTCGACGCCGCCAGCGATGGTGGTTACCACGGCTTCGGAATGCGGTTCGCGTTCGATTGGTAACGAACAAACTCCCAATGTTGTTTAGCCGCTCGCTTCTGGCGAGCGCGACCGGGCAGGGCACGCCATGCCGGTCGCGCTCGCCAGAAGCGAGCGGCTAAACGGGATAAATTTTATCGAGAAAGGAAAGTCAAATGATGAAGCGTCTCCTGTTCGCTGTCGCCGTCTTTGCGCTTGGCGTCGGCTTTCTTCTGCAACCGGCTGGGGCGAATCCGCGCCTGAAACTGCACCACCACCGGACGCCGGTCGAATGTGAACCCGGTTTCAAACTCATTCAAGAAACCGTCATCGAAGATGTCGAACGCGTCGTTTGTAAGATGGTCCCGGAGTTCAAGAAGAAGTGGGTCTACTCGTGGGTGACGGACCCTTTCTGCATCCCCAATAGCAAACATGGCGAATGCCCGAACTGTGCCGGTCCGTATTGCCGAAAGCAACTCGTAAAACGCGAGGTGCTGGATCCATGCCCGCACATGAAATGCGTCACGGAAAGGATCGTGGAAAAGGTTGCGGTGAAAGTAACCCGCAAAGTCCCGTGCACGGACATGCCGCCGGTCACGTCGACGCCAAAGATCGAGACGATCCCCACCCGTCCGTTGCCCGTCGGCGGCCCGAAGTAGTCTATGTCGAGCGATAACCCCGAATCGTCAAGTCGCCGAGAAACCCTTGGCGGCTTGTTTCGTTTTTCGATTAGGCCCCTCTCGAATTGCCTTCGGCTGAGCCGACAACGCTGCCTCGCTCGGCACCCCTCAAATTTCCGTCACCACAAGGTAAAGCCGAGTGCAAGGCGAACAGCGTACGCCCTCGCACATTGCGAACTGCTACGATTAGCCGCGGCCGGATTCGAACCGGCACGGGGGTTACCCCCACGGCCAGCGCGCATAACTGGGCAGTTTGAGGGGCTTGCGCTATAGCGGCCTTCTCCATATCTGTGAGTCATGGCCATCGACTTGCTGTACGTCGCTTTCTGACATGCAGAGGTCGGTTGCTGATCTCACGGATGTCTCTCATG
>CAMAUE010000005.1 GCA_945861245.1 Singulisphaera sp. GP187
CATGCAGCACCTTCAGTCGATCACGTTCTTGCTGGCTCATCTCGATCCGGTCCTTTTGTTGCACGCTCATAGCTGTCCTCCTTGCCCAAGGGCGAAAGAGGACATTTCTATTGCGTTATGACCGGACATTTCTATTTTAGTTCAACAGAAGTCGATTTCGTAATGTGAGTAGTTCGTTGGTCGCGAGATAGAAATTGGACGTAAAAAAACCGCCCTTTCCGCGCGGCCTGGGGCCGATCACGGCGGAGAGTGCGGTAGGACCCGAAAGTTCCCAGCTTGCGGGTCACGGTCGGCAAGGCGCGGTTCTCCGAGCGAATCATCTTGCTTCCGGAATCCGGAAGGCGACTGCTCCCACGCTGTGCCGACCTTGCCAAGGCCAAGTCCTTGCGAAAAAACCGAGCCTTATACAGGCTCTGTCGAGGGAACGCCTCCAGCGCCCCAGTCCCGCGACTTTGGTTTCGTCTGACACCGAACCGCGGCAACAATCGCCCAATCCTAGGGCAGATTCGCTACCGCCCGAAGTTCCACGGAACCTCGATCTTGGTATCCCTAATTATGGTGGGCGGAGCGAAACCCGCCACTGTTCAAACTGCTACAGCGAAAATCCACCTAAGCGTGCCGATAAAACAGAAATTGCGGCATCTTCATGGGGGATACGGCTTTCCGAAAATTGGGCTACGTGAGGAATCAGTGATTTCCCCGATCTGCTTTTCGGTTATTTTTTTTGGATTATTGAAATTGAGGACGGGTCATCGAACAGCTGAAGATCGACCTGCTCGTAATTCACAACTAGCCCGCCTTTTATGGCGGGGCCTCTTGATAAATCGCGTTATTAATGCAGGGTAATGTACAGACCGGTCACTTCGGTTGCTGTTGTTCTTGCAGTTTCGCGGCTTGGTCGTTTTGGTGTGCTGCCTCGGAAAGGGGACCGATGATACTGAGCAGGTGGCTGAGTTGCCCGACGCGCATTCCGTAGCGGTCGATGAATTCCTGAAGGGCGAATTCACTGTCCAGCGTGTCGTCGCCGTTCTGCGCAAGATCGTCCACCATGGAGGCCAATAGGCGGACGTAAACTTTCTCGATGATTGGATAAGCGGATTTGCAGTTGGCTGCGAAATCGGGTTGTTCCTCGTCGAAACGCCCGAGGATATTCCGCCAGCGGGAAACCGAATCGGCCACCTTGGCCTGGGCGAACTTCAGTTGCTCGCGTTGCACGGCCAACATTTGCGAGAAACCATCGCGCTGCAGTTCCAACATTTGGTAGAGAACCTGAGTGACGGCATCGCTGCCGGTCAGTGGTTGCGTCGGTGAAGCCGGCCTGACGGTTGAACCAATATCGAATTGAAACTGCATGGTAGCCCTTTCGCGACAACGACCGTGGCCCGCAACGCCCGTGCCACTGCCGCTGCTTTTTGTTATACGCGAAGTTCGCCGAAATCAGTAGTTGCGAGGGATCGAGTTGCAAGTTCTCTTATTTAACCCGTTGCAAACGCAACGAAGTGACTGAATTTTCAGAGCCGGTAGCGTTAACGACGGTTGAAAGCCACCGTCGTTAACACTTCCGGCAGTCGCGGGATGATCCGATCGCAACGCCGCAAGCGAAAATCAGGCCCCTACTGATTCCACAGCAACAACGCCGCGAGACCCACTGTCAGCGTGATTCCCAAGAGCACGCCGACGCTGCCGATGACCAGCGAACGGACCCAACGACGGCGTTGTTGTCCCTGTTCATCGACCCAATCGAGGAGCGATTGTTCATTCGTAACCTGCGTCGGCGCCTGGGCTTTTGGCTCGGTGTCGAATGCCTGATCGACGAGTGCTGGGTAATCATCCGTTCCCGCGTCGTTGGTCGTTCGCGGCGCTACCATCGGCCAATCCATAACACTCGGGGCGGCATGCGGCGCGAGCGCCTCCATTAACTCGTCAGGCGTTTGGTACCGATGGGCGGGATTCTTCGCCATCAGCCTGCGCACAATCTTGACGATGCTGCGATGAAGATCGGAACGCAACTCGTCAATCGGCATCGGCTCTGAGTTGTTGTGATGCCTGACCTTGTCGATGGTCGATCCACCCGGGAACGGCACTCGGCCCGTCAACAGAAAATAGAACGTGCAGCCGAGACTATAGAGGTCAGCACGAATGTCGAGATCGTGCAAGCTGCGTGATTGTTCCGGCGAGAGGAAGTCGGGCGTGCCCATCACGGTATTTTGCTTGGTGAGGATCGTGTCTTCTGTCGCGCCATCGGCGATATTGAGCCGAGCAAGGCCAAAATCGAGTATCTTTACCTGAACTGTCACTGAATTATTTTCTTGCTGCAGAAGGAGATTGGCCGGCTTGATGTCACGATGGACCATGCCCTTTTCAAAAGCGTGTTGCAGTCCGTTGGCGACCTGAAACACGATCTCGCAGGCAAGACCTGGATGAAGCGGGCCGTGTTTCTTCACGTATTGGTCGAGGTTTGGGCCGTCGACGTATTCCATCGCAAGATAATGTCGGCCGCTGACTTCGTTGGCGTCGAAGGCCATGACGATGTTTGGATGGGCCAGCTGGGCGGTCGCCTGGGCCTCGCGTAGAAATAATTCTTTGGCGCGTTCCGAATTAACAACCTGGGCCGACAGCACTTTGAGCGCAACAACGCGATTCATTGTCTGATGGACGGCCTTGTAGACTCGCCCCATGCCGCCTTGGCCGAGCAACTCCATGATGCGGTACGGTCCAATAAAGAATCCACTGCTCTTGCCCTGAAGCAACATCTTGGCATGAAATTTGGTTAGAAAATTCCAGGACACCAGAGCCTTGGCGATCTCGCGCGGTTCTTCCACGTCGCTGAGTTTGTCAATCACCACGCGAAACTGCTGGCTGGTGAGCAACTTGCTCATTCGCAAGTTGCGCAAAAATACGTCGCGATCGACAATAATCGGATCGGCCATGGGAACACATCTCTCATCCTCGCTATGTTGGGCCATTCGATGCGCCAACGCCAATCTATCATTGTATACACGTCAGACGCTCAAAAGAAAAAAACGTTCATTAAACTTTTGTGAAGCAAGCATGACAGTCCCTAATTTCCGCTTGCGGCTTAGCGCTCGGGACATCCCAAGCGACCTCTCTTGAGCGAGGTTATTGGGCGAACACGCATGCAGATGGCAAATCATCGTAGCCTGCGCGTCCCGGTAACGACCGCCGGCCAAGAAAAAAAAGTCGTTTTTCCTGTCGCATTGACGGGCAAAAGTCGGTAAACTGACAATAAGAAAATCCTGCCGAGTGATTGTCCTACCTGCGACACGAGCGCATTTTGCCCATTGAACGCTGATTTTTCCAGGACAATTCGGGTCCGCCATTGTGGGATTATCCATTAACGAGAAACCCAAAGAAGCACGAAATTGCTCCAACCGAGGAGGTTTGAATCCAATGACGTTGCGATCCCTTTCCATCCGATCGTGTTTGTTGACGGCGCTGCTCGCAAGCTGGACTGGCGCTGCCTTCGCTGATCTGCCGACCGACCCCGTGGCCCGCGCGAAGGTCGTTGGCACACCGAAGTCACTGACCGTAAGCCCGGCAACGCTGGTGCTCACGGGAGCCCGGGCCACAGCGCAGCCCGTCGTCACCGGCATTTACGCCGACGGCACGGTGCGCGACCTGACGCACTTCGCCGACATCAAAGCCGATGGCGATATCGTCGCTGTCGATGCCGACCGCTTCGTCACCGCACGTAAGAACGGCGCCTCGACGCTGGCCATCACCGCCGGCGGACAAAGCGTGAAAGTGCCTGTCGAAGTCAAGGGAATGGACCAGCAGATCCCCGTCAGCTTCCGCAACGACGTGATCGCCGCCCTCAACGTCGGCGGTTGCAACAGCGGCGCCTGCCACGGTACGCCAACGGGCAAGAACGGGTTCAAGCTCAGCCTTCGTGGCTATGAGCCAAGCTCCGACTTCCTTCAGCTGACACGCGACGTGCTCGGCCGCCGTGTCGATCGCTTGAATCCGCATGCCAGTTTGGTGATGCTCAAAGGTCTGGGCCAGGTCGCTCATGAAGGCGGCTCACGCTTCCCGTCCACCAGCATCCCCGCCAAGACGCTTGTCTCCTGGATGAGTGAGGGCCTCGCTGATGACGCACCAGGACTTCCCGCCGTCAAAAAGGTCGATGTCCTTCCCGGTAGCCGTGTGCTTAACGAACCGAGCAAGTATCAACAGCTCTCCGTACTCGCGACCTTTACCGATGGCTCGATGCGCGACGTGACCCGGCTCACCGTGTTTTCGTCCAGCGATCCCGCGATCGCCAACGTCAACGCCAATGGCCTGGTCGAATTCGCCCAGTCGGGCGAAGTCGCCATCCTGTGCCGATACCTCGAAGAACTCGTGCCGGTCCGCCTGACCTATCTCGAACCAAAGCTCGGCTTCAAGTGGACGAATCCGACCGAGAACAACTACGTTGACAAGCACGTATTCTCGAAGCTGAAGATGCTCAATATCCTGCCGTCCGATCTTTGCACCGATCAAGAGTTCATCCGCCGAGCGTATCTCGACCTGTGCGGCGTTCTGCCGACGCCGGTCGAGGTGTCGCGCTTCATGGGCAGCAAGGAAGCCAACAAACGGGCGAAGCTGATCGACGAATTGCTCGAACGGCCGGAGTATGCCGACTTCTTCACGCTGAAATGGTCAGACGTGTTCCGCTCGACCCGCAAGACGATCCAGGTCAAGGGCACGCATGTGTTCCAGAAATGGATGCGCAACCACGTCACCCAGAATACGGGTTTTGACAAAGTCGTATACGAGGTCATCACCTCGGGTGGTAGCACGTTCTCAAGCCCGGCGGCGAATTACTACCGCATCTCTCGTGACCCGACAACGCTTGCCGAAACGACCGCCCAGCTGTTCTTTGGCATCCGCATGCAATGTGCGAAATGCCACAACCACCCGTTTGAACGCTGGACGCAGGACGACTACTACAGCATGGCCGCGTTCTTCAGCCGCGTGAAATATCGCACCGATCCCGTCGATGGCGGCGATCCGAAGAAGAAGGACGGCGCCGAGTATGTCTACGTCGAACGCGCTGGCGAAGTAATCCAGCCTCGCACGAGCAAGATCGCCCCGCCGAAGTTCATGGGTGGAGCGATCCCTGAAATCGCGCCAGGCCGTGATCGCCGCGAATCGCTCGGCAAGTGGATGTCGTCGCCGACGAATCCGTTCGTGCCGAAATCGATCGTCAATCGGGTTTGGTTCCATGTCATGGGCCGAGGCATTGTCGATCCGGTCGATGATTTCCGCGATTCCAATCCGTCGGCGAACGACGCTTTGCTCGATGATTTGGCAAAGGATTTCGTCGCCAAGGGGTGGGATGTCAAGCACCTGATTCGCACGATCATGGTGTCGCGCACCTATCAATTGAGCGCGATGACGAACGACTTCAACAAGGACGACAACAAGTATTTCTCGCACGCCGTCACGAAACTGCTGACCGCCGAGCAACTGTTCGACGCGCTCTGCCAGGTGACGGAAGTCCCCGAAAAATTCGCCGGCATGCCGATGGGCACGCGAGCCGTTCAACTGCCCGATGGTGAAGTGAACCATCCGTTCCTCAAGACGTTCGGCCAGCCCGCCCGTGAATTGGCCTGCGAGTGCGAACGCGAAAGCGACTCGAACCTCGCGCAAGCGTTGCAGCTCATCAACGGCCCCGCCGTCAACGACCGTCTGCGCAATGTGAACAACCGCATTGGCAAACTTGTCGCTGCCAAGAAGACTGACAAGGAAATCCTGGGCGACCTCTTCCTGACGACACTGTCGCGCACGCCCACGGAAACCGAAGAAAGCGCGATGCTCGGCCACGTCTCCAGCGCAATGGACCGCCGTCGTGCCTGGGAAGATGTGCACTGGGCGTTGATCAACTCGAAGGAGTTTTTGTTTAGGCATTAACATTTGGATGTTGAATAGCGACGCCCACCGCCGAAATGCGGTGGGCGTTTGCGATTCTGGAAGGTTCATTTCTCGCGCCATTTGCCAGAATCGATGCAAAGATACTTGCCGCTTTTTTGGGCGAGCCTAGCCGCGTAAGCGGTAGGTTGAACGTACGCGTCAACCTGCCGCTTACGCAGCTAGGCTCGCCTAAGTTTCATTATTGACCGCATGAAAAGCAACAGTGAGCCATGACCACCCCACGCATCCTCATGTGTCCGCCGGACCATTACGGCATCGAATATGAGATCAATCCGTGGATGTCACGAGCTCGCGGTACCTCACCCGATCGTGCCCGCGAGCAATGGCGCAATCTGCACGATACGCTCGTCCAACTTGGCGTGCAGATCGAACTGATGACGCCGCAACCAGGGTTGCCCGATCTCGTGTTCACCGCGAACGCCGGGCTGGTGTTTGGCAATCGCTTCTTTAGTTCGCAGTTCGCCCATCCCGAACGCCAACGCGAAACGCCCCACTTCGATGCTTGGTTCGCGGGCCACGGTTTCACAGTCGAATATCTTCCCGAAGGCGTTTACTTCGAAGGCGCCGGCGACGCACTCTTCTGTGGTTCCACGCTCTACGCCGGCTATCGCATCCGCAGCCATGCCGCGGGCCACATCCATCTCGGCAATGTGCTACAACGCATGGTGTTGCCGTTGGAACTCGTCGACAAGCGGTTCTATCATCTCGATACCTGCTTCTGCCCGTTAGCGCCAGGCCAGGCGATCTACTTTCCCGGCGCGTTCGACAACTATGGCCGCACGGTGTTGGAGAAACATATCCTACAGCTGATTCCCGTGATCGAAAGCGAGGCCGAGCGCTTCGCCTGCAATGCTGTTGTGGTTGGCAAGAAAGTCGTCATCAACGCCGGCAGCGACCGTCTGGCGGCCGATCTGAACGCCGCCGGATATGAATGTCATTTCGTGGAACTCGACGAGTTCATCAAGGCCGGCGGCAGCGCGAAATGCCTGACCCTGCGACTCGACGGAGAAGACGCAGCGGTTTGGGGTAATGCCTGATCGTAGACATCACGCTCCGCGTTATGTCTACGATCAGAAGGATCGAATTGCCCATCTCGTTCGTCTTTTCTATGTGTAAATGGGAGGGGATCCGACAACAATTCGGTTCCCTCTCATATTTCAGGCACGAAACGGATGAACCATGAAACGCACCCTGTTGCTTGCTGCCGCTGTATTGGCCCTTGTGGTAACTCCACTCGCCGCTCAGCCTGACGAGTCGCTGCCGACGCGGGCGTTTCAAAAAATCGGCACCACGAAGTTTCGGCACGGCGCGCGCATCCTCAGCCTTGCCTATTCACCCGACGGAGAGACGTTGATCGCGGGCGGGGGCAACGATCCCGTGCGCTTCTGGAACGCCAAGACAGGCCAAGTCATTCGTGAAATCAACGAACCGTGGGTCAATTCATTCGCATTCAGCCCGAGCGGCGAGACGCTCGTCATGGGCGGGTATCAGAAAATCGTCCGCATGTGGAGCCTGAAGCTCAACAAGGAGATCGGCCGACTCGACGGCCACAAGGCGCCGATCAAGGCTGTCGCTGTTGCGCCTGATACCTCAACGATCGCATCGGCAAGTCAAGACGGCCAAATTTATCTGTGGGACTGGAACACGAAAAGCAAAGTCACCGAACTCAAAGGCCACACCGACGAAGTGACGGCGATCGCGTTCTCGCCCGCTCGCGACAGCAGCTATTTCGCCTCGGCCGGCAGTGACCGCACGATCGTACTTTGGGATTTGCTGGATAACAAAGTCAAGCGAAAACTCGACGCGGGTTGCAGCGTGCTCGCCATCGATTTCGCCGCCGATGGCAAGACGCTGTTCTCCGCAGGTGATGACCACTTGATTCGCCGGTGGGATGTCGCGACGGGCAAACTCGTCGACACGCTTCAGGGCCATTTGAACACCATCGTCTCGCTCGTCGTGGCAGGTGATAGCGTCGTCACGGGATCGCTCGACAATACCATTCGCGTCTGGGACGCCAAGACGGGCAACGGCCTCAGGACGATTCCCCGCAGCATTGGCGACGCCGAGGCGCTCGCCGTCAGCAAGTCGGGCGATACCATCGCAACTGCGGGAATGAGCGCAACGATCCGCCAATTCGATACCAAGACGGGAGCCGAGGTATCCGCGCCAACGGGATCTGCCGCCAGCCTGCAGTCGCTCTTCTTGACGCGCGACAACAAACGCCTCGTCGGCGTTTCCTTCGATGGGCAAGCGTTCGTCTGGGAAGCCGCGGGCGGCAAGCTCGTTCGGCAATGGGATACGAAATTATCGGGCGACACGATCTGCACCTTGGCGAGCGACGGCAAATCGCTCGCGGTTGCCGGGACCGGCTTACGGGTCTGGAATGCCGACACGGGCGTCGAAATAGTGAACATTCATCCCAAGCCTGGTGACCCCGTTGTGGCAATGACCTGGTCGCCGGATAGCACAACGATTGCTGTCGGTTTGCGAAGCGGGCAGATCAAACTCGCGAATCTGAATGTGGAGAAGGCCGGTCACATCTTCAAATACCCTGGTCTATTGCAAGCCCTGGCCTGGTCGCCCGATGGCAAGAAACTCGTCGCTGGCGGCGGTCAGAAGATCTACGTCTGGAATCCCGTATCAGGCGATCTGACGCGCTCGTTCGACATCAAGGACGGCCCCGCGCCGAACCACCCAATCGTTGCGTCGCTCGCCTTCGCATCGGACAGCAAGACGCTCGCAGCTGGATTGTTCGACGCTTCCATCCGGGTGTTCAGCATCGAGGCTCGCATCCCCGCCGATCCGCTGTTCCATCGCTCCTGCGAAGGGCATGCAAGTGTCGCCTATGCCCTGGCGTTTACTCCCGACGGCCGCACGCTGATTTCAGGCGGTTTCGATAGGTCGGTTCGACTTTTCGAGGCGTTCAGCGGCAAGACGATCGCGACGTTCAAAGGCCACGGCAGCCCCGTCGTCGGCGTCGCGTTTGCAGCCGATGGCCGCGCCGCCTTCTCCGGTAGCGCCGACACCGTCGTCTATCAATGGGACGTGCCTGGCTTGACAGGCAAAGGCACGCTGCCCGACCTCACGCTCACTCCGCAGGAAGTCGCCGATACCTGGACACAGCTTATCATCGAGGATACAGCGAAAGGCCACGAGACCCTGTGGCGAGCGATCGCGTCGCCCAAGCAGGTCGTGTCGAGTCTCGCGAAAAAGATATATCTGGTCGAACCGGAGAACGTGCGAAAGTTATTCAAGGAACTCGATTCGGGCAACTTCGCGATTCGCAATGCTGCGACGGTCAAGCTCATCGATTATGGCCGCTGGATGGAAGGCCGCTACGACGAAGCGTTAATCGACCCGCCGTCACTGGAGTACAAGCGTCGCGTGGAGATATTGAAGGACAAGCTGAACCAGACCAATTCGCCATCACTCGTGCAAGAACGATTGCGCCTACGCCGATTCATGCTCATCTGCGAACAGGTGGGCAGCGCTGAAGCGATCGAAGCATTGCAACTGATCGCGGCACGAGGCCCCGAGGAGGATCTGCGCGATGAAGCCAAGGGATCGGTTGAAAGGTTGAAGAAGCGAAAATAGCTTCGCGGATAGTGCAACTTTGCTCCAAAGTACCTTAAGGAGGTGCAATCAATGATCACATTCTTGGCCGTTGTCTGTGGGTTGATCGCCTGGTTTTTAATTCGGTACGTAATTACCGGGTTCTATGTCATCGATCAAAACGAGCGTGCCGTGCTGACGAGTTTTGGCCGCGCGCAAAGGCTGGGTAGTTCGACAACGCTCGATATGCCCATCTCAGAAACTCTTGATGACGAAGAGAAACAGCGTTACGCCTGGCCACAGGTTCTGGTCATTCAACCGGGGTTTCATTGGAAACTCCCGTGGCAAGAAGTGCATCGAATCTCGATTGCCACCGAGACCATGAACATGGCGTACGATCCTGAATCTCCCAAGGCCAATAAGCAAGGCACCGTCTTGGACGCCGTCACGAAGGACCAGCTTAACATTGGACTTGACGGTCAGATTCGTTTCCGCGTCTCCGAAACCAATCTCTATGCCTACATCTTCGGCGTGAAACACCCGATGGCTCACGTCATGGGCTATTTCGTGTCTGTCCTTCGTGAAAGAATCGCCAATTTTGAATCGCCGCCGCTGGCGTTGATTCCAGCCGCAAGCGGAACGAAACCGGACGACGTTGCCGAAGAAAAATTCGGGGCATCGTTCCGCGCCGATGATCGTGTTGCAACCGATACGCAGGCGACCGAAGCCGCCGTATCTTTTGGTGTCTCCATCAACGATCTGCGGAAGAACCTACGGGACTTGAATGAGCACATGGACCGCGAGTGCCGTTCCTCGGCTGCGAGGTATGGCATGATCCTCGACGCATCGTTAATTACCGGCATCGACCCGCCGCCGGAAGTGGAATCGGCCCTGGCGGCCATCAACACCGCGCATAATCAGATTTCGTCCGACATCAGTTTGGCCCAGGCGGCGGCCGATCAAAAACTCGTCCAGTCCAAACGCGCCGTCGAGATCGAAACGTTGAAGGCCCAGGCCGAGATCGAACCGCTGGAACGCATGGCGACCCAGCTGGAGCAACTCAAGCGAAGCGGTCCGGGGATTCTCGAAGCATATGTTCGCAACGTCAAGATGTCATTGTTCACCCGATCCGAGCGGGCCTTTGTGGAGGTGCAATCATGAATTTCCTCACGGTATTTCTCGGCACGTTTCTGGTCGCTCTCGTCGTGGTTCCCACGCTGTTTTCGATGGCAAAACTGTTGGGCGTCTACGCGATTGTTCCCGAACGTCGTTGCCACGTCTACGTGCTATTCGGACAGGTGGAGGCCAAAATCGATGAGCCTGGCCTTTGGTTTTTGTGGCCAATCATCGGCTGGAAAGCGTTGATCGTGAATTGGTTGGGAACCTGTTACGTTCTCGACATGCGCCTGGACCAGGTTTACATTAGAAGTGCGCCCGTCAACTCGGAGGAAGGCGCGCCGATGGGAATCGGGATCTGGTACGAGATGTACATCAGCGACCCGGTTGCCTACCTGTTCAAAAACACCGATCCACGCGGTTCGCTGGGGGCCAACGTCGGTAATTCCACGGTCCGGTGTCTCAGCAACTTGCCGTTGGCCAACATGATGGTAAATCGGCATGGCATGAGCCGAACCGTTCGCGACGAAGTCTCGCCCAAGTCCCATGAATGGGGTTATCGGCTCGGTTCCGTCTACATTCGCAAGGTTCATTTTCGCGATCACGAAATGATTCGGCAAATCGAAAGCAAAGTCGTCAACCGCCTACGCCAGGTCACATCGGCGATCAAGCAGGATGGAACCAACCAGGTGAACATCATAACCAGTACCGCCGACCGCAAGGCGGCAATCGAATTCGCCAAAGCCGCCGCGATTCGGCCTCAACTGGTTGGCGAGGCGCTGCAGAAAATCTGCCAGGATTCCGAGACCTCTGAAGCGTTGTTCACCATTCTGGAAACGCAGAAGCTGCTCGATGGGAAATCCAGATTGACGTTGGTTCCACAACAAAGCGGATTGCTAACGGAGTTGCTTGCTTCGAGAGATTCGCCGACATCGACGTGACGGCGACGATGTCTCCGCTTGCGGCTTAGCGCTCACAAGGCGTATAGTGAGCGCTAAGCCGCAAGCGGCAATTCAGTCTACTGCCCCGTCGGCGTCTTCAGCAACGCCTGCATGTTCTTCTTGTACATTTCAACTCCCGGCTGGCCGTAGGGGTTCACACCCATCAGCCGGCCTTCGACGACCGTGGCGAGCATTAGCATCTGCATCAGCTGGCCCATTGTGTGCTCGCTGATCGTCGGCATGACGATGTCGGCGGTCGGGCGTGCCACATCCGCGTAGGCCTTATTCGTGCCCTGGAATGCCGCGTGCATTACATCTGGCAAGCCCTTGCGATTGAACTGGTTCAGGTCGTCCTCATTGCGATCCGCCATGCCGACCATGATCGGCGGTTGCGAGACTGCCTTTACGACAAGATTGTTGATGACCTTGTCGCGTGCCCCTTCTTGATGTTGCTGACCGCGTGAGTGCAGGTCACGGGTTTGCACGGCAGTGATCGGCGTCGGCCCCTGGCCTTGCTTGCCTAGGCTCTCTGCGAGGAGCTGATCGTACCAAAGGCCCAGCGCTTCGAGCTTTTTCGACCAGATTGACATCACGCGGATCGGTTTCTGATACTGCGTGTTCATCAGATAATTAACAGTCGCATATTGCAAAACGGGATTGGTCTCGAACCGCTCTTCGAGAAATCGCTTCGTCATCGCCGCCGCGCCGAGCAGCAAGGCGCGAACGTCCAGGCCCATGACAGCGGTGGGCAGCAGGCCGACCGGCGTGAAGATCGAAAACCGCCCGCCGACGTCGTCGGGAATCGTCAACACATCTTCCTCAGCGAAGCCGTCGGCCTTGCATAGGTTGCGGAGTTTGCCCGTCGCGCCGGTGATTGGTGCGATGAGCTTTTTCGTCATCGGTGAATGCAGGCCGTAGTATTCCGCCATCTCGCGGCGAATCGCGCGGTAAGCGACGGCGGTTTCCAACGTGCCGCCCGATTTGCTGATGACGGTCACGCCCCATCGTTCATCGCGTTTGTCGGGATCGACGCAGGTGATCGACAACATTTCAAAAAGCTCGTGCAGGGCGTCGCTGTCGGCGTTGTTGCCTTCGAAATAGATTCGTGGCGTGCCGGCACGGTCCCTTGATGGAAGTTCGTTGTGATAGGAGCTACGAAGCGCGTCGAATAGTGCCCGCGCGCCCATGTACGAGCCGCCGATGCCAAGAATCACAAAGCGATCCACCGATTCGCGCATGCGCTGAGCGATGCGCATCACCTGGCCGAGTGTGCTGGCGTCGGGCGATTTTCGGCTTTGGTCGAGAAGGTATTGCGGCAGGTCAATGAAGCCGGAATCGAGCGGTTGCATATCGAGCGGGACCTGGCGCAGTTCGCGTTCGGTCGCCACCTGGCTGCGAACCTGGAGCACGCGCTGTGTGAGATCACGCAGTTTTCCCGGCGACAGAAAATGCTGCTGGTGCATTTCCGCCGCGGGCGTCCAGTCCTCGATGGCCGGTGCAAGCAGATTGCGATAGTCGTACGAAATGGCTTCATCGGGTAGCTGCATGGCGTCGGTCCTGGTTGTTTCGCGCGATTCCTTGTTTAGCTGGTTAAATGCCTCGCTAGCGTGACATTGCGCGGGCGCTAAACGAGATCAATCCGGTTTTTATATCATATCCCATAACTGTACTCTTTTTCCACCGAACGGTAAATTCCACCATGAATCTTCATCAATTGATGCGCGATCTTCGTGAGAACAACGGCAGCAAAATCGTTTTCCTGGTTGCAGACGGACTCGGCGGCCTGCCCTTGGAAGTGGGCGGCAAAACCGAACTCGAAACCGCTCGCACCGCCAACCTCGACGGCATGGTCCGCGCAGCCGTTTGCGGCCTCTCTATTCCCGTCCTCCCAGGTATCGCGCCGGGCAGCGGACCGGGCCATCTCGGCCTATTCGGTTACGATCCGCTCGAATACCAGATCGGCCGCGGCATCCTCGAAGCGCTGGGCATCAACTTCCAAGTCGGCCCTCGCGATGTCGCCGTCCGTGGCAACTTCTGCACTGTCAACGACAAGGGCCTCATCACCGATCGCCGCGCTGGCAGGCCGGCCACGGAACGCTGCATTGAGATGTGTAAGAAAATGCAGGCGATCAAGATTCCCGGCATTGAAATCTTCGTCGAGCCGGTGCGTGAGCATCGCTTCGTCGTCGTTTTCCGCGGCGACAATCTCGGCGACGCCGTCAACGACACCGATCCGCAGGCCCTCAATGTCGCGCCGCTGCATGCCGTCGGTGAGGACGCAAATTCGCAGAATACGGCGAAAGCCGTCAATACGTTCATCGCCGAGGCTAGCAAGTTGTTGAAGAACGACGCCCCGACGAACATGGTCACGCTGCGTGGGTTTGCGCGGTACCCCAAGATCGCAACGATGCAGGACATCTACGGTTTGCGTTGCGCCTGCATCGCCGTCTATCCGATGTACAAAGGCTTGGCGCGACTCGTCGGCATGGACATCCTCGACGCCGGCGCGACGCTCAACGATCAAATCGAAACCCTGAAGAAGGTGTGGAACGACTACGACTTTTTCTTCATGCACTACAAGTACACCGACAGCACCGGCGAAGATGGCAACTTCGCAGGGAAGGTCGAGAAGATCGAGCAACTCGACGCCGAGATCCCACGCATCCGCGCCCTTAATCCCGATGTGTTCATCGTCACAGGCGACCACAGCACGCCGAGCAAAATGCTGAGCCACAGTTGGCATCCGGTACCGACCGTGCTCTGGGCGAAAACGGTGCGTCCCGACGGCGTCGTCGAGTTCGGTGAATCATTCTGCCTTCGCGGCGGGCTTGGCCAATTCGAGGCCAAATACCTGATGTCGCTAGCAATGGCTCACGCGGGACGGCTGGCGAAGTATGGAGCTTGAAAGAATTGCAGATTGCAGATTGCAGATTTGCGGATCGTTTGACATCGCGCCGGCAGGATTGTGGATTTCGGCGCGAAAATTACCACGCAGACCATTGGGGCTTTCGGCTTCATCCTGATTCGTTCTCGATCCTAGCAATTGACCAAATTGGAGGTTCAGCAATGCGGCTATTTCTTTCAACCTTTGTTGGCGTTCCTGCTTGCATTCCTCGGTCTGTTCGCCGAAGAGGTTCAAGCACAGAAAAAAACGCTCGACAAAGATAAGCCTGGAAAAATAAAAACTCTCCAGGCTGAACGTGACAAGCTCCTGAAACGATTGGCGCAGGTTGACGCGGAATTGGCAGACCTCACTCGGCCTGAGTGGACATTGGACCTGGCCAAGACGAAGGTTCCCGACGCCCCCGTTGTCGGAAGTATCCTGGGCGAAAATTTCAAACCCGAAAAAGTGAACCTCTCGCCCATCGGGACATTGGAATTTGAGCACGGCCGGAGTCGATTGATCATTTTCCTTCCCATCAAAGCCGGGCAAGCCATTGTAAGGAAAGTCATTTGAATTCGGTCCCGACGACAAACAGATTGGGAAAAAGCCGTCGATCCATGTATCTATCCTAACCGAAAAGCTGTCCAGGCCGAAGATGCAGGCGTTTTCGTCCGATTATTCGCTACGACTGGAATTCGGGAAGCAACAGAACGACGCAGTTGTCGGGCGGATTTACCTTTGTCTGAACGACGGGGGCAGAAGCGTAATCGCCGGCACGTTCACTCTTGATCTGAAATAAGCAAGATTGTCCTTGTTGAACGGCTCACCTCGCTGCCAGCTTTTCCGCCACGCCGGTCCAGCCGTCTTCGATGACGCGTTGGGCGGCACCGCGGATCAGGCCGGCGGGGACCATTTTTAGCAACCCGCCGAGATTTTTGATCTCCGAACGCCACACCACCTTGGTCCCGGTTTCGTAAGCGGTAAGCGTCAGGGACGTTTCGACTTGGCTGCTGCTGCCGATGCCTTTGCTGAGCTGTGAATAGCGCAGAGTGGTCGGTTCGTCGCCGCCGAGCACTTCGATGGTCACATCCAGGCTACCGCGCATGAAAGTGAATCCCGGCCGCACCGTACAACCGGCACGATCGCGGGTGGCACCATCGTGGGGCGACCCATCGGGCATACAGGTCGCCAGAAAAGCGGCATCGCGCAGCTTGGGCCAAAGCTGTGCGGGCGGCAGTGGGAATATCCGTTCGCCTTCAAAGTGCATGACACATTCTCCGATTGCGTTCACGGCGCCGTTTTCGATTCGATCACGCGAAATGAGATCTTTCCCAGCGACTGCAATACGCTGGTGGACGCAATGCGTTTCTCGCCCTGCGAGATATGACCGGCGTCCACTTCAGTTTGATTGAGCGACGCATCGACCGGAACCCAGACGCCGCCCAACACGACTTCGTTCCAGGCGTGACCGCCGAACGCTTGCACGTCGTCGCCCATGTAGACGAGGCCGGCAACTTCGCGTGACGGCACACCGGCGGCGCGGCACAATGTCGTCGTCAGCAGAGCGTAGCATTTGCAATCGCCGACTTTCTTCTCCAAAAGGTCAGGCAGGGTCGGCAGACTGGCGACCATCTTCGGGCGGATGAAGCCGTGCACGAACGCAACGATGTTCTTGACCTTCTCTTCCGGCGTTTTGGCGTCGCCGACGGCTTGCTTGGCCAGTGCGATCACCTTCGGATCATTGAGGAGATAGTCGGCTGATTCCGCAAGGTTTTCCTTGGCTTCCTTGGCATCGACTTTCTGCGGATGGCCGAATTTTGCGCCGACCTTGATAACGTGTGTACCACTCGCTTTCACAGCGACGGACTGCCGCGGGCCGTTCGAGAACACGACGCCTTCTTTGGCATCGACCTCGACGATCAATTCGCGAAGCGTCGTGGCGTGGCCAAGTTTTTTGTCCGCCTTGGCCATGCCGAGAACGAACAGATCGCGGCTGAACTCGGTGTTCTTCGCCTCCGCCTCGGTCTCACGGCGTAGCTCGAAGATGGCGATCTGAGTGGAGATAAGCTTCCCGTCGGCGCCGATGCGTTGGAGATATTTAAGCGTTGTGCGTTTGCTATAGCTTTCGACTTCGGTGAACTTCACCTCGACGCCGTTGACAAGGCTGGTTTTGATCGCCTTCACGACGTGAGAGGTCGTATCAACTTTCCAATCTTTGGCGTCAATCGTGCGTGTCTCCAATTTGCTGCCGATTGCCGGTTTGGAATGCACCCAAACATCAAGCCCAAGGCTGTCGGCGAGCGTGAGATGGACATCCTCGACGGTGGTGGCGCGTAGCTGCTTGCCGATGGTAATGCGGTGATCGAACCCTTTCTCCGTGCGTTGTATGCGAACTCGCGTGACTGACGCGCCGGCCTCCTCCTCCGAGGTGACATCCATCAGGCGGTAAGGCGATTTGCCCTCGAATGACAGTGTTTGGCTCATCTTCAGCTCGATTTTTTGCATGAAGGAGGCGAGCTTCAGGCTCATCGTCATCGTTTCTTCGACGCGGTCCCCAACGCGGACCAAGAATTGATGAGCGAAGCCGATCTTCTTGCCTTGCAGGTAGACGCCGTACCAATCGGAGCCGAGGTTGGCGTCGATTTCCTTCGCGGAGATCGCCGGAAGTTTCGGCTGATCCTGAGCCGCGATGTGGCCCGTGGAAAGGAATAGAACGCTGGTGAAGAGTAGGGAAGCAATGATTCGCGACATGGAGACTCCTTCAGGTCGGTTATGGGACGTGGTCGTTGTTAGTGCTGTTTTACCGGAAAATCGCGATCGTGCCATAAGCGTATGAAGACACAGTAGGCCAATACAGAATTCACCACAGAGACACAGAGGCACAGAGAGGAGAGAAATAGGCAAATTGAATTGTACTTCGCACGGTAGAAAATGTCGCTTTTCCGAACCGATCAAAATATTTCCGAGCCGCGACCGTAAGGGAGCGGCCGACGGGATGCCGTGCGGATAATGTCGGTCGCTCCCTTACGGTCGCGGCTCGGAAAAGCGTCAAACTCACCCGTCAAAGGATTATACACACTGTCAAGTGAACGGGGAGTCACCATGCCACGTCATCCCTGTTGGCTTTCTCTGTGCCTTCGTGCCTCTGTGGTGAATGATCTTCTTTTTCGTTTTTGATCCGTGGCTAATTCTGGGAACTTTAGATTGGCATCGCGCCTGCTTGGCCATATCTCATGGGGATGGAATACATCTGGCTATGTCTGGCCGCGGTGGCTGCCGGCGCGGTGAATGCAATCGCTGGCGGGGGAACGCTGTTGACGTTCCCGGCGTTGGAGACCGTTCTGCCCGCCCATTTGGCCAATGGCACGAGCACTGTCGCGCTGTTCCCCGGTTCGTTCGCGAGCATGATCGGCTACCGCGATCGGCTTGCCGGGTGCAATCGCTGGATTCTTTGGCTCACGCCGCCGAGTGTTCTGGGCGGAGGTCTCGGCGTGCTCCTGATCGAGGAGAATAGCTTTCGCGCTTTGGTTCCGTTTCTCATCCTCACCGCGGTGATTTTGTTTCTGCTTCAACCCACCATCGCACGCTGGGTGAAGCAACCCGTCACGCCACAAGAACCAACGGGAAAGACATTGGCGATCGTCGTTGCCATCCAATTCGTCATCGGCATCTATGGCGGCTATTTCGGCGCCGGCATCGGCATTCTGATGCTCAGTTCACTTTCGTTTCTCGGCCTGAAAGACGTGCATCAAACGAACGCGCTCAAAACACTGCTCGCGTTTGGCATCAACATGTCCGGGGCGATGATGATTATCCTCCGCGGCTTTGTACGCTGGGACTACGCTCTCGCCATGATGGGTGCCGCGATTATCGGAGGCTATCTCGGCGCGCGGTTGTCGCTCAAGCTCAAGCCAGTGGTCGTTCGCACTATCATCATCGTGATCGGCTTCGGGCTATCGGCGTACTATTTTGGTAAAGGGTTTCTGCCGTGATGTGTTTGTTTTCCGCTTGCGGCTTAGCGCTCGCTCGGCGTGTCGTGAGCGCTAAGCCGCAAGCGGAATACGTCGAATATCCTATCCCCGCGGATGAAACTGCCGATGGACCGATTGCAAGCGGGTGCGGTCGACGTGCGTGTAGTGCTGGGTTGTACGGATGTTGGCATGGCCTAGCAGTTCTTGCACGGTGCGAAGGTCCGCGCCGCCGGCGAGCAGGTGCGTCGCGAAGCTATGCCGAAGCGTGTGCGGGCTGACCTTGGCGTTCAGGCCCGCTCGGCGAACATATTTCTTCACCAGAATCCACAACATCTCGCGCGTCAGCTGGCGGCCGCCTTTGCTGACGAAGACCCAGGGATTCTCGGTGCTGCCTTGCGTCAGCAACGGGCGCAAATCGTGCAAATAGATTCGCAACGCGGAGATCGCCGGCACCCCCAGCGGGATGATGCGCTGCTTGTTGCCTTTGCCTGTGCATTTGCAAAACGAGGAGTCGAGATGGACATCGGCAAGTTGCAACGTCACGACCTCCGTAGCTCGGCTGCCCGTGGCGTAGAGCGTTTCTAATATCGCGCGATCACGCAGATAGAAGCGATCCTCGTTGCGTGGCGCTAGCAACAATTTCTCGACGCTCTCCGGGCTTAGCACCTGCGGGATGCGCTCCCACAGGCGAGGCGAACTTAGCAACTCGACGGTATTTTGCTGGACGCGCTCTTCGAGGCGAAGGAAGCGGTAGAACATTTTCGTCGCGATCAAGTTCCTGGCTATCGAAGCAGCGGCGAGTCCGGCTTCCTTGAGATATCCGATATAATTCGTCAACTCGCGCACGCTCGGCGCGAGGTAGTTCGGCAGCGTGCCCGTGGTGACCCATTCGCGAAACTTCGTCAGGTCGCGTTGGTAGGCGAGCACGGTGTTCTTGGCCATGCCTCGCTCAGCGGCCAAATAATCGTGATACGCGCTCAGGTCGGCGTTCAGCGCGGACAATCGTGCGTTGGGATTGGCCATAGTGTTCTCCGATACGAAAACGAGGTGTCGTATCGGAGAGTATCGGCACGGAGCAAGTCATCGATTTCAGGATAATCGCATCGAGATAGGAATTCGTGGGGTGCCAGCGCGGTGTTGTCGGCATTTTCGTTTTGCCGCTCGCCTTTGGCAAGCGTAGACTCGTTTACGCACCGGAGTTCAGCGCTTGCACCGCCGACTGTTGATCGGGATAGAAGCGGAAGTATTTTTCGATGCCGGCGATACGGAACATGTCGCGTGTTGTTTCGGAAAGATCGGACAACGCCAACGCTCCTCCGGCGCTGTTCAAACGGCGCTGGAGATTGATGAGTTTTGCAAGAAAGACACTGACGAGAAAGTCCGGATCGCCAGGGCCGAGTTGCAGGACCATCTTCTTGCAGTTTTCTTCATCGAGCAGGCGTGCTAACTCGGCGCTGAAGTCACCCATGTGATGATCTTCGATCTGGGTCTTTATCAGGTTGACGCGAAATATTTCGCCGACGCGATCGAATGCGATGTAGTCATACGAACGTTGCATGCGCGTGAATCTCCGAGAGTTCCACTGGGTTTCCGTTTGCGGCTTAGCGCTCGTGTGGGATATTCCGAGCGCCTCAACAGTTTTACGACATTTTACGCCAACGGCAGGCGGGGCCAATACGATTCCGCATTCGGTGCACCGATCAGGACGCCGTCGTCGATCGATTTGACAACAATCGGCACAATCTTGCGCATCAACACTGGCGCGTGTCCGGGGAACGCCACGGGCAGGTAACGGCACGAGGTTCCCATCGCGAAGCCCTCGCGATTTGGGGCCGCCCCTTCGACGAGCACGTCAAGCGTGCGGCCAATTATTCGCCGTTGGTACTGCGCTGTCAGCTCGCGTTCCAGGTCAAACAATCGCTGGCGGCGTTCCTGAATTATTTGCGGTGCGACGACATCGCGCATCTCGGCGGCCGGCGTTCCGGCGCGGGCGCTGTACGAGAAAACGTGTATCTTGGCAAAGCCGACCTCGCGGACCACATTGCAGGTTTCCGTAAAATCGGCGTCCGTCTCGCCTGGGAAGCCAACAATCACGTCGGTCGTGAACGCTGGCGTGTCGAGCTCGTGTTTGATGCGATCCACCCTTCGAAGAAAGCCCGCGGCGGAATAACGCCGCTTCATCGCCATGAGAATGCGATCGGACCCACTTTGCAGGCAAAGATGCAGGTGCGGTACGACACGCTTCAAATTCGCCATTGCACGCACAAGATCGTCCCGCGCTTCCGCAGCCTCCAGGCTGCTAAGGCGAACGCGAAAATTGCCCGGCATCTCATCCAAGGCCTCCAACAGATGCCAAAGCCGGCGCCATTGCGATTTCGGTCGGCCTTTGCTCAGGTCGATCCCGTAGTGCCCCAAATGCACGCCCGTCAGCACAACTTCGTGGTACCCGTTCGCAATAATATCGGCAACTTCACCCGTGATCGCATCGACCTCGCGGCTGCGGACAACGGGCCTGACGCTGGGAATGATGCAATAGGAGCAATTGAGGAGACAGCCATCCTGCACTTTCACGAACGCGCGTTGGTGATCGTCGAAGCGTGTGATACCCGCCGGCATCTCGGTGACGCCAAAGTCACGCAGCTCATCGGCGAGTTTGGCTTTGTCGGTGACAATGCGCGTCACGCCGGGCAGCTTCGCGATCGCCGCCGGATCGCGGGTGGCGTAGCATCCCATGACAACGATCTGTGCCGACGGGTTGCGTTGATGGAGGCGACGGATTGCGGTTCGGCTTTTCGCGTCGCCTTCGCCGGTCACGGTGCAGGTATTGACAACGCACAGGTCTGCGGATTCGCCGTCATTGGCTTCGCGGTAGCCGTTGATTTCGAGCGTTTCTTTGACGTACTGCGTTTCATATTGATTTACCTTGCAGCCTAGCGTCACAAGCGTGCAGGTGCGTTCTGCTATTGGCATGTTGCGATAATTTTCCTGTATGCCGTTTACGGCTTAGCGCTCGAAAAAACACATGAGAGCGCTAAGCCGCAATCGAAAATCGTGGCCTCAAAGCTTAATATCAATCTTAGCGATATACAACCGCTGGCGGTCCCCGGTGTGAAAGAGTTCCTCGAGCATCGTGTCCAGGTTAGGCTCGATTCGGCGTGGCTGGCCGACGAATTGGCCGTTGACGACGATGCGGAGTTCGTGGTTTTCCTTGATGAGTCCCGGCGTGATCCAGAAGCTGACGTTCTTTAGGCCGTTGACGCGGAGGTTGAGTTGCGTCCAGATTTCCGGTTTGCCGTTGGCGCCTTTCTTGTTGCCCGGCGTGATGTTGCCCTGAAATGTCGCGGGTTTGTATCCACCTGCCCACATGATGTCGGTATGGCTGTGCTGCGCGCGAAGTAGTATTTCGTCTGTCCGCAGCCAATAGAACTGGGTATCGGTGTGACGCGATGAGCGAAACTCTTGGCCCAGCCCGGGCAGAGGGTCAGTGCGTCCAAGATCTTTCATCGGCTCGGCTCGGCGTTTTCGGTTCATCCAGTCGAGCATTTTTGGAACCTCGACTGCATAGAAATCAACGCCTCGGCCGTGATATTCGACATAGAGCGCCTGGTACGGATCGCGCGTCCATTTCTTGAAGAGATCGCGGATGCGGTCGGGGTTTTTGGCATAACGGTCGCCATCGACGATGTAGAACGGCAGGTATTGGGCGTTCGGCCAATAGAACTGGCGGGCAAAATTGGCGTACACGCCATTCATGATGGCGACGCCGGCAAAGAGATCGGGATGCCCGAGTGCTACATCATACGCCATCGTGCCGCCGGCTTCCCAGCCGAACAGAAAGACGCGATTGGAGTCCACCTGAAATCGCCGGCGCACGTCGCGCAGAGTATCGAGTGCCACGGTCTGTTCCTTGTCACGGAAATTGTAGCGTATTGGGAGGCCTGCGTTGCCCGCCCACAGCGGCGCGACCAATATCATGCCTTGGGTGGCGGCTTCGTCACTGAATCGTTTGAGCGTGTCCTCGGCTTTTTCGCGCGTACTTTGAAGCACCATTAACACGGGATACGAGCGCAGCGGGTGATAGTCCGGCGGGAGCTGCACCAGATACGACCCTTCGCCGCCGTCGGGCACTTTGATCGTCATCGTCCGCACGTTCGTATCGCACGTCGCCGGGTCGTGTCCCGGCGGCGGCATCATCGTGAGCATCCGCGCGATCACGTCGATCGGCATCGCGTTGTCACGCCGAAACGCGCTGAGCAAATTGGTGCGTTTGAGGTTGTTGTCGCATTGGAAGAATCCGTGCAGAAATTCGCGCGTGAGAAGCAACCGCTGGGCTGACTTGACATCGTTCTCCGCCGATTGCTTGCCTTGTAGCCAGCCCGAAACGGCAATGGCGAGCAGTTCATCGGCAGACACGCTCGGCTTGCGTTTTTGCATGCGGTCGGCCTGAAACTGCTCGCCGAAGGTGAGGAATCGATCGAGCCGATCGACGGTGTCGTAATTGAGTTCGCTGTCGATGAATTCCGCCGCCTTGGCCCAAATTGCGCCATTTCTTGCCAAGGGGACCGCATCCTTGAGGTAGAAGCGGACCTTGTCCAGGTCGGATTTGCTTTTTTCGTATTTCGATTTGTAATCGACGATGTTCAGCCGTGCGTCATCGGAAACGATCTTGTCCTGCCCGGAGTTGATGAACGCATCGATGCGATCCTGGGCGACGCCATGTTGACCGACGGCAACGGCCTTCAGGATCGCCTCGGCCCGCACATCGGCCCAATCTTTGCGAAGCCTTGTCAACGCTTCCTCGGCAGCCTTACGCTCGGCGGGAAAATTCTCGGCGACACTTTTCAACTCAATCTCGGCTTCCTTGAAGAAACCCGCTTCCTTCAAAAACTGCCCTATCAGAATAAACTTCTCGCCGTCTTTCTTAATTTTCAGGTCTTTCTTTTCGTTGAAAACGTGCATGATTATTTTCCGCAGGTTGGTCGGCTCGAACTCCTGCGTGTAGTAGGCCAAGTCCCACTGATATTTTTCCGAACGTGCGAAGATTTGTTGCGACGTAAGCACGGCAATTTTCTGGTTGACCGCTTTAGGCCCCGAACGCGTTGTTGCGTTAATGACGCGTTCGCCCTTATCGTCCCAAACTCCTGTGGTTGGAAAGACCCAATCGGGGTAGATCGGATAGAGTTGCGAGATATTCGTGAACCGCGTGATGCGGATCGGTTCCTTGATTTGACCTGCCTGAATCGGGATCACTTTCTGGACTTGTCCTGAGCTGAACATTACGCTCGATGCATGGTCCTCGAGAAAAAAATCGCCCGAAAGAATCGGAAACGCCCGCCCACTCTTGGAGTCGAACAGCACCTCGCGGACCTTCTCGTTGACCATGCCCTTGATGGTGTAGCCGTCTTTGAAAATCACATGGGCATTGCGTCCCGCCTGGCCGGCGGCGATGGCGGTGCTGAAAACGAACAGACCGGCAATCATCAAACCACGGCGTAGGAACATGGAAACCTCACAGATCGAGCGTTCGGCATGCAAACCTGATCCCGCCGCCGTATAACATTGGGTGGAGAGAAACTCTCTTGATTGATTCTCGCCGATTGGTCATTCTGATGCAAGGATGGTTTGAGAAAAAAAGAGAAATTTGGTCATGCCGATTCGATTTCGCTGTGCATACTGCAACCAGTTGATGGGCATCGCAGTCCGCAAGGCCGGGACGGTGGTGCGGTGTCCGAAATGCGCGGGCGATATTATCGTGCCGACGCTGGAACCCGGAGTGGTGCCGGAACCGGATGATGCCGACGATAAATTCGAGGATTCGGATTTCGAGCGTAAGCTGCAAGACATCGACGCAAAGACGACAAAGGAACTGCCGGGGTCGCCGACGAAACGAGTCGTACCCACGCCGGCGTCGGTCCCGCCTCGGCGCGGCGTATTTTTATCGATCGCCATGTTGTTCTTGTCGATCAGCGTAATCGTCGTGCTGCTCGTGCTCGTCTTCCTCCTCGGCGTCGTCGTTGGCCGAAATACCGCGGGGCCGTGATTCCGCTTGCGGCTTAGCGTTCGGAAAATCCCACATGAGCGCTAAGCCGCAAGCGGAAATTACTACACCGTCGAGTGTGTCGCGTCTTTCTGTTGCGCGTTGGTCGGCTCGTACGGCTCGTATTTTTCCATCACAATATCGCCAGGCCCATTGATCGTATAGTTGATCCCACGCCAGGCAACACGACGGAGCACGTTCGCCTTCACCAGCAAGTACATGCAGATCACTTGGGTGAAAAAGAAGCCAGGCACCATCCGCCAGGTCCAGACGATAGGCGGCGGCACCAATCCACGAATCCGCCAGTTACGCCGCACGATGACCTCCGCCATCGTTAGCCCACCATACATTGCACCCGCGAATAGCCCGACGAAGCCAACAGACAGCGCCAGCCAATCCCAACGTTCCAGCCAGCTCGCGGCCCCGGCGATGCCCAACAACGACGCGATGGCGACGACATTCGCCATGTTGCAGCTGAGCAACGTCGGCCAATCGACATGGTCCAGCCGAACACACAACAACTGCCGTTGAATGAAGCGCACTGACGCAGAAAACGTAATGGTCTCGTGGTTAATGTTCGTCGCCGCCGGGGCGAACACCAGTTTGTAACCCAATTCACGCAATGGGCCGGTGACCGCGCTGTCTTCGCACAGCGCTCGATTCCAGCGTTCTTTGATGCTCGACCTGCGGAATACGTCCATGCGGATTGCCGTCGAACCGCCCCAGGCATGGTCAAACGCGAACATTTGCGGATACGACCCGCTGTTGAAAATATGCCGCATGATCGATCCCCACCCGCAATCGATCGGCGCGAACCAGCGCATGCCGGTCGTCGCACCGATTGTCGGATCGGCAAACGGCTCGACCATCGCGCGCAGCCAATCGGGAGCGGGAATCGAATCGGCGTCGATCAGAACGACGACATCCATCTCCGGCCCGAGACGCGATACGGTTTGGAGCTGGGCGCAGCACTTGAGGCTGCACTTCGCGCATGGTTTCTCTAGCACGCTGACTTCGACGTTCACCCGGTCGGGATAGCCGCGTGCAAGGATCTCATGCACCTTCGCCCAGGCCGAGTCGTCGCGGTTGTCCACGACGATGCGAATCTGATAACGAGGGAAGTCTTGATTGAGCAAACCCTGAAGACAGGCGTCCAATGACGGATCGGCGCCGCGCAGACACAGGAGCACCGCGACATTCGGATAGGTCTCGCCCACCGGCGGCGTCGCTCGGCTTCGCTTGGTGTAGGCGATGATCATGCACCATGCCCAATAAGCCGGCAACTGCGCGACAAGACCCAGTGCGATTATCACCGCGTACATCACGAGATCAGACATGACGAAGTAAGTTCCTGCAGGTTTGTGAGAATCGCGATGGCAGAATTGCTTATCTTACAGACATTCAACGCGATTTTCATGCCACGTTGACGCGCCGGGGATCGACTGCAATGATAAACTAAATTGCATGCGACAGGAAATGACCCATTTCGTTTCCCGCATATAGCTCGCCTTTTATGGCGGGTTCCGCACTTACTCGCCATAAATGACGAGCCGTATGCGGGACGAAAACAGACGAGAGAAATCATGGCCGATATTGCTGCCGTCACTTGTCCGGAATGCGACAAAAAATTCAAGCCGAAAGCAGACGTGCGCGGCAAGAAGATCAAGTGCCCGTTTTGCAAGGAACCGTTAACCGTGCCTGCCGAGAAAAAAAGCAAAGCGGGGGCCGCGAAACCCAAGAAGCAAAAAGAGGATGAACCCATAAGCCTGGTAGACGACGTGAAGCCGCCGGAACCGCCCGAGCCTGCGAAGCCGGAGAGAGACACGCAATTCGATAACGATCCAGACCCCTATGGCGTGAAGTCACAGGATTTGACGCCACGCTGTCCCGATTGTGCAGGCGAATTGGAGAGCGCCACCTCCATCATCTGCCTGTACTGCGGCTACAATTCATTGACCCGCGAGCGAGGGCAGACGAAGAAGGTAAAAAGCATCACCGCGAGCAAACAGCTCGCTTATCTTGGGCCCGCCATCGGGGCGGCGGCGTTCGTGTTTTCCGGCATCGTGTTCCTCATCTACTTCGCGGTAGTCAGTCCGTACCACGTCGATGGCGTCCCCATCCTCAACTACACCGATCACGAATCGATTCGCATGTGGTTCACGGTAATTTCTCTCGGCATCCTTTGGGGCGCCGGCGTGTTCTGTTTCAAGAAATTCATCGAAAAGCCGAACCCCGATGAAGAGAAGCTGGATTAATCTCACATCATCATGCAGCGATTCGTATTCGCGTTGTCGACGCCTAATGTCAGAGCCGCGCACGCAGTAAGCGGATATTCGAAATTGTTTACTGCGTGCGCGGCTCTGACAGACATCACACAATCGGAGCTGGCACCGGCGCCGTCTCTGCAGCCTGGAAGCCGCACGCCTTGTGCGAGCCGTCGCAGAACGGCTTGTTCTTCGACGCCCCGCATCGGCATAGAGCAATGTTCTCCTTCCCCGCAGGCAACGGGAAGGCATTCCCCAAATGATCCACAAGCAGAAACTTCGCCGGCAGAACGAACGGCCCATGCTCCCGACAGCGAATTGTCAATTTTTCGTCGGACATATTCCAATCTCCTTTTTTCGCTTGTCGTTTTGCGCTCGGAATAACCCATGCGAGCGCTAAACGACAAGCCGAAGGTAATGATCTACTTCCCCAACACTCCTACCGTGATTCGGCTCGCGCGATCCGCCGAGCGATACACCCGATGCGTCGCCGTGATGAAGTCGGCATCGTCGGCTAAGAAGATATTCGGTACGAACTTTTGCGGATTCCGGTCGGTCATGGGGAACCAACTGCTGTGTACCTGCACCATCACGCGATGGCCCTTCTTGAACGTGTGCAACACATCCTGCAACGTCAGCTTGATCATCGCGGGTTCGTTGGGCACGAACGCTTCCGGCTTCTCGAAGCTATTGCGGAACCGGCCACGGATCACCTCGCTGCGGACGTGCATCTGATAGCCTCGCATGTCCTTGCTGGATTTCGCGTCGGCAGACTTCCCCTGATAATTGTCTGGAAAAACGTCAATGACTTTGACAATCCAATCAGCATCGGTCCCGGTGGTTGCAACATGCAACTCCGTCTGGATCGGGCCGGCCAGCGTCAGGTCTTTGGTGAGGACATCCGTCTCGAACGTCAGCACGTCGGGCCGCATCGATGCATAACGCATATCGTCCGTCATGTACGACGGATGCATGCCCCAGGTAATGCGCTCGGTGAATGGCACCGGTTTCTTCGGATCGCTGACGAAGCTATCGAAAGCATCGTTGTCCTTCGGTGCGACGGTTTGCAGCTTGCCCTTCGCGCCGAAATAGAACGTCTTCGCCTGCGTATCCCTCGGCGGCCAATGCTCGAACTTGTGCCACTTGTTCGCGCCGGTCTCGAACACGTAGGCTTCGGGCAGGCCGTGCTTGCCTTTGTCCTTGAGGAAATGGTTGAAGAACGGCAACTCGATGTTCTTCTGATAGAACTCCGCCGTGTTCGAGCCGAAGCCGATATGACCGAGGCTCGTAGCGTTTTCGTTCGACCATTGCCCATGCGCCCACGGGCCGACGACGAGCACGTTGAAGATGCCTGGGTTTTGTTTTTCGATTGCGTCATACGTGCGGAAGGTTCCGTAAAGATCCTCGGCATCGAACCATCCGCCGACGGTCATGACGGCCGGCGCTACCTTCTTCAAGTGAGGCAAAAGGTTGCGATCCTGCCAAAATTTGTCGTAGTTCGGATGGGCCATCATCGTATCCCAGAACGTGATTTTGTTCTTGTAATAGCGTGCGTTCACGTTCTTGAGCGGGCCAATGTCGAGGAAGAAGCGATAGCCATCCTCCGTGCCGTACTTCGGCGGTGTTTTGCGCTGTGTCGTCAACTCCGGGCGTGGATCGCCGAAGCGATCGAAGAAGCCGAAAGCGTGTGGTAGAAAGAACGCGCCATGGTGGAAGAAATCGTCGAAGAACCAGTCCGCAATCGGCGCTTGCGGCGACGACGCCTTGAGGGCGGGATGGGCGTTAATCATGCCTGCGGACGTGTAGAAGCCGGGATACGAGATGCCGAACTGGCCGACTTTGCCATTGTGGTTCGGCACGTTCTTGATGAGGTATTCGATGGTGTCATAAGTATCCGTGCTTTCGTCGATGTCGTTCTTGCCGCCTGGCTTCTGCAATTGCGGTCTCATGTTATCGAATAGGCCCTCGGACATATATCGGCCACGCACGTCCTGATAGGCGAAGATGTAACCTTCCTTGGCGAAATATTTGTTTGGCCCGAGCGAGAAACGATGGAGGTTCTCCTCATACGGATGAATGCCGTACGGCGTGCGCATCATCAGGATGGGATAAGCCGTGGTGGCATCCTTCGGCGAGTAGACAATCGTGTGCAGATGCTTACCATCGCGCATCGGAATTTTATAAGTCTTGCGCGTATAGTTTTCACGAACGTAAGCGCCCGTGCCCGCTTCCTGGGCCTGGACGATCAACGGAAAAAGCAGCAACAAGATGGCAGTGGCAGCGAGTCGCATGCGGCGCTCCGGCGTGAGAAAGGATGATGGATAACGACGCCGGTTAGTATATGGCTCATGGCTGAGTGCGTGGCGGAATCGTGCAGACGCCGTGCTCGCAGGGGATGATCTTGAAACGGTTACGTGCGACCCACATATAGATTTTTTGGCCAAGCCAGGTCATGCCCGGCAGATAGAGAAACGGCGCGATCAGCCAGATCGCCGGCAATCGCCACGCCAGGAAACGTAACGCAGAGAAACCGCCCAGGATTCGACTGCTATCGCTAGGCAAGACGTGCATTTGTTCGAGCAACGGCGATTTCGCGATCAGCGGCTCGCTGAGAATCGATTGTGACGTATCGCGCACATTGACATATTCCACCTTGCTCAGCCAATCGAGGCGGGTCAGCAGCGCAATTGACTTGCGGCAGAACGCACAATCGCCATCGTACAACACGCGGATTTTTGTCATGATATCACTCGCCGTTTAGCCGCTCGCCTTCGGCGAGCGCGACCTGCATATCTTGCTACACCTGTTCGCACTCGCCGAAAGCGAGCGGCTAAACATTTCACTTCTTCTTCAACCGCAGACGCTGGATATTTTCAACCGCCTTTTGCCCGATGGTTGTGCCTTCGTAGTTGGCCGCGAGTAGTTCCCAGGTCGTGATGGCCTTCTGGAAATCGCCGAATCGTTCCAACGCTTTAGCTTGCGAGGCGAGCGAATTGACCTCGTCAGCGGCGCCTTGCTTCTCCACGAGTTGCAGGATCGCGTTGTCCTCGGTGACTTTTTTCAGCACGGCTCGCGCTTGATTGGCGGCATCGGACTTGGGCCAACGTTGGGTCACGCCTTGGAGAAGTGTGATGCCTCGCCAGGTCCGCTCGGGATCGCTGAGATTTTCGAGGCTCGCTGCAAATTGTCGCTTGGCCTGATCTGTAGGGTTTGGCGTATCGCTCGCGCCGACCGCGAGCTTCGCATTCGCTTTCACGTGTTCCCGGCGGCGCTTCAAATCCTCAGTCAGCCAGGTGTACACCTCAGCGACTACTGAAGCTGACGGCACGGCATGCCCCAATCCCGGCACGACCCACAGCTTCGAGCGGATGCCCAACTCGGCAAACCACGGAGCCATGTAGGCTTCGTTCTCCTTGCGGTTGAAGTCTTTCTCACCAGTGACGAACGCGACCGAGAGCCGATCCTCGATGCGATGCCGCAGATAGGTTGGCCCGCTGATCGGGTTCGTGCCGCACAGTGGGATGACGCCGCCGAAATACTCGGGCAAGGCGAAGGCGATGGCACAGGCCATGCGTCCGCCGCCGGAGAAGCCCGTGAGGTAGGTCTGATCGGGGTCGATGGCGTATTGCTGACGGATGTCGTCGAGCGTATCGAGTATGATGCGTGTGCGCGGCCCCGCTGGCGTGTTGTTGCCCGCGCCAAATGGCGAAGCGAAGAGTAGCCCGTGTTTCTCGCAGACTGCCTGCCAGGCCTTGACGCTGCTCGGCCCGTCGGCGGGTGAGATGAACAGAATGAGGCCCGCCGGTTTGTCCTTGGCGACGCCCTTCGGCACGAAGAGTTGGTATTTCTGCTTGGTCGAATCGTATCCCGCCGGGAGCTTCGCCGCCCCCTTGCCGAACCCGCCACACGCAAATTCCCAGTCGAGGCGCGTCGGGCTAGCGACCTTGCGTTCGGTTTGCGCGTTGGCAGTTGTTGCGACTAAGAAGAAAGAAAGCAAAAGGAGACGGTTTGATTTCATGGTGCTTCTCATGGCGGGTGCGGAATGCGAGCGTCGATGTGATTGTATGCGATTTGCCATCAGCGACGCTTCAATGAAGCGTCGTTACCGCTTAACGAATTCATTGCGCCAGCGTTTCGGCACCGTTGCAAAGGCGTGCTCATACGTCGCTTCGAGCGGCAGTTCAACGCAGCCGTCCGGTTCGAGGAACACACGGATTCACCACGGCGTCACTTCGCCTCGGCACGCGGCCCATGCGAATTCTCGCGCACAAATTGCATGATCGTCTGCAGCACCTGGTCGTCCCTGCTGAAAGCTTGGAATAAGATCGTGTTATGGTTGCGGCGATCCACTTTCATGAACTGCGATCGGCATTGATGCTCCATCAGCTTGCGGTGCATCTGCTCGGCCATTTCGGGAAGCAGCGGCAGGTCGTTCTCGGCGACCATCAGCAGAAACGGCGGCAGGCCGGCGCGCACGTGCGTCACCGGCGAAGCAGCGCGGCGGACCTCGACGCTGTCGCCAAACGCGGGGCCGAAGATGTTCAGGCTGATCGGCAAGCCCGGCCCATCAAACACCCGTTTGCGTGGCGGATTGCTTTCACCACGCAACGGCGTCATGGATGCCAATCGCAGCGAGTCCGGCGACGAGCCGAACAAGTGCACGTCGGTCTTGCCCGGCGGGATCGCATAGACGCCGCTCAGGCCAACGACGCCCCGGATATCGTTGATGCTTCGCCCCTCGGCTTTGAGATATTGCTCATCGGTCGAAAGCAGCGCGACGAGATGTCCGCCGGCGGAATGTCCGACCAGGAAGAGCTGATTCGGATCGCCGCCATGTTTGGAGATGTTAGCGTGCGTCCAGGCGAAGGCGCGAGCGATGTCGCGAATATGCTCCGGGTGCTTGATCGTCGGCGAAAGGCGATAGTTCGGCATGACGACGCCGACGCCCTGGCTGGCCAAGCATTCGCCGACGCTCGAATACAGCCCGCAGCAACGGTTGTCGCCCAACAACCACGCGCCGCCGTGAACAAGCATAACGACGGGAAAGTCGGTACGACCCTTGGGCAAGTAGAGGTCAAGCTTATGCCGTGTTCGATCGAGGTGAGGCCCGTCATAATAGGCGACATCGCGGAGAGGCTCGACTTCGCAGTCGCTCGTGCCTTGCTTGGTCAAAGGCCGCCAAAGCATCATGTCGGTAACGCGACAGGCCGACAGCGAAGCCAACATGCCAGCGCATATTGCCGAGACTACCAATGAGGTTCGAAATACCATCGCGCTTTCCTCCCTGATCAACCGAGCGGTATCGGCGAGACGTGGGAGAAAGTCAAGTCGAATTGGATTTGCCTGCCGCTTGCGGCTTAGCGCTCACAGGACGCCATGCGACCGTAAGAACCCGATGCAATCAGCAAAGCGTTCAACCCTCGCGCAAAAACGCCAGCGCGATGGGCCGCAAACGATCACGATCGAATTCCGACAGCTCCAGCCAAGGCCGAATCATGCCACGGCAAGTCGCCGATCCGCACAGGCAGCGCAGTTGCCAGCCCGCCTCGGCGATGGATGTCGAATAATCCCACGCGATTTGGTCGCCCGCGGCGATATCACGCAGCGCGAACAGGGCCGGTTCGCCGGTCACGAAGCCGGCGTTCGGGTCGCAGGAGTGATTGATGTAATCGTCGAGATTCCCGCCAGCCGAGCACAGCCATTCGTCAGGGCCGACTTGCATCGCATGCCAATCGTCGTCCAGTTTATCGCTTGGCGCGATCCAGCCCTGGCATACGACCAGGCATGTCCCGCGGGCGATTGCTTCTGTAGCATAGACGCCACGACCCATGTTGGGCGTATCGCGGATTGCAAGAGGTGGCGTCGCTGCGGACATATGTGGGATACCATTTAGTTTAGCCGCTCGCCTTTGGCGAGCGCGTGCTGGTTGTTTGCTGTTATTTGCGGAATATCGCCATGTCCGCGCTTAAACAATTATGATACGGAAATACTCTTATGCGAACATTCCTGCTGAACATTGTTCTTGCGACTCTATTCGTCTTACCGACGGTCCACGCTCAAACAACCAGCGAATTCCTGCGCACGAATCCCAAATTTCTCGCCGCGTTCTCCGAGGTCACTGCCAAATTCGCTCCATCGACGGTTCGCGTACAAGCAGACGGCAAGGACACCTACCTCGGCGTCATCATCACTTCCGACGGCTGGATTCTTACCAAGGCTCACGAGCTTCGCGGCAAAATCACCTGCGTCTTGCACGATGGCCAAAAACTCGACGCGAAACTCATCGGTGTTCACGAACTGAATGACCTCGCCATGCTCAAAGTCACGGCGAGATCGCTCTCGCCAATAACTTTCACGTCGAGCAATGTCATCAAGCCGGGCGCCTGGGTCGCCTCGGTTGGCCAAGCGAAGGAACCCGTCGCAGTTGGCGTGGTCGGCACGGCGGCACGGAAGGTGTACGAGGCCTACCTCGGCGTGCTTGTCGAGACCACGCCGCGCGGGTTGACCGTGCTCAACATTGCGCCGAAGTCCGCTGCCTTCAAAGCAGGGCTGACGCCGAAGGATATTTTGCTGCAGATCGACAAACGAAAACTCGCCAACCCCGACGAATTGATGGACCTTCTCGGTGATTACCGCCCGGGCGACACTCTTACCTTGAAGCTCCGTCGCGGCGACAAAGACCTGGAACTGAAGCTCATGTTGCAAAGTCGAGAAGATGTCGGCGACTTTCGCACCGAGTTTCAGAATCGCCTTGGCAGCGACCTCAGCACACGCCGAACCGGGTACGGTGTCATCCTGCAGCACGATTCGGTCGTCAAGCCCGGCGATTGCGGCAGTCCGATCGTTGACTTGAAAGGCCGCGTGCTGGGCATCAACATCAGTCGCGCGGGCCGCGTCGAAACCTGGGCGATCCCATCGGAAGTGATCCAGCCGCTGATCGGCGAGTTGAAGTCGGGAGGGTTGGCCCCGAAGTAACGTAGGCCATTGGATTCCGAATTCCCGGATGGAAGCCTGGAAATAATCCTTGCCCCGTCTGAAATGTAACGTCTCCGAACAGGTCGAAATGATTCCGGGCCACGACCGTCAGAGAGTGGCCGACAATATGCGCACGGCATGCAGTCGGCCGCTCCCTGACGGTCGTGGCTCGGAAAAAGTTAAAACTCACCCGTGTAAGGCGTTCCTAGCGAGCAAACACCTTCACCTCCGGCACGAACTCCACATTCTCATCCAGCGGAAACAGCGGGCGGCGGCATTGCGTATGGCCAAGACTGCGCACGTTGGCGCTCGTCGCTCCTGGGGCGTCCACGTTGATCAATCGGCCACACCAGTCGGCGAACATGTGCGGCTGGCAGTGCGGCGACTTCACCACCACGAGATCGAAGTGCCGGGGGTTCTGTCCGTGCGCGTAGAACAGCGAGCGGTCGTACAGATGCACCGGTCGGCTCGTGACCACCAATGTAATGTTGTCCGCCTGCAGCACGACAGTTTGACCAGAATACCACTCTTGCTGAAACGACTCGCTGCGGAAGCGACCATCGGAAAGCATCCGCACCTGAGCCGTGATCTCGATCGGCGTGAATCGTTTGTCCAGCGTGCCGCCAAGTCGCACGGTCACACGAGCGCCGATGCCGACGGCAAACGCGGCCTCGACCGCCGGTGCATCGACGATCGGAATCAACGCCTTGCCGCGATAGTTCTTTTCGAGCAGCTTGTTCAGGATCGCGTTGCTATCGCCTGGCGCACCGGAACTGGTGGCGTCAGCGGCGTCAACCAGAATCGCTGTACCTTCGGTATGCGCTGCCTGGCGCACGCTTTCATCCAGGCTCGTCAACTTCGGTTGCATCTCGGTTCGATGATCCCAAAAAACCTCAGCCAGCCTGCGTGCGTGTTGCTCAGCCGCCGGCGCATCGTTGTCCGTGACGACGATGCTGTAGCAGGCGAGGTCGGGCACGTCGGTAAACGGGTTGCCTATGAACATACCCGCTGCGAGTACGCTGGGGCTTTCCTCGTAAATCTTCGCCCGATGGATAATTTGGCCAAACACTCCAGTGGCGGTGATTAATTCATTGCCGCGAACAAGAGCGGGGATGCGAACTTTCGCGGTAACCGGCTTGCATCCGCCCGCCATGATGCGCAGTAGCAGACGAGCTCCGCGTTGACCTGTTTGAAAGAAATCGATGTGCGGATAGGTGTGATAGATCACAATCGCGTCGGCGTGTTGCAGCATCCGATCGGTGAGGATACCGTGGAGGTCGAACGAAGCGACGATCGGCACTTTTTCGCCGACGATCTTGCGTGTTTGCTCAAGCAGATAGCCTTCAGGATCGCATTCATTAGTCGCCGCCATCGCACCATGCAGCGCGAAGTAGATACCGTCGGCGGGTGGCGCGTTGCGGATCGAATCAAGAAATTCGTCGGCGAGTCGAGAGAAATCCCCCGCGACGATGGTGCCGCCCGACGTGATGCCGCGAGCGCTATAGAGCGGGACGACTTCCAGATCGGGTCGTTCGGAGAAGACCTGCAACGCCCCGCCGACCTCGCTGCCGACGCCGGTGTGATAGGCGAGCAGCTTCGGGCCGACGTTGATGAAGAAATCGTCGTACCGCGTCGGCACGGGGTTGAACGAGCAAATCTCGTGGATACATTCCGCAATCAGGATGCGTGGCATGGTGTTGGTTGTGCCCTTAGTTTTCCGCTTGCGGCTTAGCGCTCGCGCGGGATTATCCGAACGCTAAGCCGCAAGCGGAATACGGAGCACTACTGCCCCGCACGCAGCTCCTTTGTTTTCGGATTGATCGACTCGATCTGGTTGAGCCGTAGTTGCGCCGATTCGGCGACGCGGGTTCCCGGGAAGGCCTGGATGACGCGGTTGAGGTTGAACTGAGCGCGAGAAACCTCGGCAGATTTCAGATGGCTTTCGGCCAGCGTGAGCCACATACCGCCCAAACGGTCCGCCATCACATCGGCCGCATTTTGCAGCCATTCGCGATTGTTCTTGATTTCGGTCGCTAGAATGAACGCCGATTGCCCCTCAGCAAGATCACCGAAGTTCGCGAGGATGATCTCGATGCGATCCAGGCATGGGATGTAGTCTTTGGTCTTGTGGAACCCTTGGGCCTGCGTCAACAGGTCCCGAGCACGCTTGGAGCGAAAATCGGCTTTGAGCTGAGCATTCGCCTGGGTGATCTGTGTAATCGAGTCGCTGGCGTCGCGGGCAGCTTGCGTGCCGAGAAATTGCTTTTGAAGCTGCGCGAGGCTCTCTAGGGCCTCACCCGACTGCCCCTTGGAGTGCAGTTCACGCGCCTCGGCCAACCGCGAGGCGGCGATTTTCTCGATCTTGGCGATCAGGCCTTGAGCGTCTTGGCGCAGGGCCGGCGTCTTGGCTTCGTCCATTACGGTGCGGGCCAAGCTGACGGCTCGTTCAAAGTCGCCCGTGGATTCGCTGCGGACGGCCAACTCCAAGTTCTTCTGCATCAAATCGATGGACGGCGTGAGCGGCACGGGCGTCAGCGGCAACATCGGAGCCAGCGCCGGTGCAAGCGGCCCTGCCAGCTTCACCATGTACTCGTTCATCACATCGGCTTCCTGGTACCCGATGAGCGACTGCATGATCTGCCCATTCGAATTGGCGAGAACGATGGTCGGGTACAGATTGATGTTTAGCGTGGCAGCTAATTGCACCTCCACGGTTCCGTCGATCTTGAGCGGCACAAATCGATCGTTGAGCATTGCCGCCACGCGCGGATCGCGGAACGTGATCTGCTCCATCCTGGCGCAAGGGGCGCAATTCGGGCGCACGAAATCGATCAGAAGCGGGAGCTTGCGTTCCGCTGCCTCTTTCCGGGCCGCGTTGTAGTCGGTTCGCCATTTGACGTTGGGGCCGTCTTGTGCGCGGAAATTCGGCACGAGGATAGTCGCGGCGCCGAGGGCGACGACGCAGAGCAGAATCCAAGGAAGCTTTCGTTTCAGCATGGTGTATGCCTCACTTTCATCGCTGTGATTCCTCGGTTCACTTACGGTCCGTCGATTTCGCCCGGGGATGCGCCTTGTCGTAACTGTCCTTCAGTCGTTGAGTCGTCACATGGGTGTATATCTGTGTCGTCGCCAGGCTGCTATGGCCTAGCAATTCCTGCACGCTGCGAATGTCCGCGCCATGATCGAGTAGGTGCGTCGCGAAACTATGCCGCAGCGTATGCGGACTCGTGCGAGGATCCAAGCCTGCCTGGGCGAGGTATTTCTCGAGCATCCGTCCGACGCTTCGGCTCGTAAGCCGCGTGCCGTTCTTGTTGAGAAAGACGGCATCGGTCCGTCGTGGGGCGTTTCCCAACTTCTCCGTCAACAGTTCCTCACGAGCGTGCAACCAAATCTTCAGGGTGCTTAGCGAAGCGGTGCCGAAAAACGCCAGTCTCTCTTTTTTACCCTTACCGCGAATCGTTGCCACGCCGGCGTCGAGATCGATGTCGCCGAGATTCGACCCGGTCAATTCGCTAACACGTAGCCCGGCGGAATACAGCATCTCGAGAATCGCCCGGTCGCGTTTGCCCAGTGGGTCCTCGGCCAGCGGTGCTTGCAGCAACTTGTCGAGCGTATCTTCGCCAAGAAAGTGCGGCAGCTTTTTATCTTGCCGCGGCGCTCGCAAACCTTCCGCCGGGTTCGCTGTCACGGTTCCCTGGCGACACAGAAACTTGAACCAGGTTCGCACGGCTGCGACACGCCGAGCAATCGTTGCCTTGGCATATTCCTGCTCGTGTAGCCAAACGGTAAACGCTCGCAGGTGTCGGCTTGTGATCTGACCGGGCGTCAGGTTTTGGCCTTCGTACTTCACGCGGAAGAATTCGAGAGCTTGCGTCAAATCCTCGCGATACGATTTTACCGTGTGTTCCGATGCGTTCTTTTCGAGTGCTAACGATCGCAGGAACTCCGCCAATGCTGCTTCCATTTTGATATCGCCCACCATTCATGGCGGGTTCCTATTCAGAATCGCGCCGCTGGAAATGTCACCTCTGGCGCGGGCATGGGTGTCGATTCCATCAGCGCTTGTTCGCGGGCCTTCGTTGTCAGCACCGTCGCATCGAACCACGAAAGGTTCACCGCCGGGTCGGCAGCGAGATCGCGAAAGTTGTCGATGAGGTTGGGCCGACTCTGATCGTCATAGATGAAGATGTAATGTTCTGTTCCTTTGATCAGTGCCAACACGTTCAGTTCGTTCGCCAAGCTGCACCTCTTTCGACGGGGCGTGGTTCCGTCCTCATCCTTATCGTCAAAAAAATGAAGGGACTTGGAGATTGGCGGGCAAAGTTGAGATGCGATGTTTCGACAGCTTGCGTATATTCAGATAAATCGACCCAGATTCCACGCGATTCCCTGATTTTCAGCAAAATTGGCACAAATCCTTAACGCCGATCTCCTCACGCGACAGGAACGGTTCGCCGTAGGTTACGCCGATCAGCCAACCGTAATATCTTGCCCGCGCATCAATATCGTCAAAGATTGTCGGCGGTGATTGCGAACGTCCCGCGATAAACTGAGAGTGATAGCACGCCAGCGCTTGCATCTTCCGCTCGTGATACAACGTGACATCCAGCACAATCGCCGGCTTCACGTGCAGCCGAAGGTGCATGCTGGGAAAATAAAGAATTCGCGCCGGAAAGTGCGGTTCGCCCGGCATATCGGACTTCGACAGCTTCGCCCAGAATCGAGCAGCATCGACGAGCGCACTGGCGGCGACGTGATCGGGATGCGCGTCCTCCCAATAATGCGTAATCAGGACGCGCGGCTTCGTCTGACGAATGACACTCGCAACCTTCCTTCGCGCGTCCAGGTCGGCGACCAGCGAACGGTTCGGCAGGTCCAGCTGCCCGCGCCAATCGAGGCCAAGGATCGTCGTGGCGGCGGCGCATTCCTGTGCTCGTATTTCGAGCGACCCATGCGGCGTCGGCTCGCCATTGGTCAGGTCGAGCACGCCAACCTTCGCGCCACGGGCCTTGAGCGAGAGAATCGCCCCGCCAGCGCCGATCTCCGCGTCATCGGGATGGCAAGCGATGATGAGATAGTCAAGTTGAGGCAGCGTCATTTGCGTTTCCCCGCAGCCCGCAGCAGCGCATCGGCCCATTCCGCGTCATGGCCTTCCAGCGGCGGGTCGGGGGGAGGTTGGTAGTCGATTATCACATCATACCGTCCTTTGACGTAGCTCTGCTCAACGATCGCCTGCAAATATAAGGTTACATCGCTGTCGGTTTCTCTGAGCGGAATGCGGAACACGCGCAAGCGCTGGCGCAACGGCAGCGGATAGATTTCGGCTTTGCCCCAATTCCAGCCGCGGCGGACGATTATGTGATATGGAGCGCGAATATGGGCGGGAACTTCGTGCGGCGCGATACTCAGCCCGCAGCCGCCTTTGCGTAAAAGATCGACCTCCACCAGACGGACCCCCGCATTCTGTAGGTTGCGCAACTTCTCGGAATAGAGTCTACGTCCTTCACCCGGCGTCTTGTTGGTGGAACTCAAAAATTCAATGGTCGTGATGACACGATTGCCCGTATCCGCCTCGCGAATCTCGATGAAGATTTCGGTTACGGGTTCAACGTCAACTGTGAGTAAATAAGGCTCCGCAATTTCAACTTCATCCAAGACGGCAACTCCACCATGTTCCCGATTGGGCAACTCGACAACGCGCACATCCGGATTAATTGAACGCTCCGGTATGCCATCGCTCTCGACGTAGATACGTTCTTCGACATGAGCGAACAAGTCGGGCGGCAAACGGGTCTGAATTTCGTCGCACGAATATAGGGCGAGTCGAGTGTGCACATCACGCCATTTTCGCCCAAGGTAGGGATCCATGCCGGGGAACGGGCTTTTCATGTTTTGCTCCAATTATCACGGTCAGGCAAGCGCCGTTCTTCGTTTAGCGTTTGCGGGATTCCTCATCAGCACAGCATCGCGCGAACCCTAAACGAAGGCAATCCGCCTTCGCTGCTCATCCCAACAGTATATCGCAGGTCGCTCTTGTATTGAATCGCGAAATTGAGTGTAATATCGCAATTCCACGACACGGAGGTTCCTTATGAAAACCGCGATCATCATGCCCGCTCGCTATGCATCCAGCCGACTGCCGGCCAAGCCGTTGTTGCGCGAAACGGGCAAGTATCTGATCCAGCACGTCTATGAACGCGCTTGCCAGAGCAAATCTGACATCACCGTCGTCGCCACCGATGATCGCCGCATTTTCGACGCCGTCAATAGTTTCGGCGGGCAGGTGATGATGACGCGCGACGACCATCCCACCGGTACCGATCGCGTTGCCGAGGTGGCGGCGCAACTCGACGCCGACATCATCGTCAACCTGCAAGGCGATGAGCCGATGATCGAACCGGAAACGCTCGATTTAGTTGTTCAGTTGCTGGCCAATGATCCTGAAGCAATGATGGCGACCCTGGCGACGCCGATTCGCTCGCTGGACGTTTGGCGCGATCCCAATTGCGTCAAAGTCGTGTGCGATGCGCGGGGCCGAGCGATCTATTTCAGCCGATCGCCGATACCGTATGTGCGCGACAGCGAACCCGATTTCGCATCGGGCCAATTCTTGCAACACCTCGGGTTGTACGCCTATCGCCGCGATTTTCTGCTGAAATTAGCGACGCTGCCACCCGAACCGATCGAGATGGCGGAGAAGCTCGAGCAATTGCGCGTACTCGCACTTGGCTACCGCATCCAGGTCGGCGTCATCCCGCACGCCCATCGCGGCGTCGACACACCAGCGGACTATCAGCGGTTTGTCGAGAACTATAGGAAAAAAGCGGCGGCGTAAGTATTCCGCTGGCGGCTTAGCGCTCGGATCATCTCGCGCGAGCGCTAAGCCGCCAGCGGAACGCATTTCGACGGAGTGCACACCTGCCGCCGTCCATCCATATCATGAACGATGAAGCTTGCGTTTTTTTCTTGGAGTTTTCATCGTGGCTAAGCATATTTTCGTCACCGGCGGCGTCGTTAGCTCGCTCGGCAAAGGGTTGACCAGCGCCTCCGTCGGCATGCTCCTCGAACGCCGGGGATTTCGTGTTCGCCTGCAAAAGTTCGACCCGTACATCAACGTCGATCCCGGCACGATGTCGCCTTATCAGCACGGCGAAGTCTATGTCCTCGACGATGGCGCCGAGACCGACCTCGATCTCGGCCACTACGAACGCTTCACCAATGCCCCCCTCACCCGCGATTGCAACTACACCACGGGCAAAATATATCTAACCGTCATCCAAAAAGAACGCAAAGGCGACTATCTCGGCAAGACCGTTCAAGTCATCCCACATGTAACCGACGAAATCAAGGCGGGCATCAAAAAGCTCGTCAATGATGACGTCGATGTCGTCATCACCGAGATCGGTGGCACCGTCGGCGATATCGAAGGCCTGCCGTTCCTCGAAGCCATCCGCCAATTCGCACTCGACATCGGCAAGGCGAATGTTCTCTATATCCACCTCACGCTGATCCCCTATCTCAAAGCCGCCGGCGAAATGAAAACCAAGCCGACGCAGCATTCCGTTGAGCGATTGAGGCAAATCGGTATCCAGCCCGATATTCTCATTTGCCGAACGGAACGCGAAATATCGCAGCAGGACATCGACAAGATCGCGCTGTTCTGCAACGTCGAAGCCCGCGCGGTCATCGAGGAACGCGACAAGGATTTTAGCATCTACGAGGTGCCCGTCAGTCTCGTCGATCACGGTCTCGATCAGCTGATTGTTGACAAGCTACAGCTGAAGTGCAAGCCGCTCGATATCAGCGATTGGCGCGATATGCTCGTTCGTATGCGCAATCCGGCTCACGAGGTACAGGTGGCAGTCGTCGGCAAGTACATCAAGCACAACGATGCGTACAAGTCCATCTACGAATCGCTCGAACACGCCGGCATCGCGGAGAATACGCGCGTTGTCATTCGCAAAATCGAGGCGGAAGAAATCGAACGCGAAGGCACCGAGCGCGTTCTGAGCGGACTCGATGGCATTCTCGTTCCTGGCGGTTTCGACTATCGCGGTTCGAACGGCAAGATCGACGCCATCCGTTATGCTCGCGAACGCAGCGTGCCGTTCTTTGGCATCTGCCTCGGTCTGCAATGCGCCGTCATCGAATTCGCGCGTAACGTCTGCCATCACGCCGACGCGAACAGCACCGAGTTCGATCACAACACGTCGCATCCCGTTGTCGTCATGCTCGACGAGCAATTCCGTATCACCGACAAAGGCGGCACGATGCGGTTGGGATCCTACGATTGCGTCCTCACGCCAGGCAGCCAGGCGCACAAGGCCTATGGCACGGTAGACGTTAAGGAACGACATCGGCATCGCTTTGAAGTCAACAATCAGTACCGCGGCCAATTCGAGGCGAACGGCCTCGTCGTGACTGGCACTAGCCCGAACGGCAAGCTCGTCGAGGTCGTCGAATTACGCGATCACCCATGGTTCCTGGCCGTGCAGTGCCATCCTGAATTCAAATCGAAACCGACGAAGGCGCATCCGTTATTTCAGAGCTTCATACATGCCTGTGTGCAACGACGCGAGGTAAAAAAGGCAGTTTAGCCCCTCGCCTCTGGCGAGCGCGGGAGTTTGCGCTTCACGATGATTGGAAAACGCCGCGCCCGCGCTCGCCGAAGGCGAGCGGCAAAACCGGAAATAGCGAACGCCGTCCGCGCCATGTTTGGCATCGAACGGCGTTCAGCGGGGGGGAAATCGGCTTGGGCGTGACTACTTCACGATCTTTGTAACGTCGGCGACGACCTTGGTGATGCTGGCGTCATTCAGTTCACCCTTGCGAAAGGCATGGTTCGCCTTGACAGTGAAGTCGAGGTAGAGCAGCACGGTCACGTCAGCGTCCTTGGCGATCTGGTAATCCTTCGGGCCAGCGGGATTGTCGATCGACAGGATAAGCTTTTTCAGCTTTTGCTCGCCTGCCAATTTGGTCAGCGCTTTGTCGAGCCCATCCTTATCGCTGCAGAACACGGCATAGCTGCCCATCTCGGCTTTGCCATTCTTGACGGTCGCATCGTCGAGTTGTTTGAGCAGCTTGGCGACGGCGGGGGTCGCTTCACGAGCGAAGACGACGGCAACAGGATTGCCACCATTGGAGCAGTACAGGCACGCCTTCTTGCCGGCTTGCTCACCCGTCACGTTAAGCGGATGGAACGGTCCCGGAACTTCGGTACCGGCTTGCGGACCGGACTTCAAAACGCCGCCTGCTTGCACGCCGGCCGACACCAATGCCACACCGACAACCAACGCTGCGAAAATGCGGTAACTCAACATCAAACTTCCTCCAGTTGGAAAACAGAGACCCCGCCCAACCTCGGCGAGGCGAAATCACTCGGGCTCAACTTCATCTTTCGTTTTGCGGGCGAGACTTTGCTTGAGAATATTGTTTCGCGTGGCATTTGAGCAGCATTCGCCATCCGGGCAATCGCGGGGGATCGACTTCGCATCGGGCGATGGCGACGCTATCTCCGGTTGCGACGAACAACCGATATTCAGTATAAACATCAACAATCCCACAAGGATGGGACGCATAGGAGGCCTCCGGACCCGTTTACTGCCGCTTTTGGGGCGGTGAATATTGACGCGACCGACAAAAGCCGATTTCCCTTCCGAAGCTGAAGCGTAAGCGAGGCATTCTGGCCGCCTCGCTTACGCTTCAGCCTCGGAAATACACTTTTGTCGGTGGCGTCAATATCAGGGCTATTCGTAGATTACCTCCGTATATTTTATGACGTAACGTAGTCGTCGGGTATTCATTCTCAAAGGAGTGTGCAATGGCTGTGAAAACCACCTGTTCCGTTTCAAGAAAGCAATTCAAGGAAAACGCCAAGGCCATCGAAGTCCTCATTAACGGCGTGCCGATGATGGCGGAGGTCAAGGAATTTGCGACCGGCTCGCTCGGCTGGTACCTCAACGGAAAGATGAGCGTCAAAATCGGCGACTCTCCAGTTTCCGTGCAAATCGGGATGAACCTGACCATCGTCGGTTCCAAAGAAGCAGCGGCGGAGTAATTGCAGCAGTAGGCAGTGGCAGTGGCAGTGGCAGTGGCAGCAAAATCCTGATTCCTGCGAGGGAAAAACTCGGATCAATTGCCGCTGCCGCTGCCGACTGCCGCTGCCGACTGCCGCTGCCGGCTGCCGACTGCCGCTGCCGACTGCCGCTGCCGACTGCCGCTGCCGACTGCCGCTGCCGCTGCCGCCTGCCGCTGCCGATTGCCGCTGCCGACTGCCCTTATTGCCCAAACACATCTCCCAGCGGATCGGCATAGCAAATCGGCAACTCGCAGTTCGAATTATCGCGATGTCGACGAATTATTTTTCATTCTGAAACGGCTGCAACAAATTGTTAGCGGACGACAATGACGAAATCGGTTGGAGCATTTTGCGAAAGTTTGGCCCAATTACCGCCAGGCGCGACATGGACGGTCGCCGTGCGTCCACCGGTACGTTTGGCGGCCCGCTGCGGGATGCCGAAACCCAGATCGATATGCCCGCTGCCCGCGAGCACGACCATGCGGCGAATGTTTCTCGCGGTTTGGAAATTGGCGGCGCTGGCAGCCATGTAGTCGTCCCATACTGTCATTACTTGATACGATCGTTCCTTCTGATCTTCGGTTACTTTGATATTGCCGTGCATCTTCGCCAATGTCTCATACCAGTGATCGCGATGCGCCTTCATGTGGAAATCGATCGGGCCTAGTATCTTTTTGTCATCATCGCTCAGCTGAGCAAAGCCGCCCTTGGATATTTTTCGCGCCATTTCTTGCGTGGCGTTGAGCGCCGCCATTGGCACGGAGTTACGTCGGCAGAAGTCGGCAATCGGTTGATAAAGCGACCAGTGATAGCCCCAGCGCGTGCGATATTCCGTCGCCTTGAGCATCTCCTCTTCTGAAGTCGCACCTTGGATGAAACGATCGAGATGTTCTTGATACGGACGCTGAAACATCTCCATGCCAACCGCGAGGCGAGAATCATTGGCATGCAAGGCCTTAATGATTTGCAGCTGGATACGATGGCAAATTTCGTTGTCATGGCTTTCACCCACGCAGACAATTTCGGATTCCAACAAGCGATCAACGAGTTCGCCGAAGGTAATCGCACGACGTTCCTTGGCGCTCCATATCTCCATATTGGGCGTGCCTTCGAGTCGATCGACGGCGGTACGCAGGGCGGCCTCGTTCGGTGCCTCCACCAGGCTGATGCGTGTGTCGCGTGTAAGCAGACGGAGCATGGTGCCGTCTGCCGTCCGCCAGCTGTTCGTGGTGCCGGTCGATTTGTATTCGGGTTGTTTCGCGCTAACAAATGCCGCATGCGCCTCAGCAAAGCGCGTCGCGTGTTGCGGCGTATCGAAGGCGGCCTGCCAGACATTGGCGGTGCTACCATCGGATACAACACGATCGCCTATCAGCCCCTGCGCGGCAGAGAGGATTAGCGGCTTGGCTTCGGGGACCTCGGCATATTTTTGGATGAGAGCGAACGCACCCATCGCTCTGCCGGGGCCGAGATCGACCGTGTTCAATCCTGGCGCGAGAATCGCCGCCGTGGAGCGTGGCGGAAATCTGTAGCGAGCGTTGACCGCTATCCAACCGCCTTTGTCTTTGATCCCTTTCACGTACCGCGCGCCGATGCCATAAAGAAACGCGTTGCGAAGGTTCTTGGCTTTTTCGAGGGTCGTATCCAGCATGGTTGTGACTTTCGGCTGATCCTTTTTCAGAATCTCGATCATCGTTAAAGTCGCATCGCCTTCGATGAGAGCCGCGAGCGCCAATTCGCCGTCGCTGCCGAACTCGGCCTGATGCAACTTCGCCAAGCCGAAATGTTGGTCCTGAAGGGCGTGGACCATTTCGTGGATAAGGACGCCGCGTTCGTAGGCGCCTGCCAGGTCGTCGTAGAGATAAAGAGTTTTGTCTTTGGTGCTGTAAAAGCCTTGGACGCCTTTGGTCGCATCTTTGGTACGCGGAATTATTTTTGCAGCGACGGGCGTTTTGAACGTCAACCCGCGAACCTCGGCGATTTCTTTTTCCAACTGGCGAAGCATCGCCTCGGGTATCGCGTTTTTGCTTGCGGGTTGTGAATGAACGGGCAGCAATCGGGCGACGGGCGTGCCTGACACCAGGAAAAAAACCGAAACGACAAACAAGAGGAACGGCTGTCTCATCAGGACTCCACGACAAACGAATAAAGTCGGAAAAATCGGAAAAATCAATTTTATTGTAACACGAGTGGATAATAAAATCCAATCTTTCCAAGGTGATTTCAAGGGGAAACTGAAATAATCGTAAAGATGGCAGCGCCGACAAAAGTCGGCTTGTGTTCGATTTGCCGCTTGCGGCTTAGCGCTCGCACGGCGCCTTGCGAGCGCTAAGCCGCAAGCGGCGGAATCGGGAAGTTGTTGTTTCGGTTTTCCTAAACGGGGCGAAACCATTTTGAGGGGCACGTCAATTTGCCCTTGGAATTTCTCGACAGGTTCCTACAAAAACTCACCGCACGCCGAAGGTGCGGACCGGAAGTCAGGTGTGAACCTGCCTTCGCGGGTTCTTGTCGTTTTGTAGGATAGCGGTAGTCGAAGAAGTGATTTACGTGGGTCGGGCGGCAAAATCTACTTGCACGCTCATCTTGGATTTTCTATACTCACTCTTTGAATTGCGCGCTGGCGTAGCTCAACGGTAGAGCACCGGTTTTGTAAACCGGATGTTGAGGGTTCAAGTCCCTCCGCTAGCTTTAGGGCAGCGGCTGGACGAATTACGATTGAATCAAGCGGGCAGGTGGCCGAGCGGCCAATGGCATCAGACTGTAAATCTGACGGACTACGTCCTACGGGGGTTCAAATCCCTCCCTGCCCAATGACAATTCGGGCGTCAGGGACCAGGAGTCTGGAATCAGGAAGCATGCGGATGGTTTTCCTGGCTCCTGCCTCCCGGTTCCTGCCTCCTGGTATGCGGGTGTAGCTCAATGGTAGAGCCCCTGCCTTCCAAGCAGGCCACGTGGGTTCGATTCCCATCACCCGCTTGCGGAATTTTCGATTGCAGGTTGCAAATTGCAGATTGGGAGACCAAGGATTTCGATCTGAAATCTGCAATCTAAAATCTGCAATGGGTGATCTGCTGCTGTAGCTCAGCTGGTAGAGCGCGTCCTTGGTAAGGACGAGGTCATGGGTCCGATTCCCATCAGCAGCTCTCGTTGCAACGTAGTATCACAACCTGGGTTCCGGCCTGCCGTGCCGGCGTTTTTTGTATTATTTTCGGAGAAACGATGGCTAAGGAACTTTTTCAACGGAACAAACCGCACGTCAACGTCGGCACGATCGGCCACATTGATCACGGGAAAACCACGCTCACCGCAGCGATTTTGGTTCGGCAGGCCTTTCGGAACAAGCTCACCAAAGTCAAGAGCTACGCCGACATCGCCAAGGGCGGTATCGTCCGCGATGAAAACAAAACGGTGACCATCGCGGTCGCCCACGTCGAGTACGAAACCGCTGCCCGGCACTACGCTCACATCGACTGCCCGGGCCATGCGGATTACATCAAGAACATGATCACTGGCGCTGCTCAGATGGACGGCGCAATTCTTGTCGTCGCCGCCAACGACGGCCCGATGCCCCAGACAAGAGAGCACATCCTGCTCGCACGCCAAGTCGGCGTGCCGTCTATCGTCGTCTTCATGAACAAGGTCGATACTGTCGATGATCCCGAGCTACTCGACCTCGTCGAACTCGAACTTCGCGAGTTGCTCACCAAGTATGATTTCCCTGGCGATGAAATTCCGATCATCCGTGGCTCGTCCAAGCCCGCGCTCGACACCAACGGCAAAGATGACGCCGCTGGCAAGTGCATCGACGATCTGATGAACGCTCTCGATACCTATATCCCGACACCGAAACGTGAAGAAGACAAGCCGTTCCTCATGAGCGTCGAAGACGTTTTCTCCATCGAAGGTCGTGGCACTGTCGCGACAGGTCGTATCGAACGCGGCGTCTGCAAAGTCGGCGACGAAGTCGAAATCATCGGCCTCATGAAGGCGCCGAAGAAGACGACTATCACCGGCGTGGAAATGTTCAACAAAACCCTCGATAAAGGCATCGCTGGTGATAACGTCGGCGTGCTCGTTCGCGGTCTGAAACGCGAAGAAATCGAACGCGGACAGGTGTTGGCGAAAGCTGGCTCGATCACGCCACACACCAAGTTTGAAGCAAATGTCTACGTGTTGTCCAAGGAAGAAGGCGGTCGTCATACGCCGTTCTTCGCCGGCTATCGGCCTCAGTTCTATTTCCGCACAACCGACGTCACGGGATCGGTTATGACCCTGACCGGTACTGACGGCAACACGGCTGAAATGTGCATGCCGGGCGATCACATCAAGGTGACTGTCGAGTTGCTGCCCGAAAGCCCCATCGCCATGGATGAAGGCCTCCGCTTCGCCATTCGCGAAGGCGGCCGTACCGTTGGTTCAGGCGTCGTGACGAAAATCACGCAGTAATTTCTGGCTCCCAGGGCGAATTGTTACGTCCTGGGATATTCGATAACCCAACCCAGGGGATTAGATTTCCTCTGGGCTTTGATATTTTGCAGGTATCACAATGCGCGAACATGTTTGGCTCGAATGTACAGTTTGTAGCGCTCGCAATTACCGTACGCAGAAAGAAACACGCGGCGCCGATCGGCTTGAACTGAAGAAGTTCTGTCGCAAGGAACGCAAGCACACGCCGCACAAGGAAACGCGAAAGAAGTAGGAGTCGCGAGTTAGGAGTCAAGAGTCAGATGCGATATTCGTCCTGATTCCTGGCCCTTGACTCCTGACCCCTGATTGAAGGGGCGTAGCTCAATTGGCAGAGCAGCCGTCTCCAAAGCGGCAGGTTGAGCGTTCGACTCGCTCCGCCCCTGTTGATTTGAAGCAAAGGCTTGTCGGGTACCCGAAAGACCAGAACGAGGTGATTTCGTAAGATCCAGGCTTTCCCCGTCTGGAGGCTCGTTCTCGAATATTCAACAACTCCGCAAGGTAAGGATTGGCCATGTCGGTCGCTGAAAATTCCCCGGTGCCGTCCGTAGCCGTGAAAAATCCGCAACAACAAGTTGCGATCCGTAGCTTTATCGGCGCGGTCGTGATATTGGCAGCTCTCGGTCTCGTGTTTGGTGCCATTCCCTATTTATGGTGGCAGGGCTGGGAGTCCTCGTTCGCAGGCAACGAGACTTTGAAAAACAACGTTTTTCTTTCCGAGGCTCTGTTGATTCTGCTCGAACTTGCCGTCATCGCCGGTTTGGGTTTCGGAGCGTATAGAGCTTCGCAGCAATTGGTTGAGCCTGGCGTTCGTTCGGGCATCGCACTCGTCGCCGTCGTCATTTTCATCGCATTGAATGTGTGTGTAATGCTTGGCGACACAATGGAACAACAATATGGCCAGAACATCGCCCTCGGGTGGGCCGTGGTGTGCCTCGTCTTCGCAGCGATCATCGCCGGCGTTGGTTATTTGCTCTGGGCATCCCCAGCCGTCTTTCATCTGCTGGTTTCCGTTCAGGATCAAAATTGGTTTCACTTAAATTCCTACAAAGGAAATCAAGGCGTTCGCGTTCGTCGCGGCACGATTGCAGGGGCAATCGCCGTGCTTGGGTGCGGAGTGGCCACCATGAATTTTCGAGGATTGTTCGGATCGACGGCTCAGGATGCCGCCAATGATTGGATATGGCGCGTACCCTTCACCGCCGACGCGAACTACCACGGCGACTTCATTCCTGTGCTCTACAAAGTCCATATTATGCTGCCTTTGCTGCTATCGGTTGGCCTAATTTGGCTAGCGTGGCGTATTGTGAATGTCCCGGGCTTCGCGGATTTCTTGATTGCCACGGAAGCCGAAATGAACAAGGTATCATGGACGAGTCGCCGCCGCCTAATCCAAGACACGATCGTGGTGTTGGTTACCGTCGTCCTTTTCACTGGGTTTCTCTTCGTTGTTGACATTATTTGGATTCGAGTTTTGAGCGCGCCGGGCATCCGCGTGTTGCTAATTGACCCCAAAGAAGAGCAGCAAAAGCAGCAAGAAAAAGCGCAGTGGTAGTCGTCTCCAATCGGCATTCGGGAATGTCTGCTATGACCATCGAAAACACAACGCCTGAGCTACCCGGATCGTCTGCTGTGGCAATCGAAGCGCCGCCGCCCTCGGATCCACCTGCTGAGCCTGGTCCGGAAAAACCAAAGATCAGCCTGCATTGGTATGTAGTAAAGGTCCAAAGTGGCCGCGAGGAAACGATCAAAGAGTCCATAGAACGACGAGTCAAGATCGAAGGTCTGCAGGACTACTTCGGACAGATCGTCATTCCGACTGAAAAAGTCAGCGAAATGCGCAACGGTAAACGCATAGTGCGCGAACGCAAGTTGCTTCATGGCTACATTCTCACAAACGTCGAATTCAACGAGCATATGCTCTATCTTTTTCGCGAAACATCGGGAGTCGGTGATTTTGTCGGCACCGGCATTAATAAAAAGCCGATTCCGATGGGCGAGAACGAGATCAAGAAGTGGATCGGCAAAGGTGCCGCTGAAGACGGGCGCTCCCAGCCAGCTGATGTTTCGATTTCGCCATTCAACGAGGGCGATCGCGTCAAGGTGAAGGACGGAATGTTCTCCGGCATGGACGGTTTTGTCAAGCAATTGATCGAAGCGAAAGGCTCAGTTGTCATCGAGCTTACTATTTTCGGTCGCCCCGTTCCGGTCGAATTGGAATATTGGCAAGTGGAATTTGCGTAAAAAATTACGGCGTTCGGGATGCCGATGCCCGCGAAGTTCATATAATTGCATTTCCCTTTGTTGGGTTGTTCGACGGAAACTTAAGGCGAAGTCATGGCAAAACAAGTTACGGCGCAAGTGAAACTGCAATGCCCAGGTGGCCAGGCAACCCCAGCGCCGCCGGTTGGCCCCGCACTCGGTCAGCACGGCGTAAATATCGGTCAGTTCGTATCACAGTTCAACGAGAGAACGAAAGACCAACGCGGCATGATGATCCCCGTGGTCATCTCCGTGTTTAACGACCGCAGCTTTACCTTTGAAATCAAGAGTCCACCGGCTGCCGTTCTGCTTAAGCAGGCGGCTGGCATCCCGATTGAAAAGAAAAAGGGGTCGGAGGTTCTGCCGGCTGAGGAAAAGGAAAAGGGAACTGGGAAGTACAAAGGCTTCAAGGTGACCAAAGCGCAGGTGAAGGAGATCGCCAAGCGTAAGTTCGTTGATCTCAACGCTCGCGACGAAGAACACGCAGGCCGTATTATTGAAGGCACCGCTCGCAGCATGGGGCTTACAGTGGAAAGCTGATTTTCGAGTAACCGGCACCGCAAAACGAAAGACGCGGACTCTCATTCTGCATAGGAAAGTAGAAAGAGCAGTGCTTCTGTTTTGTCGATGCGTTTTTGTATTTTTGGATAGTCATTATGGCGAAGAAACCAACAGACGCAAGCGCGGAACTAAGCGCAAGCGAGACTCCGGCTCGGGAAGTGACGGCGAAGAAGGCGAAGGCTCCGAGGCCGGTGCCTGCCGAATCGCCAGCTGCGAGCGATGTCGCCGCACCGCTATCTGGAGCCAAGCCTGCTGAAAAGCCGAAACTCGAAAGCGAGTCGGCCCGGGTGAAAAAGAAGCCTGGAATCTCGCCACGGCGCGGGAAGAAGCTCCGCAATCAGCTGAAGAATATGAACCAGCGTATCGAGAAAGAAGGCGCCGTTTCGCTGAAAAAAGCGGTCGGAATCCTCAAGCAGGCGAAGCGTTCCAAATTCGACGAGACTGTCGAGATCCATATGTCGCTCGGTGTGGATACCACTCAAAGCGATCAGCTGGTCCGCGGTACGGTTCCGTTACCGCACGGCGTCGGCAAGAAGGTGCGTGTGGTTGTCTTCTGTCAGGGCGACAATATTACGAAGGCGAAGGAAGCCGGAGCGGATTTCGCGGGCTCGGACGATCTGATCGAAAAGATCACCAAGCAAAACTGGCTCGATTTTGATGTTGCACTAGCGACGCAAGATTTGATGGGCAAGGTCAGTCGGCTTGGTAAGACTCTTGGTCCGCGCGGATTGATGCCGACTCCGAAAGCGGGCACGGTTATCACGGGAGATGTCGCTCAGGCAGTGCTCGATTTCAAGGCCGGCAAAGTCGAATACCGCACCGACAAAGGTGGAAATGTCCACGCGGGCGTGGGTAAAGTGAGCTTCGATGACGACAAAATTGCGGACAATGTCGTCGCATTCGTCGATGCCATTCGCGGCGCCAAGCCGTCGGGTATTCGGGGTAACTACATTAATTCAATTACGCTCTCTTCGACGATGGGACCTGGCGTGCCGCTAGTAATGTAAATGGTTTGGGGTTGGGGTTCTGAGCGGAAATATCGCGTACCTTCTTTGTCTGGAAAATATCGATGAGCAAGGCAATCAAGCAGATGCAAATGAATGCGTTGAAGAAGGACTTCGACGGCGTTCGTGAGATGGTGCTTCTCAATATCGTCGGCTTGGGCGCGATCCCTGAAAATCAAATGCGACTGTCGTTGCGTAAAAAGGGTATTCGCCTGCAGATGGTCAAGAATAGCCTGGCGCAGCGCGTCTTCGCAGATTTCGGTTTGAAGGTGACGACTGGCTGGGCCGGCCCAACGACCATCGCCTTCGGCGGCACCAGCGCTGCCGAACTGGCGAAGGAAGTCGAAGCGATTGTCAAGAAGAATGACAAGAAGATGAAGGTCAAGATCGGCGTTGCCGACGGCCTGGAAGTCGCCTTCGACATCATGCTCAAGATGCCTACGAGGGCTGAGGCGCTCAGCCGTGTGGCCAGCTTGATACTCTCGCCGGCGAGTCGTTTGTCGGCTCAGATCACTGGGCCTGCTGCTCAGGTCTGTGGCCAGATCAAAGGCATCAAAGACGCCAAGAAGGAGGAGGCGGTACCGCCTCCTGCCTGATCCAATGTTTTTTGCTATTACGCATGCCGCCAAGCTTCAGGCGGCACATCAAAATAGACGTGATCTTACCTGTTCGAAAGGAAACTTTCAATGTCTCGTGAATGGTCCCCTGAAATTAAATCCATCGGCGACAGCATCGCCGCTCTAACGGTTGCCAAGGCAGTCGAACTCGGCGATTATCTCGAGGAAGTCCACAAGATCAAGCCGGCGGCGGGTGGCGGTGGCGGTGGCCCTGCTCCGGTGGCAGTGGTCGTGGAGAAGAAGGAAGAGCCGACCGAGTTCCGCGTTATTCTCGAAAGCTTCGACGCGGCCAAGAAAATCAACGTCATCAAGGTGGTTCGCGAAATCACCGGCCTCGGTTTGAAAGAAGCCAAGGATCTCGTCGAAGGTTCGCCCAAGCCTGTCAAGGAAGCCTTGAGCAAAGACGACGCAGCCAAGGTTGCCAAGCAGATCGACGATGGCGGCGGCAAGTCATCGATCAAGCCGATGTAGTTTTGTACTTCCTTTAGCGCCCACAGCCGGCAATCTATGTTCTGATTGCCGGTTGCGAGCGCTAGACGCGGGAATTGTTGGGTTCGCCCGATTGCAACTCAAGCATTGCGGAACGAAGTCGGGGCTGCGGCAGTAATAAGGTTCTGGGCAGCGGATGCCTGTGCCAAGTCAACTGCGACTGTCACGTTGTCTTGCGGTGGAAACAGCGTGAACTGCATTCCTATCCAATTTTCAATGACCGGAAGGCTCTCCAAGAGGAGGGTCTGTTCCGGGGTCTTTGTTTTTGTCGCCGTAAATTCTCGCGATCACGTGCTTGCCCCAAGCCGTAGTTGCGGTCGATTTCGTACCTGTAACGATCCTTTTCGCCAAAGCGCAATCGGTGCTGCCGGTTGCGCGGGCGATTCTTTTTTTCGGGGAGGAGCCTGAGCCATGCCCATCCCGGCCATTCGTATTATTAAGCCGACGCAAGAGCGCAACTTCGGTCGCTTTGGCGACGCCGTCGAGGTTCCGAGCCTGACCGACGTGCAAACGAAGTCGTACGATCGGTTTCTCCAGCTGGATTTAGACCCCATGAAGCGCGAGCAGTTGGGGCTGGAGGGCGTACTTCGCGAAATTTTCCCAATTGAGAGCTACGACAAAACTCTTAGCCTCCAATACGTCAAATACGAGCTGGGCAAGCCTCGCTATTCGCCAGAAGAATGCCGGCAACTGCGATTGACGTACGGCAGACCGTTCAAGGTCTGGCTCCGCCTCAACAAAGAACAACCTGTTGAAGAGGAAGTCTACCTAGGCGACATGCCGATTATGATCGGCGGCGGCGAGTTCATCATCAACGGTGCCGAGCGCGTCGTTGTGTCTCAGCTGCACCGCTCGCCCGGTGTCGATTACGTCATCGAATCCGACGGCGATCGCAAGCTCCACAGCTGTCGAATCATCCCCGAGCGCGGCAGCTGGATCGAAGTCAACGTCACAAAAAAAGAAACCCTTGGCGTTCGCATCGATCAATCGGGAAAATTCTCGGCAATGACTTTGCTTCGAGCGATGGACCCGGCCTACAGCAGCGACGAAGCCATCCTACGCGTCTTCCATGACGATTCCCAGGAACTTAAAGTCACCGAAGCGAATCGCGATGCGATTACGGACAATTACTCGGTCGGCGACATCATCGACCCCGAAACGGGCGAAGTCTATGTCGATTCCAACAAAGTCATCACCAAAGAGCATTTCGACAGGATCATGGCCAGCGGCCTAAAGACTGTTACGGTGTTGATCTCGAAAGACGAGACTGGCAAGCCGATCGACCCGCTCGTCATCAACTCGCTGGAAGAGGATCCGACCAACACACACGAAGAGGCGCTCTTGCGCATCTATCAGCGTCTGCGTCCAGGCAATCCTCCGCAGCTCGAAAAAGCCCGTGAGCTCTTCAAGGAAAAATTCCAGGATCCAAACCGCTATCGGCTGGGCAAGGTCGGTCGCTTCCGCATCAACCGCAAATTTAACCAGGACATTCCGGAATCGGAAATGACCCTGCGAGCGATCGATTTCCTCAATGCAGTCCGCTACATCCTTGTGCTCCGCAAAGGCACGGGCATTGTTGACGATATCGACCACTTGGGCAACCGGCGTCTACGCACGATCGATGAACTTGCTGCCGATGAGTTGCGCAAGGGATTTCTTAAGCTTCGCCGTACCGTGCAAGAACGCATGTCGATCCGCGAGCAGCAAGACATGACGCCTCGCTCGCTGATCAATCCGAAGAGCATCTCGGCGGCGATCGAGTATTTCTTCGGTCGCGGTGAACTGTCGCAGGTCGTAGATCAAACGAACCCGCTTGCGCAACTTACGCACGAGCGCCGACTTTCGGCCCTTGGACCTGGCGGTTTGAACCGTAAACGCGCAGGCTTTGAAGTTCGCGATGTGCACATTTCGCACTATGGCCGCATCTGCCCGATCGAAACGCCCGAAGGCACGAACATCGGTTTGATCTCCAGCCTCAGCATCTATGCGAGAATCGACGAGTACGGCTTCTTGATCACGCCCTACCGCAAAGTAAACAAGGGCAAACTGACAAGCGATATCGTTTGGCTGCGTGCCGACGAGGAATCGCAGGCCCACCTTGCGCCGGCAGACACGCCCGTTGAAAAGGACAGGGTTTCGGAGGAGCGCGTGACGGCCCGATTCGGTGGCGACTTCAAGATGACACCATCGGACCAGGTGCAGTACATCGACATCTCGCCCAAACAGATGGTCGGCGTATCCGCGGGTCTCATTCCGTTCCTTGAGCATGACGATGCCAATCGCGCACTCATGGGATCGAACATGCAGCGCCAGGCGGTACCGTTGCTCATCACCGAACCTGCTCTCGTCGCTACTGGACTCGAGAAGGAGGTCGCAAAGCACTCGGGCATGGTCGTGAAGGCGGCACAGGATGGCTATGTGACCTACGTCGACGCCGAGCGCGTCGTCATCGGGCCGGAAAAACTGCCCGAGGCGGCTGCGGAAACCATCGACGGCGAGAACAAGGTGCTCATCGAACGTGCTCGCGCTCAGCTCGGATCACGCGAATATGTCATGCGAAAGTTCACCGGTTTGAACGAACGCACCTGCCTGAACCAGCGTCCTCTCATTAAAATGGGGCAACGGATCAAGAAGGGGCAGACGATCAGCGACAGCGCCGCCACGCATCATGGCGAACTGGCGCTGGGTCGCAATGTGTTAGTCGCGTTCATGTCGTGGGACGGTTATAACTTTGAAGACGCGATCATCATCAGCGAGCGCCTGGTGAAGAACGATACTTATACCTCGATTCATATCGAGGAATTCGACATCGAAATTCGCGAAACAAAGCTGGGTCGCGAGGAGTTCACTCGTGATATTCCGAATGTGTCCCCCAAAGCATTGTCGAACCTCGATGAGGATGGCATCATCCGTATCGGCACGTTTGTTGAGCCGGGCGACATCCTGGTCGGTAAGGTTTCGCCGAAGTCCAAAAGCGAACTGACGCCGGAAGAAAAACTGTTGCACGCGATCTTCGGCCGAGCCGGCGAAGATGTGAAAAACGATAGCCTTGAAGTGCCGTCGGGCATCGAAGGCGTCGTCATTGCGGCCCATAAATTCAGCCGTCGGGCGGCGATGTCCGAGGACGAGAAGAAGGCCTACGACAAGGCATCGAAAAAGGTCGAAGAGACAAGCAACCGCCTGATTGGCGATCAATATCGGCTGCTCGTCGTCGAACTCGGCGAAATTCTCGACAAAAAGGAACTTAAGCAGTTCGGTGGCGACAAGGAAGACAAGGCCATCGCCGAATTGGCGGCGACGATTACCTTCGACAAGCTCGATCTTCGCTCACCGGATAAGGCCAAGCAGGTCAAGGCGATCTTCACCAAGCATATGGAGCGTATCCACTTCTTGCTCGACGAGAAGGAACGCAAAACCAACTCGCTCAAGCGAGGCGACGAGCTTCCCTCCGGCGTGCAGCAAATGGTCAAGGTCTATGTCGCTACCAAGCGCGTGATTTCGGTCGGCGACAAGATGGCCGGTCGTCACGGCAACAAGGGCGTTATCTCGAAAGTTCTGCCTGAAGAGGATATGCCGTTCCTCGTGGACGGCACACCGGTGGATATCCTGCTCAACCCGCTCGGCGTGCCGAGCCGTATGAACGTCGGCCAGATTCTGGAAACGCACCTGGGTTACGCGGCGGCCCGTCTTGGCTTCAAGGCGATCACGCCCGTATTCGATGGCGCGACCGAGGACGAAATTCGCGCCACGCTGAAGGAAGCCGGCATTCCCGAAAGCGGCAAGTCGTACCTATACGACGGTCGCACGGGCGATCGCTTCGAGCAACCGGTGACGGTCGGCTATATCTACATGCTCAAGCTGCACCACTTGGTTGACGACAAGGTGCATGCTCGCGCCACGGGGCCGTACTCGCTTATCACCCAACAGCCGTTGGGCGGAAAGGCACGCTTCGGCGGTCAACGCTTCGGCGAAATGGAAGTCTGGGCGCTCGAAGCCTATGGCGCAGCCTATGTGCTTCAAGAACTGCTCACCGTGAAATCCGATGACGTCGAAGGCCGAACGAAGATCTACGAATCGATGGTCAAAGGCGAAAACACGCTCGAGGCCGGCACGCCTGCCAGCTTCGATGTGTTGACGAATGAGATTCGCGGGCTGGCGCTGAACATGCAGTTGGAGAAGAAGCGACTGTAATGCTTCAGAAATCAAACAATCCCCGTTTACCCGCTCGCCTTTGGCGAGCGCGTGCGGGATTTGCAATCTTGTGGAAACTATCCCCGCGTTCGCAAAAGGCGAGCGGGTAAACGAGACGCCTCCGCCCAAATGCGATCACTTGCATTCCGCAATCTGATAGGAGTATACCTATGTCCGTCGCTGAAGCCAACTATGATCGTATCAATGACTATGGCTCCGTACGCATCAGCCTGGCGAGCCCGCACGACATTCGCTCCTGGTCGTTCGGCGAAGTCAAAAAACCCGAAACGATCAACTACCGCACCTACCGCCCCGAAAAAGACGGCCTGTTTTGCGAACGCATCTTCGGCCCCGAAAAGGATTGGGAATGCTCCTGCGGCAAATATCGCGGCATGAAGTACAAGGGCATGATCTGCGACCGCTGTGGCGTCAAAGTCACGCATAGCCGCGTGCGCCGCAAACGCATGGGCCACATCGAGATGGCGGCGCCGGTCGTTCACATCTGGTTTTTCAAGGCGATGCCGAGCCGGTTGGGCACGCTTCTCGAAATGAAAACGAGCAGTCTCGAAAAGATCATCTACTTCCAGGACTATGTCGTAACTGATTCGGGCACGACGCCGCTCAAAGAAAAGCAGCTTCTCACGGAAGACGAGTATCGCCGTTCGCGCGACCAATATGGCGAAGCGTTCAAGGCCGGCATGGGTGCCGAGGCGATCAAGGCGCTCCTCGAAAAGTTGAACCTCGTCGAACTCTCTCGCGATTTGCGTGAGAAGCTGGCGACCGAGACGGCCAAGGACAAGTCGTCAAAGCAAAAGCTGCGTGATTTCGTCAAGCGTCTCAAAGTCGTCGAATCGTTGCGCGACAGTGGTTTAGGCGGCCCGGCCAACAAGGCCGAGTGGATGGTGCTTGAGTGCGTCCCCGTCATACCGCCCGATCTGCGTCCACTCGTGTTGCTCGATTCGGGTAACTTTGCGACAAGCGATCTCAACGATCTTTATCGCCGTATTATCAACCGCAACAACCGCTTGAAAAAGCTCGTCGATCTCAACGCGCCGGAAGTCATCATCCGCAACGAAAAGCGCATGCTTCAGCAGTCCGTTGACGCGCTCTTCGATAACAACCGTTGCAAGCGGCCGGTGCTCGGTTCGTCGAATCGTCCGCTCAAGTCGCTGACCGACATGATCAAGGGCAAGCAGGGCCGGTTCCGCGAAAACCTGCTCGGCAAACGCGTTGATTACTCTGCGCGTTCCGTCATTGTCGTCGGCCCGGATCTAAAGCTGCACCAGTGCGGCTTGCCAAAGAAGATCGCTCTTGAATTGTTCCAGCCGTTCATCATCCGCCGATTGAAAGAGCTTGGCCACGCTGACACAATCAAGTCGGCGAAGAAGATGCTTGAGCGCAAGGCCGACGAGGTCTGGGACATTCTGGAAGAAGTCATCAAAAATCACCCGGTGCTGCTCAATCGCGCTCCGACGTTGCATCGCATGGGTATCCAGGCGTTCGAGCCCGTGCTAATCGAAGGCAATGCAATCCGTATCCACCCGCTAGTCTGCAAAGGCTTCAACGCCGATTTCGACGGCGATCAAATGGCAGTCCACTTGCCGCTCTCGATTGAAGCCCAGGTCGAGGCGACAGTGCTGATGATGTCGACCAATAACATCTTCAGCCCGGCGAACGGGAACCCGATCATCACTCCCAGCCAAGACATCGTCATGGGGTGCTACTACCTGACCGCCGATCCGTTGGCGTCATTCATGTCGCCCGGCGGTATGATCGACGATCGCATCAAGGACTATCGCAAAAACCTGCCGATCAACCTCAAAGGCGAAGGCATGCGGTTCTCCAGCCCGGCCGAGGTGTTCCTGGCCTTTTCGCTGAAAAAAGTTGGCGTGCATGCCCGCGTCAAAGTGCGCTTGCCGATTGAGAAAAAAGTCATCAGCGAGGTCTTCGTTGACAAAGACAAGACTCGCGTAGAGGAGATTGCCCGCAGCGAAACGAAGAATCTTCTCGTCGCTACGACGGTGGGACGCGTAATCTTCAACGATATCCTCGACACACGGATGCCGTTCTATGACTTGGCCCTGTCGGGCAAGCATCTGAGCCGAATCATCGCTGATTGCTATCAGATTCTCGGCCGGCGTGCGACGATCGAATTGCTGGATCGCATGAAAGAGGCCGGCTTCCGTGAATCGACGCGGAGCGGCTTGTCGTTCTCGACGGATGACCTGAAGACGCCTCCGACGAAGGAAGCCATCATCAGCAAGACGGACAAGGACGTTAGCGACGTACAGAAGTCGTACTTCCGCGGTTTCATCACGGAACTGGAACGTAACAACAAAGTCATCGAGTTGTGGACCGGCGCTCGCGATCAGATCACCAAGCTGATGATGCAAGACCTTAAGCACGACGTTCGTAATGGTCAGCCCTACCTGAATCCGATCTACCTGATGGCCCATTCCGGGGCACGCGGCGGCGTTGAACAGATTCGGCAATTGGCGGGCATGCGTGGCCTTATGGCGAAGCCGTCCGGGCAGATCATCGAAACGCCGATCAAGGCGAACTTCCGCGAAGGCCTGAGCGTACTCGAATATTTCAGCTCGACGCACGGAGCTCGCAAAGGCTTGGCCGACACCGCCCTCAAAACCGCCGATTCGGGCTACCTCACCCGTAAGCTTGCCGATGTGGCGCAGAACGTCGTTATCACGATGCATGACTGCGGCTCCACGCAGGGCATCACGAAGCGTGCGACGTTTAAGGGCGAAGAACTCGATCGCTCGCTCAGCGAAACGATCCGTGGCCGCGTCAGCCGACACACCCTCACAACGCGCGTGGACGATGAGGATGAAGTTATCGTCGGCGAAAGCGAGATGATTACCTGGGAGCAGGCTCGCTACATCGAAAAGCTCGGCATCGATAACGTCGTCGTCCGCAGCCCGATGACCTGCGAAACGCCGCTCGGCATCTGCCGCCTGTGCTACGGCATGGACCTGTCGACGGGATCACTTGTCGAAGAAGGCATGGCCGTCGGAATCATCGCCGCCCAGTCGATCGGCGAGCCAGGCACGCAGCTCACGATGCGCACGTTCCACATCGGCGGCGTGAGCAACGTCGCCATCGTTGACAAGGAACACAAGACCAAGAAGGCCGGCGTCGTCAAGTTTTTGAAGATCAAAGCCGTCACCAACGAGAAGAACGAACTCATTGCCTTGACTCGCAACGGGCATATCCAAATTCACGGTGCCAAGGGCATCGTCGACGAGTTCGCCGTGCCGAACGGTACCACGTTGCTAGTCACCGAAGGCCAGACCGTGAAGCCAGGCGACCGACTCTGCGAATGGGATCCGCATCGTACGCCGATCTTGGCCGAGACCGGTGGCCGCGTCCGCTTCGAGGACATCCAAGAAGGCGACACGCTCCGCAAGGAACGTGACGCGTCAGGTGCCGAGCGCTTCGTCATCATGGAACATAAAGGTGATTTGCACCCGCAGATCGTCATCGAAGACGAGCGAGGTCAAAGCCTTGAAGTCCACTATATCCCCGAAAAGGCGTACCTCGAAGTCCGCGCCGGTCAGCCGGTAACGTCGGGAACAGTTCTTGCGAAGACGCCTCGTGAAGTGGCCGGTACGCAAGACATCACCGGCGGTTTGCCTCGCGTCACGGAAATTTTCGAGGCACGCAAGCCACGCGATCCTGCGGTCATGGCCGAACTCTCCGGTCGCATTCGCATCGGCGAAACGAAGAAGGGGAAACGGTCGATCATCGTCGAATCGGTCGATGACGACGGCAAAGCGACGGGCACGGAACACGAGCATCTTTTGCCACGAGCGAAACAGCCGCGTGTTCATGCAGGCGATTACGTGAAAGCAGGCGACGCGCTCGTTGATGGGCCGCTGGTACCACACGATATTCTCCGCATTAGCGGGTTGGAAGCCGTTCAGAATTATCTCGTTCGCGAAGTACAAAACGTCTACCGCGCCCAGCGCGTCGATATCGACGACAAGCATATCGAGATCATCGTCTCGCAGATGCTTCGCAAGGTCAAGATCGAGATGATGGGCGACACCGGATTGCTGCCTGGTTCCGTCATCGATCGGTTCGCATTCCGCGAAGTGAACAATCGCCTCAAGGATTGCGTGAAGATCAAAGACCCGCGCGATTCGAAATTTGAGATCGGTAAGGTCGTGTCGAGGGATGCATATAAGGAAGTGAAGGAAGCGTTCGACGCCGAGGACAAACGTCCACCCAGCCAAGAACCCGCAGTCCCAGCAACGTGCTCAACGCAGCTTCTGGGTATCACCAAGGCGGCAGTGCAGTCCGACAGCTTTATCTCGGCGGCTAGCTTCCAGGAAACGACCAAGGTCCTCACCGAAGCAGCTATGGCGGGCAAAGTCGATTACCTCGTCGGACTCAAGGAGAACGTCATCCTCGGCCACTTGATCCCCGCCGGCACAGGATTCCAAACCCACCAAGAGGCGGAAGTCCGAATTACGCCGACCGCACTCGAAGCCTTTGCAGCCGCCGTGACTGCCCAAGTAGAAGCGGCGGCGGCGAAGGGATAGGCATATAGCCCGGCATTAATGCCGGGTAGACGTTAGACCCGCCATTAATGCCGGGCTATATAAACCGTTTTTTCGCTTCGCCCTTGACCGCGTGAGCAGCTGCGAATAAGGTAAATCTTTCGTGTCAATTCAAGGAAATGAGGCCAGCCAAGGTTCTTTTCCATTGGAGAGTCTGGAATGCCGACAATCAATCAACTCGTGAAAAAAGCGAGAGTCCCGCAGACCCGCCGACCGCGCCATCCCGCCATGCTGGGTTGCCCGCAACGTCGTGGCGTTTGCCTGCAGGTCAAGATCATGACACCGAAAAAGCCCAACTCGGCACTTCGGAAAGTAGCGCGTGTTCGCTTGTCGAACGGCATCGAAGTGACAGCTTACATTCCGGGCGAAGGCCACAACCTGCAAGAGCACTCGATCGTGCTCGTCCGCGGTGGTCGTGTTCGCGATTTGCCGGGCGTGCGTTATCACATCATTCGTGGTGTGCTCGATTCGCAAGGCGTCGCCGACCGCAAGCAAGCTCGCTCGAAGTATGGCGCCAAAAAAGAAGGCTCTTAGTCCATCGGTTGACTCTCCCTCGCCAACGGGCTGGATGTGGGTTCGTTCTCTTCGCCGGGAGCGAAGCAAGTGGTATCCCTGGTCGACGAGGATGATGGTTGCATGTTAAGTCTCCTTATTTGCCTTAATTTCGACTGCACCGGTTGTTCGGGAGCAGTCGAAACGACTCTTCACTGCGATGGGCATGGGGTCGATGAAAACGCCGGGGCGATGGTGAAAATCGCCTACCCTTGGTGCGCAATTAATAACGAGGTTGTCTTTACGCCGGACGGAACCATCCATGGCGTAAACCGCGCAAGAACTTACAAACGGATTCCAGAACCAAGCCATAACTGATCGCAATAGTCCGAATCGCTCAGACGGCGATCGGAATCTAGGGACAATTACCAATGGGAAGACGTACCGCAAGTGCCACGACATTGAAGCCGGATGCCGTTTATCATTCTAAACTGGCGTCCAAGTTTATCAATTGCATGATGTGGCAGGGAAAAAAAGCGACTGCCGAGCGCATCTTCTACAACGCGATGGACCAGATCAAGAAGCGCATGCCCGATCTGAACCCAATTGACGTATTCACCCAGGCTGTTGAGAATGTCAAGCCGCCGATCGAAGTGCGTTCCAAACGCGTCGGCGGTGCGACCTACCAGGTTCCAATGCCAGTGAATCGCGTTCGCCAGCAAAGCTTGTCGATCCGATGGCTGCTCGGCGCGGTCCGCGGCAAGGCTGGCCGCCCCATGTTCCTGCGACTCTCGGACGAACTCATTGCCGCCTTTCGCAAGGAAGGTGAAGCGATGACAAAGCGCGATAACACGATCAAGATGGCCGACTCCAACAAGGCGTTCGCTCACTTTGCGTGGTAACTAGGCTTTTGTCCGTAGTCCGTAGTCCGTGGTCCGTGGTTAAATACATTAACCACGAACCACGGATTTTTTTTTAGTCACTACAGCTACCGAGTGCTTCAGTCTGCGTGCGATACTTTGTTGTATCGTCATTTGCAACGGACCACGGACTACGGACTCCTCATGGCATCCCTCGACCTCACCAAAATTCGCAACATCGGCGTCATCGCCCATATCGATGCGGGCAAGACGACGACGACTGACCATATTCTCTATTACTCCGGCGCCAAGCACAAACTGGGCACAGTAGATTCCGGTACCACCGAAACCGACTACGATCCCGAGGAACAAGAGCGTGGCATCACTATTTACAGCGCCTGCGTACCGTTCCAGTGGCGCGACTGTACGGTGAATCTCATCGATACCCCTGGCCACGTCGATTTCACGGCTGAGGTCGAGCGAAGCCTGCGCGTGCTCGACGGCGCAGTCGTCGTCTTTGATGCGCAGAAGGGCGTCGAGGCGCAGTCCGAGACGGTTTGGCGACAAGCGGACAAGTATCTCGTGCCTCGCATCATTTTCATCAACAAGATGGATGTCGTCGGCGCGAACTACGAAAACGCCCTGAGCGAAGCCAAGGATCGTCTTGAATGCACGCCGGCGCCGCTCGTTATTCCTATCGGCAGCGGTTCCGTCAAAGACTCGTCCAAGCCGTTTGAAGGCGTCATTGATCTCATTGAGCAAAAGGCGTTTTACTACATCGCGAACACCGAAGGCAAAACATTTCGCACCGAACCGATTCCCGCGGATATGGTCGGTGATGTACAGCGTTGGCGTGAATATCTTTTCGAGGTGCTGACGAAGTTCGACGACAAGGACCAGATCACCACGCTCTACCTCGAAGGTAATGAAATCCCGCCCGCCACGCTGCGAAATCTCATCCGCGAGTTGACGCTCGCTCGACAGATCCAACCTTTGCTGTGCGGTTCGGGCCGAGAACACGCGGGCATTCAACTGCTGATGGACGCGGTCTGCTACTACCTGCCCTGCCCGCTTGACCGCCCGCCGGTGACGGGCCGCAATCCGAAAAAAAACAAGGACGAGTCGCGTAAGGCGGATCCGAAGGAACCGTTCTCAGCGCTCGTATTCAAGATTAGCGCCGATACACATGGCGACCTTTTCTACCTTCGCATCTACTCCGGCACGCTCAAAGCGAATAGCCGAGTGTTGAACCCGGAATGTCGGCTGTACAATCCGCCGAAAGACGTGAAGGAGTTTGCGAGCAAGCTCTACCACATCCATGCCGACCCAAAGAACCGCGACGACCTGCCGATCGCCTACGCCGGCGATATCGTCGGCATCATCGGCCCAAAGGACTCCATCACCGGCGATACGCTGTGCGATCCGTTGCACCCGATCGTGCTGGAGCAGATTCATTTTGCCGAGGCCGTCGTCAGCCAATCGATCGAACCGGAATCGTCCGGCGACAAAGACAAGCTCACCGAATCGCTCGATCGGCTCAAACGCGAGGACCCGACATTCACCTGGCGCGTTGATAGCGACACAGGCCAAATGCTAATGAGCGGCATGGGCATACTGCATCTGGAGATCAAGAAGAACCGCCTCGAACGAGACTATCGGCTAAAAGTTCGCGTATCGAAGCCGCGCGTCAGCTACCGCGAGACTTTGCGCAAAGCAGTAAAAACCGAAGGCGAATGCACATTCGGCCGAACGCCGGCAACGAACGCCGCCGGCCTTTTTGCGAAGGTGACCGTCGAATTCGAGTCGCTCCCGGTGGAGCAAGGTGTCATGATCGTCAACGAAATCACCTCGGACATACTGCCTGGCGAGTTTAGCTATGCCGCCGAGCAGGGCATCCGTTTCGCGCTGCAGTCGGGCGAACTCGGCTATCCGGTCATTGGGGTAAAGGCGACGATCAAGTCGGCCCAGATGCAAGAAGGCGTGTCGAATGAAGTCGCGTTCCAGGCCGCCGGCGCCGATGCCGTCAATCGGGCGTTAAAGGGCAACATGACGCTGCTGGAACCGGTCATGCGCACGGAAGTAACGATTCCGGAGGAATACCTCGGCCCCGTCACTGCCGACATGAACGCTCGCCGAGCCGAGATTCTTTCGCTGCATACCCGTGGCAAACTTCGCGTCGTGGAGGCGCTGGTGGCGCTGGCGAAAATGTTCGACTACTCCGACAAAGTCCGCAGCCTGACACAAGGCCGAGCCAGCTGGACGATGGAGCCAAGCGATTATGCCCCGGTCGATGCGGACACGCTCAATCGCATGATGAACCCCGATGGGTTTTGACGGCGATTGGCTCACAAGCCGGAGGCATAAGCGAGGCACGAACCGTGTCGCCTCGCTTACGCTTCGAGCTAGTGGTGCGAAATGGCAGAGTTGACAGGTCCGTGGGGCCGGGCTTTCCACAGGCGGGCCAGGCTGGAAAGCCTGGCCCAACCTGTCAAATCAAGCTATTGATGGTGGGCATGGTTCGTCCCCGGGGTACTGGGGGTTCAAAATGTATCACTTGGTTTAATGATGCGCAGAAGGCGAGAGAGTTGTCAATGAGGGTTTGAGTGTCTTTTGGAAATATCTCGTCCGCGCTCCGCTGGCCCGTTGCGGCTAAACGGGCGACAAGACGCGCTAGGCTGCGCGAAATACAATTCCCTCGTCGCCGATTTTTTTTTCCTCCAACTATGAAAAGTTTTCATGACCACACAAGCTAGCCTCAGTCAATTTGCCCGTGGGCTTTCCACGGAAACCGCCTTTGATGTGCTAGCCGTCGCGAAACGGCTCAAAGCGCAGGGCAAGGACGTCATCGAACTTCAGATCGGCGACAGCCCGTTCAACAGCACTGCCTCCGCACTCGAGGCCGGCGTCAAAGCCGTTCGCGATGGCCAGACGCATTACTGCCCATCGATGGGCCTGATGAGCTTTCGCGAAACCGTGGCGGCGAACTACAAGAAGGAATACGGCATCGACATCACGGCCGCCAATGTCGTCGTCGGTCCCGGTGCGAAGGTGTTCGAGCAGTTCTTCTGCGAAGCGTTCCTCGACGCCGGCGACGAGGTCCTTGTCTTCAGCCCGGCGTTCCCGACCTATGCACCGAACATCGAACGGCGGGCCGGCGTGATCGTCACCTCGCATCTGAAGCAGGAAAACGCCTTTCGCCCGAATCTGCACGACATCGAGGAGTTCATCAAACGCCCCGGCGCCAAGGCGATATTCCTCAACTCGCCGCACAACCCGACCGGCGGCGTCGCCACCGAGGGCGACCTCAAAGCCATCGCCGACCTCATCCGCGGTAAGAACATCGCGGTTTTTGCCGACGAACCGTACAACCACATGGTCTGGTCCGGCAAGCATCATCCGCTGCTCGCCCAACCCGGCATCATCGATCAGGTCGTCGCTTGCTACACCTTCAGCAAATCGTACAGTATGTCCGGCTGGCGGCTGGGCTATGCCGTGTCCAGTCCGCGCGTGATTGAATCGATCGGCAAGATGATCAATACGTCGCTGTCGTGCGTGCCGCCGATCGTGCAGCTCGCCGGTGAAGCCGCGTTGAAGAACGATGACCACGAACGCGACGAGGTGATGCAACGCTTCAAGAAGAAGGTCGAATTGCTCGTCAGCGAGTTGAAGAAGGTCGAAGGGGTCAATGTCATCATGCCGGCGGGCACGTTCTACGTCTTTCCGAACGTCGCACCGATCTGCATGAAGCTCGGCATCACGTCGCACGGCCTGGCGATGTTCCTGCTCGAGGCCGCCGACGATCATAAAGGCGTCGCCTGCCTGGGCGGCGAATGCTTCGGCCCGGCGGGCAAAGGCTTCCTCCGGTTTAGCTGTGCCGAGCCGGATGATCGCCTCGTGCAAGCCGTCGCGTTCCTGGTGGAAGCGGTGAAACGGACGGATCGCGTGGCGAAGTATCTGGAACTGAATCCGAAGTATCGGTTACAATAATCGTGTAGGGAACGCGGCTCGCAACTACCACGAAATGAGTTGGCCAATGAAATCGATTGTGATCGGCGAACAGGCGAGAATCCCGGAATGGGTGCGACCACGTTTCGTATCGTCAGTGGGTGTGTATTGGTCCAAGGATGGATCAAATCACAGGTATTCCACAAAGAGTTTCGTTTGCAACGAGAACCAACCGATTCCGGAGTTCCCACGTTCTGTTTGGAAACGCGGTGACATATGTTTTCCGCTAGCCAGACTCGCAACCGACGTAAGGCGCCCGGTCGCTTGCGCGTCCCGCTAACGGGAACGCATTACGGTGAAACCGACACTTCGACGATCAGCGGTGTCGTCTCGGCATCGAGATCGGTGCGGATCAGCAGTTGCTTGCGGATGTCGCCGATGGCGGTCGGTTGGATGTTGACGGTGAGCACGAGCGTCGTGTCCTGGCGATTGGGAATATCGACGGTGATGCCATCGCCTTGGCCGTCGACGCCGATGATGCGAAAGGCTTTTGATGCGCGTACGAATACCTTCTTAGTAACCGTTTCGCCGGCCTTCATATCGCGCACGGCGATCGATCCTGGTGAAATCGCCAAACCCGCCTGCACGTTGCCGACGACTTGAAACGTCAGCATTGGCGTGGCGGAATCGTTGGTTTTAAGGACGACTTCCTGTTTGAAATTGCCGACGGCGGCCTCGGCACGCATCGTCGCCAGTATGCGATAGCCGCGGCGCGGAGAGGAGCCGACGAGCCGAGGCAGGTCCTCGACGCGCAGCTCAAATGGAGCCGAGGAATTCTTGAGAATCTCGATAACCCGCCAATCCGCTCGGTCGCCGGCGTATTCCACGTCGATGTGTCTCGCCAACATTTGGCCTCGGTTCAGGTTGCCGAAATCGATTTCGCTGGGCGAGAACGCCACATCGCCGCGTGTCACGGCGGAGACGGACAACACAGCCGTGGAGATAAACTTCGGACCGACGGTGACGAAAACGCGGATCGTCTTGAAACCGTTGAACTGTCGGCCATCCATGTTCAGATGGAGCATCGCCGTGTCGCCGGGATTAAGCACTTTGGTGCTCGGCTCGGCTTTGAGGCAACCGCAGGAGACGCGCACTTCGGTGATTTGAAGCTGGACTTTATATATGTTGGTTATCTTGAAGCTGTGCTTCATTTGCGTGCCACGTGGCACCGCACCGAAATCGTGCGTGAGTTCTCCACCGAATAGCTTTTCCGCCCAGCCGCTTTGTTGTGCGTTCGCCGTGGTGGCGGTTAGGAGAATTGCTATGAGAGCCGACAGAGCCTTGTGCATGACAAATCCTTTTCCGGATTACGATGAGTCAGCGAAATCCGTCATCAAATCGTTCAATAATCAGCATCATTTTACTCGTTCTCGCCACGAATGAAAAGGCGGGTTTTGAGGCTTGAATGCGGGCGGCGCGAAGATGGGAGTTACGGGAGATATGGAACTTCCCGACTTTGTTTAGCCGCTCGCTTTCGGCGAGCGCGAATTGGTATCACACGATACACAGGTCGCGCTCGCCGAAAGCGAGCGGCTAAACTGGGGATTAATGGCTTCGATTTTCCTAGAACCGAGCCGGCACTTCGAATCCCTTGCGGTATTCCCGTGTCAGTAGGCGGTTGGCTTCGGCGTCGTTGCCGAAATTCTCGGCCTGGGGATCGACGGTTAGGCGTCGGCCGACGGTTAGCTGGGCTTTGCCGAGCTGGACATTGTTGCCCCGGAGGTGTTCGACCGTCCGTGTGAGCGTGTCGTTGACATCGCGATTGTCGCCAAGCGTGCCGTTGGTGCGATCGAATGCGACATTGCGGCCCAGACGATAGCTGATGTTTGCGAGGTGGCACAACGCGCTGGACAGATGGCCTTCGAGAATGTCGGCATTCAGATCCTGGCGACGACCGGAACGGACGGCGCTGATGAAGTTGCCGAAATGATCCGCCGCACCGCTGAAGCGCTGGATTTCGCGGTTGTTGTTGTCGAAGGCGATGGCGTTGTTGTAGCTCGTGAAAGCGACGTAGCCATCGGCACAATGGAAGACGTTGCCAACCGTCGCACCGCGATACGCCTGGGTGGGCAAGCCGCGGACCTCGAAGACGAGGTTAGACGTACCGTAGTCGAACACGCAGAGTTGGGTGTTCGGGGTTTCGCCGTCGTCGGTGTAGCCGAAGCGTCCGCCGACGCTGATGGCGGAACGTGGGAGTTCGTTTTTGGCAAGGCCCCAACGAGCGACATCGACTTGGTGGATGCCCTGGTTGCCGAGGTCGCCATTGCCGTATTCCCAAACCCAATGCCAATCATAGTGCACCGTGCCGCGGGGCGTATTTCGGCGTGGCGCGCGGTTGGCTGCGGGACCACACCACATGTTGTAATCCATCGTCCGCGGCGGGGCCTGGTCGGCGGTGACGCGGCCGATCGTGTCACGGCGTTTGTAACACAAACCACGAGCAACTGTGCATTGTCCGAGTTTACCGGAGCGGACATATTCGATCGCCTGGCGGATACCGGGTTGGCTGCGGATTTGCGTGCCGGTCTGGCAGATCTTGTTGAAGTGGCGCGAGGCTTCGACAATGCGTCGGCCTTCCCACACGTTATGGCTCACGGGCTTTTCGACGTACACATGCTTGCCCGCCTGCATCGCCCAGATCGCCGCCAAAGCATGCCAATGATTCGGCGTGGCGATACTGACGGCGTGCACATTCTTGTCGTCAAGCGCCCGGCGGAAATCCTGCACGACGCGCGGTGCGACGCCTTGCGCCTTCTGCGCGGCTTGCACGGCTGGACCGGTGACGGCAGTGTCCACGTCGCAGACATAGGTGACGTGGCAGTTGTGCCGATTCGCGTAGCCGCGTACGTGGCCCAGACCCTGACTGCGAACGCCGATACAGGCGACGTTGATGCGTTCATTGGCTCCGCCGCGAACCGGCTGCGCGGGTTGTGTTTGTTGAGCGGCCTCGGCGCTGTCAAGAAAATACCCAGCGCCGATCAATCCCGCCAAGCCGGCAGATTGATGGATAAATTCGCGACGATCCAAGAAAAACATGATTGGCTCCCTCGAAGGTAGTGAAGCGACATTTTATGGGTGCAATTGTCAGTCTAGATGTTTTGGATGGGAATCGTCAATCAAAAAGAGAAGCGATTTTTTAAGTTTAGCCGCGACGCACAGCGGAGCGCGGACTGCAGACCACGCCGTCGCGTGAAAAGCAATCCGCGCTCCGCTGTGCGTCGCGGCTAAACTTATTCTACGATTTCAAAGTTCTGCACGCGGTAGCTGGCACCGGTGGTGCGGTCCGTGGCGGGGATCAGGATCCCGCGGACCCGGATCGTCGAGCCATCGCGGAGTGCGGAGAGATCGCCATCGCTTTCGAGGATGATGGAGCCGCCGTGCGGATCGTTCTGCTCGATTGAGGCATATCGCAATCGCCATGTCTTGCGGAATTGGTGGACCTGGCCAACGAGCGTTTGGTAACCGTCGGCTTGCACACTCTTGACATTCGCCGCTTTCTTCGGCGCGACGCTATCCGGCTGGACTGAACCCTGGAATAGCTTGACGGCCTTCGGCGAATCCGAATTGGTCGCCGGTTTAATACTGTTTTCATTGGGAAAGATGTCAGGGGTTTCGATCGCTATTGGCACAATCTCGATCTTTGCGTCGACCGGATTTGGTCCTCGTTTTCCGGTCGTCGGCGGAAACGTCGGCAGAAACGTCGGCGCCGAAGGCACCCGATCAGGCACGACTGGCGGCTTGACAACACTACCCTTGGTGGGGGCCGAAGTAGGCGGGGTTAATACTGGACGATATGGAGTCGTCCGATTAGGCACTCGCTTCGTCCCACACCCATCATTGCAACACGATTCAAACAGGCCGCAACCCGTCAGGGTAGCGAATCCGAAGAACGAAAGTATCAACGTGAGAAGGGGCTTACGCATGATTCGCCTCGTAAAAAACTGTGCAACAAAACCAATTCCGGTATGCATTTCTCATCGACGCAACGATTGCCGAACGTGAGGGAATTTCAGATTATAGCGAGGATACCCAGGAAGCGGAATACTCCAACGATGCGGAAATATCCTGAGATACTATCGACAATGTGCGACGGGGTAAGTTAAGTTCCCGACCGTTCGTTGACGCGAACGGTTAGGTAAGCCCACGGATTTGGGGGCATGACGCCGACCGCAAAATATTTAATCTTCGCCAATATGTGAGGCTGGCGCATCGCGTCTAAACATTGCGAGATACCTGGTCCCACGGCGTGCTGGATTAGAGTTGGGATTTTTTGGCGCGGGCGATGAGGATGTCGCGAATTTCGGGCGAGACGAACGGGTCAAGGTTACCGCCCATATAGGCTATTTGGCGTAAGAGTGTGCCGCTGACGTGGGAGTAGTGTTCCTTGGCCATCAGGAATATAGTTTCGATTTCGCTATCCATCATGGCGTTCATGATCGACATGGTGAATTCGGATTCCATGTCGCTGGTGGTGCGAATGCCGCGGAGCATGACGCGAGCGCCGATTTCGCGCAGGAACTTTACCGCCAGGCCGTGGAAGGGCATGACCTCGACGTTGGTGTGGGCCTTGGTCGATGATTTGATCAAATCGACGCGTTCTTGTTGGTTGAAGAGCGGCGACTTCTCGGGGTTGTCGCCCACGCCGACGATGAGACGATCGACGAGCCTTGAACCACGCTGAATGACATCCAGATGGCCCAGGTGAACCGGATCGAATGTACCCGCATAGACGGCGATTTTTAGTGCGGCCATAGGTTTTCTCTGAGTTCTTCTGCTTGCGGCTTAGCGTTCGCATGGCGCGCTGTGAGCGCTAAGCCGCAAGCGGAAGGCAAATTTTACAGCCCGTTCACTTCCCAGCCTTTGCGATAGGTTCGCCGAACCATTGCGTTAGCGTCCTTGTTGTTGGTGATCTGCATCTTGGCGACATCCCATTCGAGCGTCGATTTCTGGAAGCGCGTCGCCAGGCAGCCGAGCAGCACCATTTCCGTCAATGGACCGGAGTAATCGAACGGCGCGGAGGTCTGCCCCATCCCGCGGCAGGCGTCCACCCATTGCAGGTAGTGGTTGCGGCCACCCGGTTGCGGTCGGCGGTAGTCGCGGAATTTTTCTTCCGGCAACAGAATCGGGGCGGCGATGTACGGCGAGTAGAGCACGCCGTCGGTGCCGATGTAGATCGAACCCTGATCGCTGAAGTTGCGCTTGCCGATGCGTTGCCGCACTTCCATTGGCGGGCGCTGCGAACCGTCGTACCAGGTAAGGGTCACACGATCAGTCGTCACTTTCGTGCCGGGGAATGTGTATTGCACTCGGCAATCGAGGCCCCAGTTGTGAGCGTTGACCTGCCCGCTCTCGGCCCGGACCGACAGCGGCGCCGTAAGCGACAGCGCGGAGAAGACGGGGTCGAGAATGTGGCAGCCCATGTCGCCGAAGGTTCCCGTGCCGAAATCGAGGCGTTTGCGCCAGTTGCCCGGATGATAATAGCCGTTGCCGAGAAACGGTCGATCAGATGCGACGCCCAGCCAATGGTCCCAATTGAAGTTGGCCGGCACGGCATCGCGACGTTCGGGCCGAGCGGCGCGATCGCCCCAGGTTTTGTTGCTCCAGCTATGCACTTCGCGCACTTTGCCGATCGCGCCGCCTTGCACCATGGCGACGACCGTGCGATGCACTTCATGCGAGTGAATCTGAATGCCCATCTGCGTCACCAGCCGGCGTTCCCGCGCGACGCGCGTCAGTTGCCGAGCCTCGTAGATCGATTGCGTCAACGGCTTCTGCGTGTAGACATGCAAACCCTGCTGCATCGCCCGCATCGTGATCGGCGCGTGCATATGGTCCGGCGTCGAGATGTTGCACGAGTTCAGGCCCTTCTCCTTGTCGAGCAACTCACGCCAATCCTGGTAAACACGCACATTTGGAAAGGCCTTGCGAACTTCCGCAGTACGGCCAAGATCAACATCCGCGACGGCAACGAGGCGGAGATTCTTGCTCGCAGTCAGCGACCGGATGTCCGACATGGCCATGCCCGCGGCGCCGAAGCTGGCGTGCAGCAGCGTTTCGTTCGGGCCAGCATAAGCCATCGATGAGTACACGAATGGTGCAGTCATGCCCGCGGCGGCTACGCTCTTGAGCGCAGCACGCCGAGTGATTCGAGTTTGTGACGCCATGAGGTCGGCCCCCAGGATAGTGTGTTTTGGGATGCGGATAGTGGTGATTAGGATAGCAGGTTTGCGGCAGATTGGTTGCGGAATTTCCGCACTTCGTCAAGGTTGTAATAATGGTAACGCAAGCCCAAGGGCAAGGTACTCCGAACCCTTGGGCTCTAGCGGCGAAGCCCAAGGGTTCGGAGTACCTCACCTCTGGGTTTGTGTCAATATCGAGAACTCTCGCTTAGGGTCTCAAGGTTGACGCTGCCGACAAAAGTCTGTTTCCGAGGCTGAAGCGTAAGCGAGGCGGCCTGAATGCCTCTTCATCCTCCGACGGAAAAAGGTTACGGGTGAACGAAACAAGCCCCAGTCGTAGTGACTGGGGCTTGTTTCGTACCTGGGCAGCTCGGATCAGACAGAATGGATGCCGTTAGTCGCGGCGAATCGGCGCGGGGGCGGGAACGGGCACAACCCGGTCCACCGGCACGATGTTTTCGAGTTGAGCCGGCACCCGTTGCGGCACGGGTGCGGGCAGTATCTGTACTTTACCCTGAATCTTGATCGGCAATGGACGCACACCCGGACGCGGTTGGATCACGCCCGGCTGAATGACCGGCGCCTTGGCGTTCGGATCAACGACGAGCTTCTTGATGACATACTTTTCGGCGTTCTCGTCGAGCCATTTCTGCATCGCCGTCGCAATGTCCTGCTGCGTGCGGACGTTGACGAGTTTGTAGCCGTCTTGCGGCGTCAGGCCGAGGTTGTTGAACAACTCGAAAGCGTTCGGGACGCTGCGATTGCTGTTGGTCAATTTCCAGTCGGCGCCCTGAAGTCCGTTGAGAATCAGCTTGCTTTCGACGGCGTCGATCGCGACTTGCTTCATCGCCATGCCGGTCGGATTGCTCGGCATGCGGTATTTTTGGATCAAGACGGCGGCGGCCATGTAGCGGTCTTCGCGATCGGTGGACTTCAGCGCGGCGATCGGATTATCGAGAACCTTGACCAACGCCTTGGCGCTTTTGACTTCGTTTTCAAAGTTCGGATTGTTCTCGCGGGTCACGAAGGTATTGAAATTGGTGGCGACGAAAAAGTTTTCGGTTTTGTGCTTGGCAAGGAGAAACATGCCGTCCTGGCCGACCTGGAGTTGGATGCCGCCGCCGAAGCCTGGGAACGGCCGACGACCGCCGATTTGCGGGGGCAAAGGCTGAATGGCCGGCTGAACCGCGGGCAGAATCTGAATCTGAATGCCGCCGCCAATGACCACGCCACCGACGCCTCCGTTGATACCACCGACGCCCGGCGCTGCGTTGCCAGCTACGATGAAGCCGACGCGGATCGTTTGTACGTCTTTCTTAACGCCGCGCACGGCATCAGTCACTTGCACGACGGCGATGCGATAGGCAATCTTCCCTTGGCCCGGAATAATGCCATCTGCCTTGACATCCATCGGCTCCAGCGCGATGACTCGACCGACAATGACAGCGTCAGCATCCGCCAAACGCTGCGGGCCGATGGCAATACCAGGCATCGCGACTCGCAATGCCTGAACCGAATCGACCTGAATCAGGCTGCATACGCTTGCCAACGCCAAACCAACAAACCACTTTTGCATCGATAAACTCCCTTAGAACTTGGAAATAGCATTCTGTTTACATAAGACGAATCAATGGGCCAATTCGATTGCGACTTGTTAAAAAAATCTTATGAAGTCCACGGCACTACAAGCAAGGAAAAAATTTCGATTCCCGAGTGACCTATAATGACCGCTATCCTTCCGCAAGTCAAACTCAAAATCGTTCGCCGCTCGTCCCATCCGTGGATTTACCAGAAAATGACCGAAAAACCTGCCGAGCGCTATCCGCCCGGCAGCATTGTTGACATCATCGATCGAGACAATACCTGGATCGGGCGTGGCTTCTATAACGGGCATTCCCGCATCACGTTGCGTGTTCTGACTTCCGATAAAAACGAACAGATCGACGTCGATTATTTCCAGCGAAAACTCACACGCGCCATCGAACTGCGTCGTCATCTGCTCAAACTCGACGATGTCACCAACGCCTACCGACTGGTCCATTCCGAGGGCGATGGCCTGAGCGGACTTGTCGTCGATCGCTTCGGTTCGATGATCGTCGTCGAGTTCTTCTCCGCCGGAATGTTCCGACTGCGCCAAACCATTATAGACATCCTGGCGGTCCATTTCCCCGAAAGCGCGTTTTATTGGTTCGCCGAGGAACATGTACAAAAGCAGGAGTCGTTCGACTGCCACACGCCGGAACCGCCGGCGCCGGGTGTCATCACCGAGCACGGTATGCGGTTCCGCGTCGCACCGGGCAGCAAGCACAAGACCGGATTTTTCGTCGACCAACGCGACAACCGAAAGCTCCTCGCAAGCTTCTGCCAGGGTAAGAGCATGCTCGACCTTTGCTGCAACACTGGCGGGTTCTCGGTATACGCCAAAGCGCTTGGCCAAGCAGACGATGTCGTCGGCGTCGATCTCGACGAAGACGTGATCGCAATGGCCAAGCAAAACGCCAATCTCAACCAGGCCCGCATCCGTTTCGTCCAGGGCGATCTCTTCACCTGGCTGCGCGACACGCTGCCGTCGGGCCAACGCTTCGATGTCGTCGTGCTTGATCCGTCGAAGCAAACGCGCGATCGCGAGGAGATCGACTTCGCGCTGAAGAAATACTTCGACATGAACAAGCTCGCCATGCAAGCTGTCGCCCCCGGCGGCATTTTCCTGACTTGCTCTTGCACCGGCCTGGTCAGCGAAGAGATGTACCTGGAAACCTTACGCCGCTCCGCCTGGCAAGCCGGGCGAACCCTGCAAATTCTGAAAATCACCGGAGCCAGCGCGGACCATCCGTACCTCGTCCACGTACCGGAGAGCCGATACCTGAAGGCAGTCTTTTGTCGGGTGGTGTAGAATTTCGTTTAGCCGCTCGCATTCGGCGAGCGCGGACGCGGCGTTTTTCAAATGCACGCACAGCGCCACGTCCGCGCTCGCCAAAGGCGAGCGGCTAAACGTGGAATCACGGAACAATACCATGTCCACCCTACGCATCGGCAACGCCTGCGGGTTCTGGGGCGATAGTATCGACGCGCCGATTCGTCTTGCGGAGCGTGGCAGGCTCGACTACCTCACGCTCGAATACTTGGCCGAACTGACGATGTCGATCCTCGCCCTGCAAAAACAGCGCAATCCCGAGGCCGGTTACGCGGGCGATTTTCTTGACGTGCTCGAACGCCTCACGTCAATTCTCACCAAACAGCCGGACCTCAAAATCATCACGAACGCGGGCGGCATGAATCCCCTGAGTTGCGCTCGCAAGGCGAAGGCGATCCTCGACAAGGCCGGTCTGATCAAGAAAATCGCCGTCGTTTCGGGCGACGACCTTCTGCCTCAACTCGACACTCTGCTCAAACTGCATCCGCTGACGAACCTCGACACCGGCGCCGATCTCGCATCCATTCGGCAGCGCGTCGTCAGCGCGAACGCGTACCTCGGCGCCCAGCCGATCGCCGAGGCGCTTGCGAGCGGAGCTAGCATCGTCATTACGGGCCGCGTTGCTGATGCATCGCTGACGGTCGGGCCGGCGGCGTATGCGTTTGGCTGGGATTGGAGCGATTGGGATCGCCTATGCGGCGCGAGCGTGGCCGGGCATCTCATCGAATGCGGCGCACAGGTCTGCGGCGGGCTGTGGTGCAACTGGCGCGATGTACAGGATTATTCGGATATCGGATATCCCTATACCGACATCGCCGACGACGGCAGCTTCACCATCACGTCGGACGCCGGGCCTGGCGTTAACCGTGAGACGCTCATCGAGCAACTGCTCTACGAAGTCGGCGATCCCGCGCGATATCTGACGCCCGATGTTGTCGCTGACTTCACGAGCGTCTCGCTGGAACACGTGAACACTCGCACGATGCGCATGCAGTCAGCAAAAGGCAAGCCGGCGACCGACACCTACAAAGTCTCCATCGCCTATCGCGATGGCTACAGCGCGAGCGGCACTCTCGTCATTGCCGGGCCTGACGCCGTCGCCAAAGCAAAACGCGCCGGCGCGGCTTTGCTCCAGCGCATCGGCTGTATGTTTGACTGCAGCAATATCGAGTGCCTCGGCGCCGGCGCCTGTGCACCGGGCGTTGTCACCGCGCCAGCCAATCCACCCGAAGTCGTGCTGCGTGTCGCGGTACACGATTCGCAGAAAGCGAAGGTCGAGCGCTTCGCCAAGGAATTCGCACCGCTCGTCACCTCCGGTCCGCCTGGCGTGACGGGCTACACGACCGGTCGACCGGCAGTTCGCGAAGTATTCGCCTATTGGCCCGCCTTGATCGCCAAGTCGGCTGTGCAATCGCGTGTGGAGATGTTGTCATGAACGAAAAAATAATGCTGAGCACAATCGCTCACGGACGCAGCGGCGACAAGGGCAACCACGCCAACATCGCCGTCATCGCCTATACGCCCGACGGCTTCGATTGGCTGCGGGCCAACCTCACCGCCGACGTCGTCGCAGGCTATTTCGCGCCAATGCAGCCGAGTCGCGTTGAGCGATTTGAGGCGACGAACGTGCTGGCACTTAACTTCATGCTCCACGACATCCTCGCCGGCGGCGCGAGCCGATCGCTCCGCATCGATACGCAAGGCAAAACGCTGGCGCTAACGCTGCTGAGCATGCCGATCGACATTCCGAACGGCCTGGAACGCATGACGCGGCAACTCCCCGTTTAGCGCCCGCGTCATCCCGTGCGAACGTGAGAATCGAACACGATATAGAAGGAAATTTCCATGCCCAACGCAATCGTTCTCTACGAACTCACTTCATCTGCCGCGATCATCACGATCAATCGGGCCGACAAGCGCAACGCCCTGAGCCGAGCGCTGATCGCCGAGTTGACCGCGGCATTTGAACGGGCACGCTCAGACGGCTCGGCACGTTGCGTGATCCTGACGGCGGCAGGCTCGGTTTTCTGCGCGGGCATGGATTTGGCCGAGTTGCAGGAATCGCTCGAATCGGCAAAGGTCGGCTCGTCGCCAGAAAGCTCGCCGATCTGGGATGATGCATTGCGCCTGGCCAAGCTATACGACCTGATCTACACGCTGCCGAAACCGACGATCGCCGCCGTGCAGGGATCCGCCGTGGCGGGCGGCGCAGGCCTGGTGACAGTGTGCGACTTGGCGATTGCCCTGCCCCAGGCGAAGTTCGGCTATCCCGAAGTGCGTCGCGGTTTGGTAGCGGCGATGGTCATGCCCCATCTGATGCGCCACGTCGGCGAACGGATGGCGCGATTTCTATTACTAACAGGAGTGTTGATCGACGCCAGCGAGGCCGCCCGCGCCGGACTCATCAACGATGTCGTCGAGCCGGACGATCTGCTCAACCGCGCCCAGGCGCTTGCCAAAGAATGCGCCGCGGGCGGCCCGAACGCACTGGCCCAGACCAAGGAGCACTTGCACCAATTCTCCCGGCAAGCTACGTCGATCGAGGACGCCGCCCGCGCCAGCGCAGCGCCACGCTTGACGGAGGAATGCCAGGCGGGGTTACGTGCGTTCTTCGCGAAACAAGCCGCGCCGTGGGTGGGGTGATTCTTGCCTGAGAATCGACTGGCCACTCTTCCGCGTCCGACTGCACGACGAAATCGAGCACAAGAACGCGACGAAACAGATTACGCCGATGCAAACAATGTACCGCGAATCGGGACCGAATTCGGATTGAAAGTGGGGTCGGGAAGCGACGCAAGCAAATTGACTTATATCGCCTCGCGGCCGGTTTTTTCAAGACTTGAGTATGGTGCACCGAAACTCGCACGAATGGTCAACTCCTGCGTCCTCAATTGTTTCCCTGGATCCGTGATCTCCGGACTTACCAAATCAGATTCACTTCCTCGCGTCCAGCTATGGTGCTCATGCGGCGGAGTTGTTCCGCAGGCGTGCTGAAATCCAGACACATTCTGAGGCCGTCCGCAAGAGCGATGTAGGAGCCACGCGGGTTATGACTTGATAATCCAGGCTCTTTCACATCACTCATTTTGATCGAAAAAACATCGACATTCCAATCGCGTGGCTCCATCCAATGGTAAACATTCGCCCAATAGGCATTCGTAAGTTCTTGCCTTGTCCGCAAGCCTTGCCTGGTTTATCGACGACTCTTCGTTTTTTCCTTGCGTTTGCTCATCTCGCAATCACGGCACTGCCTACGATTGTAGTGCATGGACGCCAATGACTCCAATTTCCTGGCTGGATGTTGGGGAAGTCCTGCTTCCACGACGCGGACAGGTCGATGAAGAACTGCTGATAGGTCTCCCAGCCGTAGCGTCCGGTTGGGCCGTCGGCACCCTGGTCGTTTTCACCTTGATGCCACAAGACGCCGCGAATGCTATGCGTC
>CAMAUE010000006.1 GCA_945861245.1 Singulisphaera sp. GP187
GCGTGATCTCGTTCCGCATCGATCAGGCAACCGGCCTGCTGACGCCAACGGGGTCAAGTGTCGAAGTCGGCAGCCCGGTTTGCGTGCGGTTTATGTCGATTGCGAAATAGAGCATTTGTTTAGCCGCTCGCCTTTGGCGAGCGCGATCATAGTCCAGCGCGGGGCGATGTCCGCGCTCGCCGAAGGCGAGCGGCTAAACATGGTTTCGCCATTCATTTTTCACTTCTCAGCCCTTGCCTCGAAAAAATATGCTATGGATTGCCTGAGGGTTCATGCCGCCCGTTTTGGTTTGGCATGAACCGGAAAGCAATCGCCGAGGCGAGGCGAATAACGACAGACCGTTTTACGGAGCAGAGAACGGTGGAGTGCGTTATAACGTGCACGTTCCCGCCGCCGGACGATCCTGTCCTTCGCCTCGGCTTGCTTTCCGATTCTTCGCACTACCTTCGAGGCATTAGCCATGAAAAACATATCCATGTGCCGATTTGTCGTAACAGCGCTGGCCGTGACCTTGTGTATCGCGTTGCTGCTGGGCCTGGCCGAGCCTGCGAATGCGGCGAGCGACACGTTGGAAGCGTCGTCGCCGATTCTATTCGCTAACCCGTTCTCGCAACTCGTCGGCAACCGAGCGCGCATGATCCAATTGTCAGTAGTCGCCGTCACCATCGGTTGCGGGTTGCTCTGGTGGCGACGATAGGTTTGGCACTGAATTACCCCCTCACACCCCTCCTAGGACCGCACGAATGATCGCATCCCCGAAAAGCATGGCAAGTATGGAATGGGAAGGCTCAACCGTATCCGAAGCGCCGGCCGCACCGGACAGTCTCAAACAGTCCGGCCTGAGCCTGAACTTTCTGAACGAATTGTTGCTTCGCACGCTTTACGTACACGGGACGATGCTGGGCCTGGATATGGCTCGCTCGCTTTGCCTGCCGTTCAAGGTCATCGAGGAATCGCTGAAATTTCTTAAGGATGAAAAGTGCATCGAAGTCCAGGGCGGCGATCTCATTGGCCGTGTCAGCTATCGCTTCACGCTCACCGACCTTGGCCGACGGCGGGCACAGGAATCGATGAAGCAGTGCGGCTACGTTGGCCCCGCGCCTGTACCTTTGGACGATTACGTCGAACAGACCTACCGCCAAGCGGTCACGGGCATAAACTGCAGCCCGGAACCGTTGCGAGCGGCGTTTTCCCACCTCGTTCTCCGCGAAGAGATGTTTAACGCGATCGGCCCCGCCATCGTGTCCGGACGCAGCGTGTTCATTTACGGCCCGCCGGGTAACGGCAAGACATCAATCGCCCGCGCCATCGGCGAGTTCATGAACAACGCTGGCGGGGAGGTCTACGTTCCCTACGCATTCCTGGCGGAAAACAGCATCATCACCGTCTACGATAGCTCGTTGCATCAACGCGCCGACGAAGGAGAAGCCGACCGCATGGAGGACAACGAAGCCACCATCCGCCGGCTGATGAACTCTGGAACCGTTGACGCACGCTGGGTGAAAATCAAACGCCCCGTCGTCGTCACCGGCGGCGAACTCAACCTCGACATGCTCGATCTGCGTTACAACGCCGACGCAAATTTCTACCAAGCCCCGATCCAGGTCAAAGCCAACGGCGGAGTCTTCCTGATCGACGACTTCGGGCGCCAACTGTGCAGCCCCAAGGAATTGCTCAATCGCTGGATTTTACCGCTTGAAGATCGCCATGACTTTCTAACCGTCGCCTCGGGCAAGAAATTTGAAGTGCCGTTTGAGCAGTTGATTATCTTCTCCACCAACCTCGACCCAAAGGACCTCGTCGACGACGCCTTCCTCCGCCGCATTCGGCACAAGGTCGGCATCGACGCGCCGCAGCGCGACATTTACGAAAAGATTTTCAACTCAATGGTGAAGCGACTCGGGATGAGCCCTTGCCCAGAAGCCGTGGATTATCTCTACGAGCGATACTACAGCAAGGGACGCAACGCCCGCGCCAGCGATTGTCGAGATTTGCTGGAGATTGTGCAGGCGATATGCCGATTCCGTAGACAACCAGTCCAACTGTCTCGTGAATTAATCGCCGAAGCATCAGCTAGTTTCATTTGCGAGTTTTAGTTTCTTGAATATAGCCCGCCATTGCTTAGCGGGAACACACAGAACCCGCCATAAATAGCGGGCTATATATGCTCATTTCTCGAACGGATTCGAGGTCGGTCATGCGAAATCGTTTTTGCGTAGGTTCTTTTTTCGTGGCATCTGCTCTATTTGGCGTCGGCTGCATCAACTTGCAGCCGAACAAAGTTATTACGAACAGCCCGGGCACGCCAAACTCCAACGTCGCGAAAATCGAGGAGACGCCGAAAGCGAAGCCCGCCGACGGCCCGAAGCGTAATGCCTTGCCTCAAACCGAAATCGCGGTCGGCCGGCTCAAGGAAGAGGAAGCCGAGTCCGACGCCGTCAAAAAGAACCCAGAGCTTCAGGCCCGTTATCGCGAAGAAGCACGCCGAGCTTATTTTCAGGCATTGAAGATCGACCCCAACAATCTCGACGCGATGCGGCAAATCGGTAAGCTCTATGCGAAGCTGGGTGATTGCGATCGCGCCCAAGATACGTTCAAGAAAGCGATGGTCAAGTATCCCAAAGACGCCGGACTATGGTACGACCTCGGGACCTGCCATCAGCGTCGCCGGGATTTCGCCGAGAGCGTTCGTTGTTTCTCCAAGGCGCTCGAACTCGATCCCGAAAACCGCGACTATATGAAGCACCTCGGTATCACCCTCGCCTGGACAGGCCGGATCAACGACGGCTTGAGCCTGCTCACACGTGCCTACGGGTCGGCTTCGCTGGCGAACTATTACATCGCATGCATCTACGACCAACGCGAACAACCCGACCAGGCGAAGCTCTACCTGCGTGCGTCCCTGCGTGAGAATCCGAATCTCGACAAGGCTCAAATTTTGCTCGATCATCTCGAACGTGGCAATGCCCCGCCTATCCAGCGTGTGAGCTTGAACAGCCCGGTGTTCAACTAAAATTGAATCGAACCGATAACCTCCGTATCGTAATTTCCGCTTGCGGCTTAATAACGCTCGGAGGACCCCGGGCGAGCGCTAAGTTATTTGACGGCAGGCTTGCCACGCAACCGCTCGACGAAATCGCGCAGGTCGTCCGGCATCGGCATCTCCCAGTGCATGACCTCTTCGGTAATCGGATGGACGAAGCCCAATTCACACGCATGCAGTGCCAAACGCGGTGCCCCGCTGACATCGGCCATTGGTTTGCCTTCATGCGGGCGATTGTAGACGCGCTCGCCGCACACGGGATGGCCAAGCTCCGAAAGATGGATGCGAATTTGATGCGTTCGGCCCGTCTCCAATCGGCAAGACATCAGCGTGTAGCCCGCCAATTCTTCTTCCACGGTGACGTGTGTGACGGCCTCCTTACCGGTGTTCTTGAACGTCGTGCTGCCACGTCGGCCATCACCGCGATCACGCACCAGCACACTGCGAATCGTTTGGCCCATTAGCTTTCCTTGCACGACCGCAAGATATCTGCGAATGACGGTGTGCCGGCGAAACTGCATGCCCAACCCGCGCTCCGCATCCACGGTGCGGGCGAAAACTACGAGGCCGCTCGTTTCCTTGTCGAGCCGTTGCACGATTCGGAAACGTGGGCGATGGTCGTGTTTCTTTTGCGGCAGCTGCATACCGATTTGGCGCAGGACGAGATCGTCGAGCGTGAGTACGAGCATGCGGCGCTCTTCCAGCCAATCGCGTTCGGCGGGGTGGCGCACGGTGCTGATGCCCGACGGTTTCTCGACGACAATGACGTGCTCGTCGATGTAACGGATTGGAATCGAATCGATAAGAACGGGCGTCTTGACGGCGTTGGCGAGCAGTTCCACCGTATCGCCCGGTTTGAGTCGGCGCGCTTCGTCCAGCCAAACCTCGCCGTTGATCTTGACGCGCCGGCTCGCAATGAGCTTGCGCACCTGCGACCAGGTTTGGCCGGGCAACCACACACGCAGCCACGCTGAAAAGGTCTTGTCGCCGGCATCGGCAGGAACAGTAAAACTTTGATTGGCAGTTTTGCTCATTGCGTCTATTGTCGCGAACCAAGTACCTCAGGGCAACGTATTATCCCTCGCGGATTTTATTTGTTTCAGAGCCACGCACGCAGTAAGTGGTTTGATTTCATTTTCGCGCTACGCTCCGACCACCTACTTCGTGCGTGGTTCTGACACCGTACGCTCACGCAAAAACGCAATCACGCGGTCGAATGCCTCGGCGTTGCGCGGGTCGGCAAGGCCTTTACCGTCGAACCCGTGCGGGCCGTCTTTGATCGTAATTACTTCATTTGGAATGCCATGCTTCTTTAACTCCGCGGCCATGTCAACCGATTGACGGTACGGCACATCGGTGTCGGCGGTGCCGTGCAGAAACAACGTCGGCGGGTACGACTTCGTCACGTTGCGAGTCGGACAGAAACGGTCAAACGCACGCGGCTCCTTGTCGGGGTCATGCCCGACGACTTCCTTCGGCCACAACCCGTTCTGACGACAGTAGAGATAAAACTTGCCGCGAGCGGGATCCTTACCAGCGGCGATCTCGACTTTGCCGATGGCTTTGTAGGCGTCGTCCTTCGGAACGAGCGGACGAGTGCGGTAGAACACGTCAGGCTTGGCGTACCATTCGTTGGTGATGTCGCCATAGCCATAGAAAGCGACAAGCGCCTTGGGCCTCGGTTCGACGGCGAAACCGGACATGAGCGTAAGGTAACCGCCGGCGGAATGGCCGACGACGGCGAGGCGGTTCGGGTCGATATTGCAGAGCGTCGGGCCTTTGTCGCGCACCCAGGTGAACGCGTCTTTGAGATCGTCGATGATGCTGGCGAGCTTGGTTTCGGGTGCGAGGCGATAGTCGATGGCGACGACGACGAAGCCGGCATCGAGGTAGCGTTTGCGTTGCTCGGCACGCAGCGCGGCGCGATGCCCGGTGATGAGCGCGCCGCCGTGGATCCACACGATGACCGGGCGGACCTCGTTGCCAGGTAAGCGGTAGACATCGGCATGGATCGGCAGCGAGCCGACTTTCTTGTAGGCGTAGGTCGCGGGCAAATCAGCGGCGCCTGCCTCGGCAATCGGAACAGCGACGGTGAGCGCCGCAGATTCGACATTGTCGAGTGCATTGCCTTGGCGTTGCGTCTCGGCAAGGCTGACACGAAGGATGCGGTCGCCCGGCGCCACGTCATGGACCGCCGAGAAACTGCCAACAGGAGGCAACGCCAGGGCGACATTGCCGATGACCATGCGCTCGCCCGGTTGGATGGTCCGTTCGACCCGGCCGAGCGCGAACGCCGTGTCATTGGTCAAACTCGCCGGCTTGTCATCGACGTGCACGCGCAGCCAGGTGTAGGCATGAAACGAGGGAATCGACTTATCGCGAAGCGTGATCGGTTTCTTGGAAATATTCTCAAGTGCGACGGCCACGCCTATCTTGGCCGGCACCAAGCGAATGACGAGCGATCGGGGTTCCTGTGCTCTCGCTAACGAAGGAGCCACGAGAATCAGAGACACGAAAAAAACGAGACGCATTGGAGTCTCCAAATTTGTAGCGAGCCTAGCCGCGTGAGCGACAGGTTGAACCGCCCGCAAACCGGTCCCGCACGGCGCACGGCTCACCGATCTTCGCGCGAAATAAATGCCTCACTCCTCGCGCCGCCGACGTGGCTCTTCCAGATATAGCAGAACGACCGTCAGGTCCGCCGGCGAGATGCCGCTGATTCGGCTCGCCTGACCAAGACTCGCTGGGCGGATGGCGTGCAGTTTCTCCTTGGCTTCCTGGCGAAGTTGCGGGATCGAATGGTAGTCGAATGTGGCTGGGATCGGCTTGCCTTCCATGCGTTGAAAGCGTTCGACCTGTGTCGCCTGGCGATTGATGTAACCTGCGTACTTCGCCTCGAGCGTTACCTGTTCGATGACGTTGGGCGAGAACGTGGTCAACTCGGGCGACCACGCGGCGATCTGCTCCCACGTTGTTTGCGTGCGTTTCAGCCATTTATCGAGCGTATCGCCTTCGTGCTTGGACTCGGTCAATCGCGCGGTCAGTTCGGCGATGCTTTGCTCCTTGCGTTGATAGCGTTGCCAATCAGCATCACTGACGAGGCCGACGCGGCGACCGATCGGCGTCAGTCGGCGGTCGGCATTGTCGTGCCGAAGGAGCAGGCGATATTCCGCGCGTGACGTGAACATGCGGTACGGCTCGTCCACGCCCTTGGTAACGAGGTCGTCGATCAGCACGCCAATGTAAGCCTGGCTGCGGTCGAGGATCATCGGCGGCTCGCCTTTGAGCTTCAATGCCGCGTTGACGCCTGCGATCAATCCTTGAGCGCCAGCTTCCTCGTAACCCGTCGTGCCGTTGATTTGACCGGCGAAATACAGGCCCGCGACCGACTTCGTCTCCAGCGTCGGCAGCAGCTGCGTCGGCGGAGCGTAATCGTACTCGACGGCATAACCCCAGCGCATCACCTCGGCGTTTTCCAGGCCCGGTATCTCCCGCAGCATCGCGTGTTGCACGTCGTTCGGCAAGCTCGTGCTGATGCCGTTGCAGTAATACTCCCAGGTATTACGGCCTTCGGGTTCGAGGAATATCTGGTGCCGATCCTTGTCGGCGAATCGCACGACTTTGTCTTCGATCGACGGACAGTAGCGCGGCCCTCGGCTCTGGATTTGGCCCGAGTACATCGGCGACCGCGCGAGGTTGGCGCGGATCACAGCATGAACTTTGTCGTTCGTGTAGGTGATATGACAAGGTAGTTGTGTTTGTGTGATGTACTCAGTGGCGAAACTGAACGGCCGCGGATTGGCGTCGCCCGGTTGCAACTCGCATTTCGCGAAGTCGATCGTGCGGCCATTCAGCCGACAGGGCGTACCTGTCTTGAAGCGCGCCAGCGTGATGCCGCAGTAACCAAGGCTATCGCTGAGCGATTCCGCGGATTGATCGCCAGCGCGGCCGCCGCGCGTTTGGGCCTCGCCCATGTGCATCAGGGCCTTTAAGAAGGTTCCTGTCGTGAGAATGATTGATTGCGCACGATAAAGCGTATCACCGTTAGTGCGAACGCCGACAACGCGTTTCAAAGGCAAAGTACGAAGAGCGAAGAGCGAAGAGCGAAGGCCGGAATTGTCAATTTGTTCCTCTTCGCTCTTCGCTCTTCGCTCTTCGTACTTCGTATTTTCTTCGATCAAGATCGCGTCCACCATCTCCTGGCGCAGCGTCAGGTTCACCTGCCCTTCGATGATATGCTTCATCGCGAACTGATACGCCTTCTTATCCGCCTGGGCGCGCGGCGAATGCATTGCGGGGCCTTTGGTGTGGTTGAGCATGCGGAACTGAATGCCGGTGGCGTCGGTGACTTTGCCCATCTCGCCGCCGAGGGCATCGATTTCGCGAACGATCTGCCCCTTGGCGACGCCGCCAATCGCGGGGTTGCAACTCATGGCCCCAACCATGTCCGCGTTCATGGTGAGCAGAATGGTGCGCAACCCCATCCGTGCCGGCGCGAGAGCGGCTTCGATGCCCGCATGCCCCGCGCCAACGACGATCACATCGTAATCGAAAATGAGATTGGCCATTGAATAATCAGATTCCGCTTATGAGTTTGGCTATTGCAGCTTCAGTAGTTCGCGCAAACGAGCGATTTCAGCCGCCTGGTCTGCCGCGACCTTGAGAGCGGCTGTTTTTTCGGTGTCCGCGCGTTGGCGTTCGTACTCGGCGATTGCGCGGTTCTGTTCCGCCTTGTGTCTTAGGCGTGCCAAATCCAGATGCGACGTGAACGGCGTGCCATCGGGATGATAGATCGTCCACCCGTTCGCATCGATCTCGAAGCGGATGCCCAACGCGGGACTTACCCAGCCGTTCATGTTCGAGATCTTTTCGAGCCGATCGCCAGGGCGAATCCAGCCTTGCAGGTCATTCGTTTCGGGATCGAAGAGATAGTATTCATGACGCGACCGACAAAAGTCACTTTACGAGCCGGAAGCGTAAGCGACGGACTGGAGAAATCCGTCGCTTACGCTTCCGGCTCGTACTCTTGTCGGTCGCGTCATTCATCGACCCCGTGTTTCTCGAAAAAGATAAACTTCCGCTCCATCTCCGCCGCCGTGTTGTTTGGCGAAAGAATCTCGAATGTCACCTTCGGCGCGATGCTCGCTTCCTCCCATTGCTTGTAGGAGCCGCGATAGCCCTTGGGCCGGCCGAACACCGCCATGGTATCGGGTGCGGCGCACGTTTTTTTCTCGCCCTTCATCGGATACCAAAGCAGATCGCCGGCGATGAACACGTCGGGATCATCAGCGAACTGCGTTTCGAGGTTCTCTTTGATGAGCACAATCCAATGACACTGCAGCGTGTTGTCGGACCTGGGATTCCCATTGCAGTCGGGATATTCGATTGCCGCATCGTCTTGTTGAAGTAGTGTGTTCATGGCACAGATTCCAAGGGTAGTGTCTATTTCACATCGAGCCGAAAATCGACGTCGCCGAGTTCATCCTCGATTCGGCGGAGGCGGAATTTTTTGCCGAACACGGGCGAGACCTGCCATTCGCCGACGCGTTTGGCGGGCACGTAGTCGTCATCGCCGTGCACGAGAATCTGAAATTCGATCTCGCCGCCGCGAGCATCGATCAACCAATATTCGCGAATGCCTGCTTGGTGGTAGCGTTCGCGGAGTTTCACTTTGTTTTTAATAACGGAGCTTGGGCTGACGATCTCAAGCGCCCAATCGGGTGTGCCTTCGAATTCGACCGTGTCGTCGCCATGTGGGCTTGGAATCCGTTTGAGTTCGCCATTTTTCAAGGTATCCCAGGACGCGAAAAAGGCGTCGGGTTCATTGGATATCTGGGCCAGCTTGTGCACGATGCGTGTGCGATCGAAAAAAATTCGGCCCTTCTTTTTCTTACGCACAAACGATCCGAGAACGGTGTAAATCTCTACCTTGGGGGACGAATGGGAATCGATTCGTTCGGGGCTCATATTGATGAATATCTCCTTACCGAGATAAGCGATCTTGCCATTCTCGGGGAAATCAGGAGAAGCGGTCCATTTGCGAAACCGAGCCAGCGTCATCGCGCCGGCGGGCATGAAGAATGCCGTGGAATCGTCGTCGTCGAAATTATCGCAGGCTACGGCGGTCTCGGCGTCCTGGGCGGCGCGGTCTAGTAAGATAGCGGTCATGGAACTCCTCGCAATACGGCTTGTTTCATATCGTTTAGAATAGCAGATCGAATGGGCCGTTACTACGCAATGTTCAAATCGGAGTCGCTACATCATGCCACGCTTGCAAGCCGCCATCGCCGGGTTTCGCGCTATCGACGCCGATGCCGCGATTAAAGAGCAAGCCGCGAAGAATCTCGCACGCTGGCTGAGCGAACCCGAACTCGCCGCGTACCAACCGCAACTCGAATGGCTGATCGATCAGGGCAAATGGGCCGGCCTCCTGGATCGCTTTTATCAGATCATGCCGTTTGGCACGGGCGGTCGGCGCGGTCTCGTCGGGATCGGCCCGAACCGCATGAACCTGTGGACGCTCGGCGCGTCGGTCCAGGGGCATGCCGAATACCTCAAAGAGCGATTTCCCAATACGCCCAATCTCACTGTCGCGCTGGCGTATGACGTGAGACAATTCGAGGATCAGAAAAAGAACTACAATCCCGCGTTGCCGAACCCGGTGTTGCATCTCTCGTCAAAGCGGTTCGCTCAGGTGGCCGCCTGTGTTTACGCAGCCAATGGCATCACGGCGTACATCCTGCCAGAGAACAGTCCGCGTTATTTGGCAACGCCGGAGTTGTCGTTTACAATTCGCCATTTCAAGGCCCATGGCGGCCTCAACGTCAGCGCCTCGCACAATCCACCCGACGACAACGGCGGCAAATTTTACGACGAACGCGGCGGGCAGCCGATCGCGCCGGACGACCAGATCATGGCCGACCTCGTCGAGCAAGTGACGACGATCAAGCAGGCCGACTGGGCCGACGCGGTCCGCTCGGGCAAGATTCGCTTTCTCGACGACGTTCCGCACAAGGCCTACATCGAATTATGCCGTAAACAAAGCCTGATCGCGCCGCCGCGATTTGACGAGATTCAGATCGTGTTCACGCCCTTGCATGGCGTCGGTGGCATGACGACAATGGAGGTGCTGACGGCGCAAGGCTTCCGCGTCAGGCCGGTCGAAGAGCAAATGATGCCGGACGGGCAGTTTACCAACGTCACCGACTTGCCGAACCCGGAGTTTCCGAAATCGATGGATCGCGCGGAGGTGTTCGCGAAAAGCCTCAACGCCGATTTGATCCTTGCCACCGATCCCGATGCCGACCGTCTCGGCGGCATGGCGTCCGATGCCGACGGGAAGTTCCATTTCCTCAACGGCAACCAGATTGCCGCTCTGCTCGCACACTTCAAGCTGTCGAAACTTGTCGAGAATGGCACGATGCCACGCCGCCCTATTGTCGCGAAAAGCCTGGTCACATCGAGCATGGTGACGCGCGTTGCTCGCCACTTCAAGGCCCAAGTCGTTGACAACTTGCTCGTCGGCTTCAAATATATTGCCGAGTTGCTGTGGCAACTCGAAAAACGCGGCGTCTATGAAGAAATCATCGGCACGCCGGAGGACTACGTTTTCGGCTGTGAGGAAAGCCATGGCTACCTCGTCACGCCGCACATGCGCGATAAAGATTCCGGCGGCGCGGCGTTGTTGCTGGCGGAGATGGCGCTCGACAAAAAACGGGCGAATACCAACCTCATCGAGTACCTGCAATCCCTCGAAAAACAGTTCGGATACTTCAACAACGACGTTCGTAACATCGTGATGCCGGGCATCGAAGGCAAAACGCTGATGGCGCGGATGCTCAACAATCTGCGTTTGAACCCGCCGACAAAGATCGGCGAATTGACGGTCACGAAGTTCGAGGACCTACAAGACGAAGCCTGTTGGCTAGGCCCACTCAAAGGCACGACCGACAAGGCAGCCCGCAACTTCTTGATCTTCACCCTCGGCGACAACGCCCGCATCAGCCTGCGTCCCAGCGGCACGGAACCCAAAGCCAAGGCCTACGTCGAAGCCTGCTGCACGCCCTGTTCCCCCGGCGAACCCGACGCAGCTTGGGCGAAACGCTGTGCCGACGTCAACACGCTTGCGAAAAAACTCGCCGAAGCTTTTGGGGAACTGTGTAAAGCGAAGTGAACCCAAACTTCAATGCGTGTGAACCGAAAGCGGTTGCAACGAAGAGGACGCGAAGGATCATTCCGAATCGTGGCCATGGAAGGAACGTACCTCAGCCGTCATCGGCCAGATAGTGGTTCGGCGGCGACTACCCCAAACTCCGCGATGATGCGTTGCTCCCTAGCGAAAAATTCTGCGAACGTACCGTCGAATTCGACCCACGGATGCTCCGCATTGATCTCTTCTCGACCAATCCACGTTAGGTGGATCACGGTGAAGCGGCCCGACTCGCCGACGTGCCGGAATAGCGTATCGTCGTCGCCAATCCGCTCAGCGAACGTTTCAACCGGAATCCCGAATAACAGGTGGCCCGGCGGCAATTCGCGATTCAGTTCGGCCAGCCGCCAGGAAGCTTCGTCCGGATCCAAATACTCCCAGCCAAGTGGGAGAGCGATTTGTCCGGCATTGCCATCTGTCATGTTCGCCTCGCAAAACCGCCGAACGACATAGCTTACCTGCACAGCCCAGATGAGAGGAAGTAGACCTTGGAACGCCGAAACGCGTCTTGTGTCAGGTGCAGCAAATTGTTCGGCGGTTGTGCTCAACTTTCATCGCCACGCAAACGAGCTGCGCCCTCTTATGTGATTGCTCCTCGGTGAGGTCGCCGTGGCCTCGCGAAAATCTACGAGGCCGCCGGAAGAACGCCACAACAGAGACAATACCGACGCTTGGCATCGTACTCATGAGTCAGTACAAGTGTCCATGAGACTGACGCATCGAAAACGTAAATGTCTTCCGGCAGTGAATTCAACCATTCCACAAGCAATTTCGACTTGAAGCAAGCAACCGAATAGGGTGGAAAGGGCCAAAGCGGCGGGCCAATGACTCGATCTCGCGAATGATCATCGGCCATCACGAACAATTCAGTTTTATTTTCAAGCTCCAGACGAAACCTCTTGCTGGTAATCCGTGTCGGCGAACGCAGACAGTCCCAAATATACTCTTCATAATGAATGCCATCGGAAAACTGTTGTGGCGAAGCGATGTAGCGTTGATAGTGCTCACTGGCCCTGTCGACGAACGTGTCGAGGTAGAATTCTCGCCAGATGGCGGAATCCGCTGGCGACAGAATTTGTGGCTGCGCACTCGCCACCTGAAACCTCCACTGCCGAACTTGTTTTTTGCGCGCCGATGCGCACTCCAGCAACGTGCCGCGAACTCTAGTTCTTGCACGCACCATAGCAAGGGCATTTAACCGAACCGGCACCGTTGCGTCAAGCTTTTTCGGGGTACTTGTGCGTAGCGTCGCTCCGCTCATCCTGGTGCACGGTGTGAATTCATTCGGTCATCCTAGTGGTGCGAAAAGGCAGAGTTGACAGGTCCGTGAGGCCAGGCTTTCCACAGCCTGGCCAGGCTGGAAAGCCTGGCCCCACCTGTCAAATCAAGCTGGTCGGACCACTAGCACAGGACGGAAAATGTCAGCAGAGGTTTTTCACACCATAATACTCTCCCATTGGTCGATTTCATTCGTTGGTCATGATACAATCTTCAAAAACCAACCTCCACTGAATACGGAGACTCTCCATGAAACTTCGTCTCTCCATCCTCGTCGCCGTTTTTGCTTTGCCGTTCGCTATCCTGCAAACGTATACCACCGCTCAGAACCAACCGCTCAAAAAAGAAGTCATCCCCCATGCGCAGTTCAAACTGCCTGGCCCGGCCCTGTCGCCGCAGGAGGCGCTGAAGAAGATGGAAGTCCCACCGGGCTTTCGCGTCGAGCTTGTCGCAGCCGAGCCCGATATCGTCAACCCCTTCGCGATGACGTTCGACGAGCGTGGCCGAATCTGGATTACGGAATCGCTTGAATATCCGAAGAAATCCGCCGGCCCGGGCAAGGATCGCGTCAAGGTTTTAGAGAGCACCAAGGGCGACGGCAAATTCGACAAGGTTTCCACCGTTATCGACGGCCTCAACATTCCCTCCGGTATCGCGGTCGGCCACGGCGGCGTGTGGTTGTGCAACTCGCCGGATATTCTCTTCTACCCGTTCGAGGATTTCGCCACGCCCAAGCTCGGCAAACCGCAAGTCGTCGTCACCGGCTTTGGCCGATTCGATACGCACGAGCTGCCCAATTCGCTGACCTGGGGGCCAGACGGTTGGCTGTACGGCCTCAACGGCGTCTTCAACCGCAGCGTCGTCAAGCAAGACGGCAAGACCTTCGACTTTACCTGCGCCCTCTTTCGCATCCATCCCAAGACGAAGAAATTCGAACTCTTCTGCGAAGGCACGTCGAACCCCTGGGGCCTGGCCTTCAACGACAATGGCGACGCCTTCGTCAGCGCCTGCGTCATCGATCACTTTTGGCACCTCACCGAGACCGGCTACTATCATCGCCAGGGCGGCGCGTATCCGCCGTTCACGTGGAAGATCGGCAGCATCGTCAAACACAAACATCAAAAGGCAGCCTACTGCGGCCTGTGTTGGTTCGACTCCGATGCTTATCCGCCAGAGTATCGCGAAAAGATGTACATGGGGAACATCCATGGCGGGTGTATCAATGTGGATCAGTTGGAAAGAGATGGCGCGACGTATTTCGCAAAGCCGGCGTTGAGCGCTAAGCCGCAAGCGGCGGCCAAGGGCGTCGGCGAAGGCTCGAACTTCCTCGTCGCCAACGACGCCTGGTTCATGCCGGTCTCGCAAAAGGTCGGGCCCGACGGCTGCATCTACATCCTCGACTGGTACGACCGCTACCACTGCTACCAGGACGCCAACCGCGACCCCGCCGGCATCGACCGCTTGAAAGGCCGGCTGTATCGCGTCGTGTACAAGGATTACAAGCCGGCGGGGAAGGTGGATTTGAGCGAAAACTTGACAAGCAAAGACTTTGGTGAACGTTACAAGACCGTTTTTCAACTCATCAAGGCGCTCTCCGCTTCAAACATTTACTTGCGCGAGGCCTCGCAGCGCCTTCTGCAAGAGCATTGTCGGCGCGAATTTGAAAGTGCGAGTCCTTTTCGTCATGCGTTTGGTACCTCAGCTATTCTGCAAAAGTTCATTCTCGACGACTCGAATCAGCGAAAGGCTCGACTTCACGCGATTTGGGCGCTAATAGGAGCCGAAACGTTTGATGACGAATTCCTTAAAGCAATCCTCGACCACAAGGATACCACGTTTCGTGCATGGGGCGTCCGCGCCGGCGGCAATCGGGGCTATCACAGCCTTTACTTCACGGGTAAAAGAGACAACATTGGATGGATCAACGACCGGGAGGCGTTTCGAAAGATCCTTGCCCTCGCAAACGATCCGTCGCCTGAGGTGCAGGTGCAGGTTGCCATTGCATCGCGAACACTTAAAGATTACCTAGAAGTGAAACCGAGTTGGAAACCCGTCCCGATCGATCCGCTTCCGATCCTGCTCGACGTCCTCGCGCACTGCGGCGACGACAAGCTGATTCCGCACATCGTCTGGCAGAACCTGCATCCGCTCCTGGAAAAAGACGGCGAGCGCTTTCTGACGCTGGCCTCCAAGGTCGATCTCGCCAAGGCGCCGGGCGTCGCCAAGGTGCTGCCGCGCGCCATCGACCGCATCCTGGGCAATCCCAAGGGTGATCCCAGTGCCGTCGTCGGCTTCATCGACAAGCTCACCGCCGAGGGTAAGGTAGAGCCCGCAACGCTCTGTCTGACAGGTCTTTCGGTCAAGATTCAAAATGGCGAAATCGCCGGCAAACAGCTTGCAAGTCTACGCGATCAACTCATTCCGAAGTTAAACACGATGGCCAAGAACAAGAGCGCTGCTCTGGCTTTCGAGGCCATGCTGCTCTCCGCGACGCTGAAAGATGTCGAGGGATTAAAGGCTGCAGGGGAGTTTTTCATCGACAGTAGTAAACCCGAGTCTGCCCGTATCAGGGCGTTTGGCACCCTCGTTACCTCGCGCGAAGGCTATCATCCCCTGCTGCTGGCAGCGTCCTTCTTTGACAAAGCAGCCAAGAAAACGACCGTGACATTTCGGGGAGAAATTTTATCCGCGCTTGGGAAGCTCGATGATCCCCAGGTTGCCGACCTTGTGTTGCAGTCTTACGCGAATATGGAACCCGACCTTCAACCCAAGGCCATCGAACTGTTGACGCAACGCCCCACCTGGGCGAAGTCGCTCTTCAAAGAAATCGCCGACAAAAAGATCAACAAGGACGTGATCAACATCAACCAGGCCCGCCGTTTGCTTTCCACGAAGGACAAGGACCTCGCACAGCTCATCGAGAAACACTGGGGCATCCCGCGCGACAGCCGTAATCCCGAGCGCGAACGCATCGTCGCACAGATGAAGGAGCTGTTCGCGAAGACGCCCGGCGATCCGAAGGCGGGGCAGCCGATCTTCAAGAAGCTTTGCGCCCAATGCCACAAGCTGCACGGCGAAGGCGCCGAAGTCGGGCCGGACATCACCTCGAACGGCCGTAGCGACTTCGATCAGCTGCTGTCGAACATTTTCGACCCATCGCTCGTCATCGGCAGCGGTTATCAGGCGGTTACGGTGGTGACGAAAAAGGGCCTGACGATCTCCGGCCTCGTTGTGGAAGACAGCACGCAGCGAGTCGTGCTCAAAGTGCAAGGCGGCGAGTTGAAGACGTTTGCGCGAGCCGACGTCGAAGAGCAGTTCACGAGCAAACTCTCGATGATGCCGGAAGATTTAGAGAAGCAGCTCAGGCCGCAGGAGATCATCGATCTGCTGTCGTACCTGAGCCTGGACCGCCCGCCGGAGGATGAGAAGGCACGGAAGATCCCGGGGACGCCGCGGTGATCGGCGAGCCTAGCCGCGCCAAATTCATGTTTTCCAATCAACCTGCCGCTTACGCGGCTAGGCTCGCCTACTTCACCGCCTCCTCGCGGAACACCATCGCGTCACCACAGCAGTCGCAGATGCCGGCTTCGTAGCGTTTGATGACGCACACGTCGCACCAGTAGTAGATGTCGTGCAGTTTTTCTTTGACCAGACTGTGAACGGTGATGACTTGCAGGTACGGCGAGTTCGGCACGAGACGCGCGGTCAGCCGCATGGGGCGGTTGAGCAGCTTGGCGTCCTTGAAGAACATCCGCGAGCCTTCGTCCTTGATAAGCGGATGCAGCCTGCCGTCGCTCGTGCGCAACACCAGTAAATAGGGCGCGGTGTCGGCGTCGATCTTCGTGCCTGACTTCGCCAGTGCGTCGGCGAGCGGCATGACGTTGCCATCGAAGATGCGATTGGCGTCGCTCGTCTTCGTCCCGCCCGCCCAGCCTCCTGCCAACGGTAACAACGCGACGGCGAAGGCGAGGAGCAGGGCGATGCGCCTTGTTCGATGGGTCATATTGGCCCCCGTCTTTCACCACTTCTTTGAGAGCAGCTCCACTGCCTCGCGGAAGTCGGCAGGGTTCTGATAGCGATTGCGTGGATCACGTTCGATGCCCTTCAAGAGGAACTTCACGACGTCATCGGTGAGGTCCGGGCGGTACTCACGCGGGTCATGCGGAGCTTGGTTCACGATCGCGCCGAGAACCTTCTCCGACGTGCCCTTTTCCCACGGCAGCGTTTCGGTGAAGATCTCATACGCGGTGACGCCCAGCGCGAACATATCGACCCGGTGGTCGGTGGGCGAGCGTTTGATCAGCTCCGGCGCGAGGTAGTTCGTCGTGCCGGTGCGATTGCCCGGCCTGCAGTAATCGGGCTTGTAGGGAATCGTCAGGCCGAGGTCGATGATTTTGATGACGCCTTCCTTGGTGACCATGACGTTGCGCGGGCAGATGTCGCGGTGCATGAAGCCTGACTTGTGCATGAATTCGATGCCTGTCGCGTATTGGCGTAAATAGTTGACACGCTTGCCGGTGAGATCCTTGGGATTGGTTTCGATGAAAAAGTTCAAGCCGACGCCATCGACAAGTTCCATGACGATGAAGGGTTCTTTCTCCGTAGTCAGACCATGCTCGAAGGTTTGCACGATGTTCTCGTGCTTGAGCAGCATGGCGATTTCGCCTTCCGGCGGCTTTTTGAGACCTTTGAACCGGGCCTCAAACTTCTCAGTCTTCACCTTGTCGAGCACCTTCAAGCAGACCGTACGTCCGTTATCGCGATCGCGCGCGCGATAAACCTTCGACATGCTGCCCTGCCCCGTGCGGCCCAGCAACTCAAAGCGTTTGCTGATGTCAACAATCGGTAAATTGCTGGCTTCGGAGTTGAACCATTCTTTGAGTTTATTGAGAAAGTTCATGGATGACCGTCGATGCACGCAGGGGGCGTATACGATAGAAAAACCAACAACATCCCGATTATTGTATTCCGCTTGCGGCTTAGCGCTCGGAAGGCGCTTCGCCAGCGCTAAGCCGCAAGCGGAAACCCAGGAATCCGCTCAATGTTCACAATAGTCGATAATGCGTGCAAGTTCCATGCGAAGTTCCTTGCGATGCACGATTCGGTCGACGAAACCGTGCTTGAGCAGAAACTCGCTGGTCTGGAATCCTTCGGGCAGTTCCAGGCGAAGGGTGTTCCAAATTGTGCGTTTGCCCGCGAAGCCGATCAGCGCGCCAGGCTCGGCAAAAGTGAAGTCGCCTTGCAGCGCGAAGCTCGCCGCGACGCCGCCCATCGTGGGATTGGTGAGAATTGAGATGTAAAGCCCGCCGGCTTTATCATGGCGTGCGAGGGCGGACGAAATCTTCGCCATCTGCATGAGCGACAGGATGCCTTCCTGCATGCGTGCCCCGCCGCCGGACCCGCTGACGATGATGAGCGGGAGTTGCAACCGGGTGGCTTCCTCGGCCGCCCGCGTCAGCTTCTCGCCGACGACTGAGCCCATGCTGCCGGCCATGAACGCGAAATCGGTGACTGCAAACACAACGGGACGCCCGCGGATGTAGCCGCGGCCGACGACGGCGGCGTCGAGCATCTTCGTCTTGGCCTGCTCTGCTTTGAGGCGTTGCCCGTAGAGCACGCGGTCGTTGAATTGCAGCGGATCGCACGGCCTGATGTCGCTGAACCACTCCTCGAAACTCTCTTCGTCCAGGAGTTGCTTGATGCGCGATCGGGCCGGCATGTAAAAGTGATGGCTACATTCGGGGCAGACGCTGAAGCGAGCCTCGGCCTCCTTGCGGAAAACCGTGGCCTTGCACTGCGGACAGCGAATCCACAGGCCTTCGGGCACGCCCCGTTTGCTGGTTCCGGCTGTTGACATTGAATGGGATCCTTCGTTTGTTTAGCCGCTCGCCTTTGGCGAGCGCGGGCGCAACCCAATTTCGTAAAACGTCACGTCCGCGCTCGCCAAAGGTGAGCGACTAAACAAATCCTACGCCTCCGACAGCGCCGCGATACCGGGAAGGGTCTTGCCTTCGAGCAATTCGAGCGACGCGCCGCCGCCGGTGGAGCAGTGGGTGACCTTGTCTTCGACTTTCCACTTCGCCGCCGCCGTGGCCGTATCGCCGCCGCCGATGACCGTCACGGCGCCACGCGTTGTGGCGGCGACGACGGCGTCCATCACAGCGCGCGTGCCGACGGCGAACTTGTCCATCTCGAACACACCGACCGGCCCGTTCCAGATGATCGTCTGCGCTCGACCAATCACCTCCTGGAATTTTTTAATCGTTTCCGGCCCGCAATCAAGCCCCTGCCAGCCAGCCGGAACGCCTTGGGCCGCGGTTGCGACTTTTGTATTCGCATCTTTATCGAACTTGTCGGCTAATACAAAATCGATCGGCAGATGGATCGGCTTGTTCTTCGCTTTCGCTTTTGCCACGATCTGCGGCACGATCTCGGCCCCTTTCGGATCAAAGAGCGAATCGCCGATTTCCATGCCGTTCAGAACTTTCAAAAAGGTGTACGCCATCCCCCCGCCGATGATGATCTCGTCGGCCTTGTCGAGCAGATTCTCGATGAGCTGAATTTTGTCGGCGACTTTGGCCCCGCCGAGAAGCGCGAGCAACGGCCGCTTGGGGTGGTCGAGCACCTTGGCGAAGGCGTCGAGTTCCTTCTGCATCAAGAACCCCGCCGCACGAGTCGGCAACACGGCGCCGACCATCGAGCTATGCGGCCGATGCGCCGTGCCAAACGCGTCGTTGATGTAGATATCGCCAAGTTTCGAGAGCGACGCGCGAAAGGCGGCGACCTCGGCGTCGGAAGCTTTCTTGATCGTCTGCCCGGTCTTGGCGTCTTTGATCTTGCCTTCTTCTTCGACATGAAAGCGCAGATTTTCCAGGAGGATCACCTCGCCTGGTTTCAACGCGGCACATGTGGCTTCGACTTCGAGGCCGACGCAATCGGACAGGAATTTCACGGGCCGACCGAGCAGTTCCTGCAGCCTCTCCGCTATCGGTTTCAGGCTGTACTTCGCCTTGACCTCACCGTCGGGCCGACCGAGATGGCTCATCAGCACGATCCCCGCGCCGTGATCGAGCGCGTACTTAATCGTGGGAAGCGCAGCCACGATGCGCTGCGGATTCGTGATCGCGCCGGTTTGCTTGTCCTGCGGCACGTTGAAGTCCACGCGCATGAGCACACGTTTGCCTTTGAGGTCGAGTTTGTCGATGCTGAGTTTCGGCATGGGAGTCTCGGATATGGTTGTATGATGAGGTCGAATTGAACTATCAAGCCCAGGGGTGAGGTACTCCGAACCCCTGGGCTCGCTGACATCATCCTAGGGGTTCGGAGTACCTCACCCGCTGGGCTTGGGATTTACCCCTTGCTCACCATGTACTGCAACAAATCAACGACGCGGTTGGAGTAGCCCCATTCGTTGTCGTACCAGCTGACGAGCTTGAAAAACGTCTTGCTGACTTCCGGATTCTTCATCGTCGAGTCAGCGTCGAAAATGCTCGAAGCCGGATCGTGCACGAAATCGCTGGAGACGACTTCGTCCTCGGTGTAGGTGAGCACTCCTTTGAGGTAGGTCTCGCTCGCTTTTTTCATGGCGGCGCAGATTTCCTTGAGCGTCGTTTCCTTTTTCGTGCGCACGTTGAGATCGACGACCGAAACCGTCGCCGTCGGCACGCGGAACGACATGCCGGTCAGCTTGCCCTTCACTTCCGGGCAGACCAGGCCGACGGCCTTGGCGGCACCGGTACCGGACGGGATGATGTTGACTGCCGCCGCCCGACCGCCTTTCCAGTCTTTCTTCGATGGCCCGTCGTTGGTCTTCTGCGTCGCGGTGTAGCTGTGGACCGTCGTCATCAGGCCTTCTTCGATGCCGAAGCCTTCTTTGAGCAGCACATGCACGAGCGGCGCCAGGCAGTTGGTCGTGCAGCTTGCATTCGAGACGATGTGGTGGTTCTTCGGATCGTACTTCTCGTGATTGACACCCATCACGACGGTGATGTCTTCGTTCTTCGCCGGCGCGGAGATGATGACCTTCTTGGCCCCCGCGGTGATATGGCCCTTGGCCTTCTCGGCTTCGGTGAACAGGCCGGTCGATTCGATGACGTAGTCGACGCCCAGCGCCTTCCAGGGCAGCGCAGTCGGGCCTTCCCTGACGGCAAGGCATTTGATCTTGTGCCCGTTGACGACCAGCGTATCGTCTTCCGCGACATCCGGCTTCGATTTCTCGCTCGTAACCGTGCCTGTGAATCGGCCCTGCGTGGAATCGTACTTCACGAGATAGGCGAGGTTGTCCGCCGGTACGAGATCGTTGAGCGCGACAACGTCAACCGATTTGCCGAGCAATCCCTGTTCGACGATAGCGCGAAACACGAGCCGACCGATGCGACCGAAACCATTAATGCCGAGCTTGATCATTGAATTCTCCGCCATTGTTAATTTGCACCCAAGCCCAAGGGTGAGGTACTCCGAACCCTTGGGCTTCTAATGTCACATCCCAGAGGTTCGGAGTACCGCACCCCTGGGCTTCATTTCTATCCATTCATATCAAATAACTTATTACGTGCGTCTCTTCAAGTCGAGAGACATATCAATCTTCATCGAGAGTGTACCCATGTCAAATATCGTTCGCGTTGCCGTCACTGGGGCGGCAGGGCAAGTCGCATATACTCTGCTGCCTCGTTTGGCATCAGGCGAAGTATTCGGACCCGATACGCAAGTGATCTTGCAACTGCTCGAAATCCCGCCGTCGATCAATCCCAAGCCGATGCAGATGCTCGAAGGCGTCGCGATGGAGTTGGAAGATTGTGGCTTCTCGACGCTGAAAGACATTATCGTCACCGATGACGAAAGCAAAGCCTTCGATGGCTGCAACTGGGCGCTGCTCGTTGGCGCTGCTCCGCGCGGACCGGGCATGGAACGCAAAGATCTGCTGCTCAAGAACGCCCAGATCTTTCAGAAGCAAGGCAAGGCCCTCGCCGCCAAGGCCGCCTCGGATGTGCGCATCCTGATCGTCGGCAATCCGTGCAACACGAACTGCCTGATCGCCTACAACAACGGCAAAAGCATTCCCGCCGAGCGTTGGACCGCGATGACCCGGCTCGACCACAACCGTGCCGTCGGCGCCCTCGCCAAGAAGGCCGGCGTGGACAACGGCGACATCACCTGCATGACGATCTGGGGCAACCACTCCAATACGCAGTACCCCGATTTCACCAACGCCAAGATCAAAGGCAAGCCGGCCACCGACGTCATCACCGATCGCGCCTGGCTCGAATCGGTTTATGTCAAAGCGTGCCAGGAGCGTGGCAAAGCCGTCATCGAAAAACGCGGCCTGTCGAGCGCTTTCTCCGCCGCCAATGGCGCGCTCGATCACGTCAAAAGCCTGCTCAAACCCACCGCCGCCAACAACTGGGTTAGCATGGCCACCGTCTCCAAAGGCGAATACGGCGTCCCTGCCGGGTTGGTCTTTGGCTACCCATGCACAACGGATGGCAAAGGCAACTACGCCGTCGTCAATGGTCTCAAACTGGACGCGTTCGGTCAGGAGAAGTTCAATCTGACTCTCAAAGAGCTTGTAGAGGAACGCGATGCGGTCAAGGATTTGTTGGGGTAGTATTTCCCGTTTAGCCGCTCGCCTTTGGCGAGCGCGGACATTGCGCTCGCCAAAGGCGAGCGGCTAAACGATTCGCGATGAATTCGATGAAGCCAGCTAATTTCCTTTCCTAACCTACTTGCATCTGGACGAATACTCCTGATAAAATGACAATGACTCGAACCCGCGCCACTCCTGGCGCGTCCCTTTTGCAGGCAAGCCGTGTCGCCGAGGTTTCGGCTATGCGTGATTCGTTCTCATCGTCCAAGGGGGTCTTATGTCAAACCGCCACGCTTCTGCGCTGGACGCCAGCGTACTTGTTTTGAACAAGTTGTTCATGGCCGTCCATGTCATCTCCGTCCGCCGCGCGTTTGTTCTTCTGTGCAAAGAATTAGCCGAAGTCGTCAGTCTTGAGGACGGCCAATTCGCGACCTACGACTTCGACACCTGGCGTGAAGTCAGCGAGTTCCGTGCGAAGCTCTATCGCGAAGAGGACGACGACTGGGTGCGCACCTCGAATTCCGAGATTCAGGTGCCGCGCGTCCTTCGGTTGACGAGCTATGAGAAAGTGCCACGGCACACGGTGAAGTTCAACCGGCGAAATATCTTCGCACGGGACAATAACCAGTGCCAATACTGTGGCAAGCGGTTTTCGACCAGCGACTTGAGCCTCGATCACATCCTGCCGCGCAGCCAAGGCGGCGGCAGCTCGTGGGAAAACCTCGTTTGCGCTTGCATCGACTGCAACGTGCGCAAGGGTGGCCGTACGCCCAAGCAGGCGCATATGGGCTTGATCCGCAAGCCCGAGAAGCCGAAGCGCAGCCCGATGCTGAGCTTGAAACTGAGCAGTAAGAAGTACCAGTCGTGGAAAACCTTCCTCGACAACGCTTACTGGTCGGTGGAACTCAAGTAATAGGCAACCGAATCGCAACCGAGCCGCGGGGGACATCCTCCGCGGCATTTTTTTTATGACATGCAAGCCCAAGGGTGAGGTACTCCGAACCCTTGGGACGATTCGGGATCATCCCAGCGGTTCGGAGTACCTCACCACTGGGCTTGCGTCAAACGGAGATAGCGCGATAAGCGCAATGTCCGCGCTCGCCAAAGGCGAGCGGCTAAACTATGACAGTATCTACATAACACACCCCACGCGCTCAGTCGGAGTCCTCCCCCATGATCCGCATTGTGGCAATTCTCATCCTCGCCTCGTTCGTCTGCGTTTCCCGCGCGAACGCTCAGGAAACCGCAAAACCGATCCGGCTCATTGCCGAAGCGGAGGACTTCACCGTCGACAAAGGCGAATGGAAGGTCGTGCCGTATAAGGAGAACTATTACGCGTCGACATTCGCGATCACGTTCCTGTCGCGCATGGCATGCCTGGGCGCGCCTGAGCAAACCAAGGGCGACGCCATCGCGACGCAGAAGATCGACGTTCCGAGCGCCGGCGAATTCCACGTGCTGGCGCGTTACGAACAGCCGATCGATTTCTCCGTCGAGTTCACGCTGGAGATCGAACAAGCAGGTAAAATATCTTATAAGAAATTATTCGGCAAGCTCGAAGACCTGAAGATCTGGGCGCTCAACGGCAACAAGCGAGTGGCGATGGAGCGCTACTGGTGGGGCGGGACCGACAACATCGTGTGGCAGCAAGGCGAACCGGTCAAGCTCGCCAAAGGCCCCGCGATACTGCGTCTCATCGCCGGCCCGCAGCTGGAAGGCCCCAAATCACGCGTCGCCGCCGCCCGGCGAAATATCGACGTGATCTGCTTGACCAACGATCTCGACGGCATGACGGCCCAGAAGAAGACGCGCTATCTCGAATACGACGGCTGGCTGGTGCAGGACGGCGACCTCTTCGTGCGCGTCACCAATCCGAAGGATGCGGTTGCGCCGTGCATCCCCGTGATCGAGCCCTTGAACGGCGGGCAGCATTCGCCGTACTACATCCACATCCGCGATTGGCCCACAATTCGCGTCGTCAAGAGCGGCATGCTCGTCGATGCGACGACGTATCACCTCACCGGCCCGCGTTCGCTGGCGGTGGCGCCGTCGGCCCTCGCCAAGCCGATCGACGCGAACAAATTCGTCGTGCCCAATCCAAAGAATCCGAAGGCCAAGCCGACGCTGACGATCCCGGACGAGGAGTATCTTCAACCCGGCGACACCTCCGCGTGGGTTCCCGTCGGGCAGGCCCTCGACTCGCTCAACGACAGCACCTGGCATGCGAAGGCCGTGTACAAGGGCAAAGCGAGTTCGGTGTACTTGCAGCTCGAGTTCGGCATCCCCGACGGCAAAGGCGCCGTCAAGAGCGTCCGTACCGTTACCGTCAAAGACGAGACCTTCGAGATGCCCGGCAACGTCCGCGCGAACCCCGTCATCCGCACGCAGGTCGAGGCCGTCAAATGGCTGCGCGTAGAAGTCGAAAAGTTCCCGAAGGTCGGCAGCGTGCCGAAGCGTCTACCAATCTACGGCATCGGCGCCTTCTCCGGCGCGATGTCGAACCCCGGACCGCTCGGCGAGGAAGCGACCAAACTAACGCTCGCGCTCGGCAGCAACACGCTGACCGGCGAATCGGCCTGGGCCAAACAACTCGGCGTGCCCGAACGCAAGACCCGGCTCGTCGCCCATTGGCCTGTCGGATCGGAGAAGACGCACTGGGCCAACGCTTTGAAGGCTGGGAATGCCAAGACGATCAAGGTCATCAGCTTCGGCGACGAGATCCACATCTCGCCGTTGACGCCGCCCAAAGGCAAAGAGGACGAGTTCAATGCCAAGTTCGTCGCCTGGTTAAAATCGCGCAACGTGCCCGGCGCGGACGCTGCCAAGTTCACGCGCAAGGACGACGACCGCTGGTACTACTACTCGTCGCTCTACTCGACGAACGCGGGTATCGAGCAGTACGCCGCCGCCACGAAATGGCTCGAGGAGAACGCCGGCAAGGACATCCTCACCGGCGCCAACTATTCGCCACACGCCAACTTCATGGTCACGGAGATGCAGTGGGTGCGCCCGTTCAAGATGCGTGGCATGAACATGCCATGGAGCGAGGATTACGTTTGGCAGATTCCCGAATTCAGCGTACAAGTCTCCGGCTACCTGACCTCCGGCTTCCGCTGCGGGGCGAAGTACCACAGCATGCCGATCATGATGTACGTCATGCCGCACAGCCCGGGCAACACGCCGCGGAGCTTTCGGCTATCGTACTACACCTGCATCGCCCACGGCGCGACGCTCATCAACTACTTCTGCGCATCGCCGCTCGCGGTGGGCGGAACGGAGAACTACGTCGCCACGCACGATCTCGGCATGTGGCAGGCGGTGCACAAGGCGACACACGAAGCCGGCGTGTTTGAGGATTACGTCGTCGATGGCAAGGTCCGCCCCGCCAAGGTCGGCCTGCTGCTTTCCAGCGTCGATGAGATCATGACCGGCGATTCCAATTCCAAAGGCGGCATCCACAATCACGAACGCAAAGCGATCTATTACGCCCTCCGCCATGCCCAAATCCCCGTCGATTTCGTCACCGAGGACGATGTCATCGAAAACCTGTGTAAGGACCACAAGGTCATCTACGTCACGCAGCAATATCTCCATTCCAACGCGGTGAAGGCCTTGAAGAAATGGGTCGATGCCGGCGGCACGCTCGTCGCGCTCTGCGGCGGCGGATTTACCGACGAGTTCGGCCAAGCCAACCCCGACGTCAACGCCCTCTTCGGCGTCAAGTCGCAATCGCTGTACAAGGACCCGAAGCTGACGATGGTGCTCGCCAAACAAGACCTGCCGATGTACAAACCGCTCGATACCGTCGAGCACTTCACGAACAAAATCCCCGTGCTCGTGTGGAAGCAATCGCTCACCGCAGGCGATGGCAAAGTCGTCGGCACGTATGCCAACGGTTCGTCGGCCGTCGTCGAGAAGGCCCACGGCAAAGGCAAAGCGGTGCTCTTCGGCTTTTTCCCAGGCATGGCGTATGAACGCAGCGGCTTGCCGATCCTCCCCGCCGATCGCGGCGGCACCGACGCCGGCTTCAACCACTTTCTGCCGACGGCGATGGACAAAGGCCTGCGAGCCTCAATCACCGATGCCATGCTGCCCAAGGGCTACGTCCGTTCGGTCGAATGCAGCGAACCGCTCGTCGAGACGACTTGCATCGACTCGAAGGGCAAACTCGCCGTGCCGCTCATCAACTACACCGGCAAGTCGATCGATTCGCTGACCGTCCGCATCTACGGATTGACGGATGCCAAGCGCATCCGCAGTGTCGAGCGTGGCAACTTGAAAGCGGTCGTGCAAGATGGCGCAACTGTGGTGACGCTGCGATTGGATGTTGCGGATATGCTGCTGATTGATCGGTAGCGTGCACGCATTTTCCGCTTGCGGCTTAGCGCTCACGGCAGCCCGCGCGAGCGCTAAGCCGCAAGCGGAAAACCCGAATTCATTCCCCAACCGCGCTCGACCTGCCGACGGCGACATCGAATTCGCTCATCAGCGGAATCGCCATGGCGAGGATCGTGAAGCTGAACGCGCCGGCGGTGACGATAAACGGGATCAGCGGGTCGGCCGATTCGATCGAACCGGGCTTGCCGATCAACACGTTGGTGATGCTGTAGAACGCCAAGACCGGCAACATCGCACTGGCGAGATTGAGCGCCGACGACGGGCGCTCCGCACTGAGCACCCACCACAACCCGCCGATACCCGCCACAATGAAGCCGGCGAAGCTAAGCCATTGGTACTCGAATCGGCCCGTGATGCGGATGAGGTAGATGCAGACCATCGTGCCGATCGTCAGGAAAAAGACCGTACCCAGGGCGTTGATCGCGGCCTGGCGACTGTTGTCGGCACGCAGCGCGACGTGAATGCCAAGCATAATCGTGAACGCCATCACGACGAGCATGCCGATACCAAGGGCAAGAGCGCCTTCGATGTTTTTCTGTACGAGCAGACTATCCTGACCGCGTGGCGGCGTGCCCAGCTGACCGCGCATGGCGTAGATCACAACCAGGATCAACGGCGGGACGATGAATTCCTTGGTGTTGTAAACGATGCCGAAAACCTTGCCCAGGATAAATTCCTTGGGTGACAGATCGGTGATGAGCAACAAGTCGAGCGAATTGAGATCGCGTTCCGATGTGATCGATGTCACCGATTGAGCGCTGATCAGCAGCAAGCTGAGGATCGTCACCGGAACGATGCCCCAGGCGGCGGCGAACTCCGCGCGCTCCATCAAAAACAGTGAATAATAGCCGATCAACCCAACGACCACGAAATAGGCAAGCTTTACCACCAGCGGACGATTCCCGTAAGCACGCGTGGCAATCTCGCGCCACAAGATCGGATTCGCCCAGACCGGCCTGGCCTGGCCTGGCGCGGCATGGATACGATCGGGGTCCGCGTCCGTGCCCGCCGCCTTTGCTGCGCCGACCAACTCGCGCTGCATGATCGGTTCGCCGCTCGGATTCCAAACGCGCAGCTTGTACATCCCGATCAGATTGAGCAACGCCGAGATGCCAAGCATCGCCAGCGCGAACTGGCGTGGCGTCGTCAGGCCCGCCGCATCTTCGGGCCGATTGATCGCTTCCGCCAAGGCGAGGAACGGCTCCAGCGCTCGCCTGGCCTGGGCGATCGCGTCGGCGTCGAGGCCTGACTCGCCCAACCCGATCATGTTGACGAAATAGGGCGTGACAGCCAACGCATTGACCAGGCACAGGTACAAGACGAGAAACAGCACCGTCATCGCCAGGGCCTGAAACGTCTTTTCTCGCCAAAGCGCGATCAATCCGCCGAGGGAACCGGCCGCGAACGATGTCGTTGTCAACACGAGCATCACATCGACGATCTGCCAGGGATCGATACCGCCCAGCAGCGCCAACAGCGCGAAGACCGGAACCGAACCGAGCAGAAGCAGAATGATCTGGAACAGGCTCCCGCACAATTTGCCCACGACAATCTCGTCGTTGCGCAATTCCGTCAACAGAAGCAACAGAAAGGTGCGGCGATCCTTTTCCAGCGAGATGGTGCTCGCTGCGGACAGGGCAGAGAAGAACATCAGAAGCGTGAGCTGGACATAGGCGAGGATTTGAAACGAGAGCAGGCCGAATCGCGCGAGATCGCCCAGCGTGGGGACATGTTCCCAGCCGACGGTCGTCTGCCAAGTTGTGAAGAGAAGCACCCACAGCGTGCCCAGGTAGAAAGCGCGCGTGAGATAGTGCCGAGACCGTCGCGGCAGAATCAGCCATTCGCGAATAAAGATCGGTCCCAGCATGATGCGTTCGCTGCCCTCATCGGATCAGTCCGTGGGTTTACTACGCGGCGAGGTGTCGAATAGTTTGCAATCGTATTGTTTTAGAACGGGAGGGGAGATGGACAATGGTTCGCGCTGTATAATAACCACCATCCTACCCCCGCCGTCCGCACGCAAATTGGGAGACTCTTTGATGTTTCGTTCCCACCTTCGCATTGCACTCGCGTTCCTGGCTTCAATCAGTACCGCGCCGCTCTTCGCTCAAACGTCGTTGCACACGCGGATCGACGCGCATATTCAAAAGTCGCTGAAAGCGGCACCCGCGGTTCGTTCGAGCGATGAAGAATTCCTGCGCCGCTTGTATCTCAGCCTCACCGGCGTCATCCCATCAGCACCGGAGGCACGGGCGTTTTTCGCCGACAATGCACCCGACAAACGCACGAAACTCGTTGACAAATTGCTGGCGAGCGATGGTTACACGCGGCATATGACCGACCAGTTCGATGCCCTGCTTATGGATCGCCGCGCGGACAAGCACGTCAAACGGCCCGAGTGGCGCGCGTTTCTGCAAGCGTCTTTCGCCGCCAATAAGCCGTACGATCAGTTCGTCCGCGAAATGCTGTCCGCCGACGGCAGCGATCCGAAGACGCGCTCGGCGGCAAAATTTTACCTCGACCGCGATGGCGAACCGCACCTGCTGACCAAGGACATCACGCGACTGTTTCTCGGCATGAACCTGCACTGTGCTCAATGCCACGACCATCCGCTCGTCGATGCTTACAAGCAAGACCACTACTACGGCGTCATGGCGTTTTTCAATCGCAGCTATGTCTTCACGGATCCGAAAAGCAAGCTGGCGGTTTTCGCCGAGAAGGCGGAAGGTGATGTCTCCTACGAATCGGTGTTCGTTGCCAAGGTGAAGAAAAGCACCGGTCCACGATTGCCGGACGGTAAGCCAATCGTCGAGCCGAAGTTTGAGAAAGGCCAGGAATACACCACGGCCGTTGCAAAAGGCGAGCGTGCAGTGCCGAAATTCAGCCGGCGAGCTCAGTTTGCCGACTTGATCGCGAGCAAGGACAACACCCGTTTCGCGCGGGCAGCAGTGAATCGAATGTGGTACTTCATGATGGGCCGAGGCATCGTCGATCCGGTGGAGTATGATCATCCGGCGAACGCGCCGTCGCATCCCGAATTGTTGCAGATGTTGACGGAGGAATTCGTCGCCAGCAATCACAACGTCAAGACATTGCTGCGGGCGATCGTACTGAGCGAGACGTATCAGCGATCGAGCGAACCACCGAAGGGCGTCGAGATCGATCCGAAGGCCTATAACGTCGCAAGCCTGAAATCGCTGTCGCCGGAACAGTTCGCCTGGAGCATGATGGAAGCCGCCGGATTGCTGGCGACGGAGCGCAAGGCACAAGGCGCGAAGCCGAACGAGGCTGGCATCTACGCCAAACTTGCCGCCCCCGTCGCGAATATCGTAAATCTGTTCGGTACGCAACCGGGCGACCCGGCCTACGGACAGGATTTCGAGGCGACGCTCGACCAGACGCTCTTCCTGCTCAACGGCGCCGTGTTGCGCGATTGGCTTGCTGTTCGGCCCGGAAACCTGCTCGATCGGCTGAACGCTGAGAAAGACGCCAATCGCATTGCGGATGAGCTTTACCTCAGCGTGTTGACACGCACGCCGAGCGCCGAGGAACGCAAGGAAGTTGCCGATTATCTTTTACGCCGGGGCGAAAACCGCGCCATGGCATTGCAAGATTACGCCTGGGCGCTTTTGACATCAGCGGAGTTTCGTTTCAATCATTAGCATGTCGAGATTTCGCTTGCGGTTGAGCGTTCGCATGGCGCAGTGCGAGCGCTAAGTCGCAAGCGGAATCCCGTTCGCCTAGACAACCTCCTCCTCCTCATTCTCGTCGTCGAATTCATCTTCATCATCGTCGATGCCGCTGCCGAAATGGTCGAACATTTTGGAGAAGATGTCCATGAATGGCGGATTACGGGCGTCGATTTGTTGGATGAACTCCTCTTTCTCTTTGAGTTGATCGAGAAACTGTTCCTGCAATTCGCCGCGTGGTATTTGCTCGATGAGGCGGCGTGCGTCATCGATATGCTCCTGAGCGAGATGCGTTTTTATTTCGCGTGTCTTCTCGACGAGGTAGTAATCGACGTAGGACAAACGGAAGAGCGGGTTTTTGAGGAAATGCTTTCGCGCGTAACCGAGACAGCTAAGCCAGGGTTTGCGAGCTTCGATCGTTGCGAGGCCGGCGACGAGTCGTTCCATCTGCGACTCGTTGAACGCCTGGTACGGGATTTTTTCGAGGAACTTAAGGATTGTGTTTTCCTGCGTTCTTTGGCCGTGAAACGTGCCGGCGTGCGTCGTGCGTTGCTGGGCGGCACTTTCGATGAGCACGAGAATTTCTGCGGGCGTAGGCGTTTGCTCCAACGCGGCTTTAAGATCGCTGGCGAAGCGTTTCTTCTGCTTTTGCGTCAGCTTGGCGCGGACACTTTCGCCGACGAGCGCATAGCGAACCGCCAGACGCTGATCGGTATCCGCTAGTGCTTGCGTCACCAATTCGTCGGCACGTGTGTCGCACGTCGCCTTGACTTCGAGTATCGCCCACTGCGCCAGGAGTTGCGTTTTCGCCCCTTCCCAAATTTGCAGTGCCCGTGCGTACTGCCCACGAGCCTCGGCGAACTTTAGCTTCTCGGCGAGGTACAGACCCCATTGTTGGCGAATGCTCGCCAGCATGCGGCGGAGGCCAAGTTCTAGCGGATTGGCTTGCATCGCCTTTTCGCAATATTCCTCGGCCTTCTTGAATTCCTTGCGATCCATGCACAACTCGCTGAGCGCTTCGAGCGTTTGGGCATGATCGGGAAATCGTTTGAGCAACTCCTGGCCGATCTTTTTCGCCTTCGGCAACTTATTGGCGTCGCGATAAAGCTCAAAGAGCAAGAGATAATTCGCCAGGCGGTCGGGCGCGAATTCGATCGCTTTTTCGAGGCATTTCTCGGCCGATGGTTTCATGTGGCTTGATGCCTGCATCAGAGGCGCGAGCGGGTGCATTGATTTGCCTCGCGACGATCGTTTCGGGCTGGCGTTGAATGCCATACGCGACCAAACCATCGCCTGCATGGCCTGGCGTTGGTTTGCCGGCCACGAATTCGGAGCGCGTTCAACGCTTCGGAGGTAGTCCTGCCAGGCGTCGTTGGCCTCGTCAAAGATGCCGCGAAACTCCAGTGCGAGCGCTGTCATTCGGTCGAGGTTTGGATCCTGAACGGGCGGGCCGAAAACGCGGCGGTAGCGGTCGATGTCATCGGGCTGGCCGTACTCAATGACGGCCCAGTAGAAGTAGTTGGCGAGCCGCGGAAATAGCTGCGGATGATCGCGCCGCAGCAGGCTGGCAACCACCTCAACCTTGCGAAACGCCGGCGCAAGGTTTTGCGTGTGCAGCATCGGCCCCAGCTCGCGCAGCGTAGCCACGAACGGCAGGCGTTGCTGATTGAGGATCTGCGCCTGCAGGGCCTTTTGAACGCTCGCTGGTTGAGCCTGGAGAAATTCAGGATCGATGCCAGCACGCAATCCCCGGGCGAGTTGGGACGGCACCCGGCAAGGATCGAGGCGACGCCAATTGTCCAGAGCCTTGGCGTCATCGTTGGCGACATAGGCGATCAGCCCACGCAGCAAAACCTTCCATTCCAGGAAAGGCGATTGCAGCCCGATCGCCTGTAGCGCGGCGCGTGCTTCTTCATCGCGTCCCGCCTCGTAATGCGCGAACGCGCCCAGCGTGGCGTCGATGCCGGCGTGAAGCTCGACAGGCAGATTCTTCTTGCCGCTCTTGCCCTGGGCTACCACCGCATCGATACATCTGTTAAACATTTTTGCACGCAATACTGGGTCGCTGATCGTCGGCAGCACCGCCAGGGCCTGAGGGACGGCGCCGCATTCGGTCAACCCTTGCAGCACCTTAACCATCAACTCCGGCGAACAGTCTATCGTCAACAGGTTTGAATAGACCGTGATCGCGTCGACGGTGCTGCCGACTTCATGAAGTTGCCGGGCGCGTTCCAGCGTCACCTGCCTGAGCAATTCGCGATTCGCTTCAGTTTGGTCGTTTTTGTAGAGCTGGCGCGTCAGGTCCAATGCTTGCTGGGTGCGACCTTCGTCGCGTGCCTTGGCGATGCGGTCGCGGATGTTCAGTGACGGTTCCGGCTTGTTGTGCGTCTTGGACATGCGTCGATCCTTCGATGGTTGGCGATTTTCTATGAATTATGTGAATCACGGGAAAAGTCCAGATTCTCAATCTGCGTAGCATTCGCAGTTATTTCAGAGCCGATAGCGTAAGCGATAGACGAAAGCCACCGACGCTTTCATCTGCGGCTCTGGCTTGGGCGATTCAATCTGCTCCTTACGGAGCTTGGCTCGTCAATCCGGATTTTATTCTCGGCCGATTAGTGTACAATATCTCCCATGGTGCATCAACACCTTGAGGACTCCGCCATGTCGAAATCATCGCTCGCCTGCCTGGTGGGATCGCTGCTATTCGTCGCGGGCTGCTTCCCCGTCGAACTGGATGTGAACGGCAATAGCGAGCTTCTCGTTGCTCGCCAGGAAGGGTTCTTCGTCTACGATCCCGCCTCGCACAAGGCATCCATGTTGCTCGCTGCCAAGGGGGAGCGGCCTGTGTTCGCACGCTTCGCACCCGATGGCCGACAGGCGCTGCTGGTCACCAACACGCGCTCGATCGATGAGTATCGCTTCGCTGTCATGAATCTACCCGGGAGCACGCCACGGACCATCTACACCGGGCGAAACACGGCCCTGGCGTTGTTCTCGCCTGACGGAAAGTATCTGGCGGTTTCGCGCGTCGCCGAGAAGGAACGCAAGAATGCCGCCAATATCAACGAAATTCTGCTCATCGATCTCGCCAATGACATCACGACTACGTTGCTTGAAGAGACGCTGTTCTCGTTCCGCTGGTTCAACGACTCCAAACGATTAGCGCTTTTCAAAATCGAAGACACCAACGAAGGCGCTATGACTGGATACGTCGTCGAATTCGACATCGCCACAAAGAAAGAGAAACGCCTCGCCACTGCATCTGTGACCGGCCAAACGATGTGCATCGAGTTAAGGCCCGACCAGCAGACAATCGTCTTCTCCGCAGCCAATGCAGGAAAGCCAGGAGCGAATCTCGACGGCCTTGAAAAGCACGCCGGACTCGGCACGCCGCTTTGGCTGTGGAACGCAAAAGACGGCAGCGTAACCAAAATAGACGATCACGCGGAGTACGCACGCTTTTCGCCCAAGGGTGACAGATTACTACTCGCGCGAATGGATCGGACCGGACAAGGCGAACTGCGCATCGCCAACGCCGATGGCCGTGGCGCAAAGAAATTGATTGATGGCGTAACCCTGTCAATCAATCGCGATGTAATGCTGCCCGGTTGGCTCAACGACGATACGGTGTATTACTTCACGACACGCCACACCTACGGCGCCGGCGAAAAAGCCTTGGCCCTGATCACGATCCGCACCGATGGGAAAAACCAGAAAAGCATCCAGGCCGCGCTGGATCACGCGGTACGCCAGATCGTAAAAAACTTGCCGGAACCGGACCCGAACAGCGACATCGGCGTGCTGAACGATCCGGCTCCTGTCCCCGAAAAGAAAGCGGTCGAGCGCGCCCAATCCAATCGCGGATGGACAGCCACCGTGTTCAGCACCGACGGTCTGGTCGTGTTCGCTGCCACGACGTTGATCGTTGTCGTGCTGGCCGTTTTTTTAATTCGCCGAGTGCGTCGTCCAACGAAAAAGCCGGAAACGCCGGCGTGACGCCTGACCGCTAGCCAGTATTCCCGCTTGCGGCTTAGCGCTCGCGTGGGATATTCCGAGCGCTAAGCCGCAAGCGAAAAACAGGCAACCACCCTTCACGGAACAAGGACCAATGATGACACGCATACCACGAATCGTCCTGGCGTTCCTTGTCGCGATACCCGGCTGTTTCCCGATCGACCTCGATACCAACAACAAAGGCGACTTGCTGATCCCGCGCGAGGAAGGATTCTTCCTTTACGATTGGCGCAGCGGCAAAACGACGCGTTTGCCATGGCACGGCAACGGACTGCCCGTTTACGCTCGCCTCGCGCCCAACGCAACGGATGTCGTGCTGGCGTCGACGACCCAAAAAGACCTCGCGAAAGAGTTCCGCCTGGAACTCATGCCGATCCAGGGTGGGGTGCCACGCTCACTCTACAAGACCGACAAAAAAAACGGGCACAGTGCCGTCCTTTCACCCGATGGCAAAAAACTGGCCGTCGTCCAGTTTGACAGCGTTTTGCAAAACTACATGCCGGAGATTCAGATCGTCGATCTCGCGAGCGCTAAGAGTTCATTGCTCGCGGATAAGGCCGGCCCGTTCGTGCATTGGCTTTCCGATTCCAAGAGATTGCTGACCATCAAGATCGATGAGGAGGTAGATGGAACGCACGAATACCTCGGCCGGATCGGCCTCATCGACGCATCGGACGGCTCATTTTCACCGCTGGCGATTCTATTGGGCGACCGTGCCGATTTTTTTGCAATCTCGCCGGATCTCAAGCGTGTCCTTTTCAGCGCTTATTCCGCGGGCAAAGATGGCCTGAAGCTGGACCCCAAGGATGCGAAAAGCCGAGCACTCTTCGAGCTTAACCTCGACACGAAAGCGGTGCGTAAATTGCCGGGACTGGATCGCGAAATCGAGTTCGCACGTTACGCGCCGGATGGCAAAAGGGTTCTGCTCGTCGCCACGCGCCAGGACCGGTTCCTGCTCCAACGATGCGACCTGATCGTCACGGATGCCGACTTGCAAAACCCGACGGTCGTGGCCAGGAATGCCAATCTACGACACATCGGCTCGACCCGAAGTATGCCCGGCTGGCTTGACGATAAGGCAATCTATTATTTCGCGAAGGTCAACGTGTACGGCACCGCCGGCCACGCCATTCATCTGCGCATCGTCAACGCCGACGGCAGCAACAATCGCGACGTGCAACCGGATATCGACTTGGCCGTCGAGGCGCATGCTCGTTAGTCCGACGCGCAAATTTTGAAGTTGCGATTAGTTTTTTGCAATTGTGTCAGAGCCACGCACGAAGTAAGTGGTCTTATACTCGGCACGGTAGAAATTGTCGCTTTTCCGAACCCATAAAAACATTTCCGAGCCGCGACAGTCAGGGAGCGGCCGACATAAACCGCACGGCATCCTGACGGTCGCGGCTCGGAAAAACGACAAACCCAACCGTCGAAAGTATGACACATCGCGAATTGAAATTCAAACCACTTATTGCGTGCGTGGCTCTGACGAGATTGTAAGGCTAACGACAACTTTTGCGACTCCGACCTTGGCAGGTTCGAGGAGGGAGGATATGATGGAGCAGACGTTCACTATCTCCGATTGACATGCCTGCGCACCGGGCGCATGCGCGGCGATGGCGCGTCCTGAGGCGTTGCGATGCCACGATTGCTATTTTGCCCGCGTGGCCATCGTTGGCATGACACCGCCGAAGACACGCCGATGCCCTCGGACGACTCGCTGTCGTGTCCGATCTGCGGCATGTCGGGCAGCAGCGCCGAAGATCCGCCGACGAGCGGAACGAATGCTGCCCCGACTGTGGTGCAGAGCACGCCTGCCCTTGCGGGAACGCACTCGGTTTTCAACCAAGCGCCGCCAGTTTTGCCGGAATTCGATATTCTCGAAGAGATCGGTCGCGGCGGCATGGGCATCGTCTACCGCGCCCGCCGGCGCGACGACGGGCAGATCGTCGCCGTCAAAGTCATCCGCAAAGATCGCTTGCAACACGAAGAAGCCGTGCGACGTTTTCGCCGAGAGGCGCAGGCGGCGGCGCGGCTGAGCCATCCTAACATCGTCAGCGTGTTCGATTCCGATCACAGCGGCGATACGCACTTTCTCGTCATGGAATTCGTGCCAGGCGTCACGCTGGAGAAGCTCGTCGACACGAACGGCCCCCTCCCCATCCCGCAGGCCTGCGAGTTCATTCGTCAGGCCGCGCTGGGGTTGCAGCACGCCCACGAACAGGCGTTGGTGCATCGCGACATCAAGCCATCCAACTTCATGGTCACCACAGGCCCCACCGGCGAGCGCGTCATTAAACTGCTCGACATGGGTGTCGCACGCATGCTCACGCTCGGCGGCGCGACGCCCGGCGAATCGCTCAGCACGCTGACGCAAGGCGGTTCCGTGATCGGCACAGCCGACTACATCGCACCGGAGCAGCTGGAGAACCCGCACGGCGCCGACATTCGTGCCGACCTCTACAGTCTCGGCTGCACGTTCTACTTTGTGCTGACGGGCCGCGTTCCGTTTCCCGGCGGCAGTCTGATTTCAAAGCTGGACAAGCAACGCTGGCAGAACCCGACCGCGATCGAGAGCCTGCGAGGCGATGTTCCGCCAGCGGTGATCCGCGTCGTCGCTAAACTGATGGAGAAGAAGCCCGCGAACCGCTTCGACACGCCCGGCCGACTCGTCGAGGTTCTGACAGCTCTTGCCAAACATGAATACGACGATCCGCCGATTCCGCGCCTGGAAATTCGCGAAATCCGCCGATGCACGGGACACGCCAACGCCGTCTGGTGCGTGCGATTTTCGCCCGATGGCACGCGCATCGCCTCGGCAGGTAAAGACGGCCTCGTGCTGCTCTGGGACGCCCAGACCGGCCAGCAGGTCCACAAACTGCCGAAGCATCCCGGCGAGGTCCGTGCCGTGGCGTTCGCGAACACTGTCGATCTGTTCGCCACGGCAAGTGGGTTCACGATTCGCCTCTTCGACCTCCGCACCGGCACCGAGACGCGGAAACTCAGCGGGCATACTGGTTCGATCAAATGCCTCGTGTTTTCGCCGGATGGTAAGCGGCTGGCCTCTGGCGCCGACGACAAATCAATTCGTCTGTGGGACACGCAGACCGGACGCGAGGTGCAACGCTTCACTCGCCACGCCGCTGGGCTCACTGCGCTCGCCTACATCGGGCAGACGAACCATGTCGTTTCCGCAAGTCGAGATCAAACGGTTCGCCTCTGGGATCTACGCAGTGGACTCGAAGCCGAGGCATTCGACGCCCAGGCAGGCAACGTGCTCGATGTCGCCGTCAGCCCGGATGGCACGCGCCTCGCCTCCGCGCATTTCGACACGATCTTGCGCATTTGGGATGTCGCATCGAGACGCGAAATCGGCCGCTGTGTTGGCCACAAGCAGATGGTCTCGGCGCTCGCCTTCACGCCCGACGGCGGCCGGCTCGTTTCGGCGGGCCAGGATCAGACGGTGCGGCTTTGGGATCTGGGCGATTTCAGCGAACTGACATCATCACCACGGCACGCTGCTGGCCTGCACGCCTTGGCTGTGGCACCCGATGGCAGGAGCGCCGCCGTTGCCGCGGACGACAAACATGTGCTGGTCTGGGCGCTGCCGTGATGCCTCCCGTTTAGCCGCTCGCCTCTGGCGAAAGGCTAAACAAGAAATTCAATGGCGTTCGCCGCTGTTCTTTGGTAGAATCACGCCGTACCCCCCGCCACCTTTTGAGGTGTCTCATGCGCCAATCACTCCTTTCTCGCCGAAACCTTCTCCAGCTCGGCGGCGTCGGCATGCTCGGTTTGAGCCTGCCCAACCTTCTGCACGCCACGGCCAACACGCGCGAACCCGGTCGGCGGCGCGGCGAGAAATCGTGCATCTTCATCGTGCAATACGGCGGGGCCAGCCATCACGACAGCTGGGATATCAAACCCGATGCACCCGATGACATTCGCGGACCGTATCGCCCGATCGCGACCAGCGTGCCCGGCACGCAAATCGGCGAACTGATGCCCAAGCTCGCCAGCCTCGCACATCGCTATACGCTCATTCGCTCGATGACCCATTCGAACGGTGGGCACGACGGCGGCATGCACATCTGCATGACCGGACATGCCGCGCCGACCGTTGACACGCCCTACTTCGGCTCGGTCGTCGCCAAAGTCAGGCCATCGACTGCGAACATGCCGTCTTATGTTTGGCTGCAAAACCTCGCCGGCGATGTGCAACCGCGCTACCTCACCGGCGGCTTCCTCGGCGCATCCTATAGCCCACTCCGCGTCGGCACCGACATGGACAACCCCGCCGAGCCTGGCTTCCGCGTTCGCGCTTTTGACACGCCGATCGACATCTCGCCTGAGCGCATGAGGCAGCGCTTGCAACTCATGCAGCGAGCCGAACCGTCGCTGGCGCCCACGAGTCCGTCAGCCAATTCGATGCAGATGTTCCAGGAACGCGCTGTCGATCTCGTCACCGGTCCGCAGGCACGGCGAGCGTTCGATCTCGAAATGGAATCGACGCGCATGCGCGATCGTTACGGTCGTCATGCCATTGGCCAAAATCTGCTGATGGCCCGACGGCTCATCGAATCGGGCGTGCGTCTCGTCAGCGTCACCGCCTGGGCGGGCCTGCCGCCGGGCGAACGCTTTCGCAATGTGCAGACATGGGACATGCACGGCAACGGTGCGGGCCTAGGCAGCATCTTCGGCACTGGCGCGTTCGGCCTCGGCTGGGCGTTGCCGAACGTCGATCAATCGGTGTCCGCGCTGCTCGAAGATCTGGAAGTTCGCGGCATGCTGGAGGACACGCTGGTCGTCATGGTCGGCGAGTTTGGCCGCACTCCGCGCATTACCAACGGCGGGCGCGATCATTGGCCTGCGGTTTACTCTGCGATGTTGGCCGGCGGTGGCATCCGTGGCGGTTACGTGCATGGTTCCTCGGATCGGCAGGGCGGCTATGTGCGTGACGCCGGCGTTCGGCCCGAAGCGTTCGGCGCGACGCTGTTCCACGCGCTCGGCATCCCGCCGGAGACACGCCTCAGCCCCGATGGCTTCACTCGCCCCGCGAGCACCGGCCAACCGGTGATGAGTCTGTTTGCGTGAGGTTTATCGGCCGGGTCAATTATTGAGAGTCGTCAGGAAATCGGCAATCGCAAGCCCGTGAGTTCCTACGCCGCAGGGTTTTTGCGTGCGAGTTTGAGCAGGAATCGCTCGAATTGCATGCGTGGCGCCAACACGCTGTTGCCTCGCAAATCCATGTTCAGTTGCAACAACCAATCAAAGAGCTTGTCCAACCGGCGTCGGCCGAGGTGACGCAGCTGTTCTTCCGCGGATTTGACGGCGAATGGCGGGACGCCCGCTTGCGCCAACGCCGCACCAAGTGAGGAACCCAGCGACGCCAGCCGGCCTGCCTGCGCCAGCCGCCGAAGCTGCATACTGAACGCACCGATGACCCGCATCGGCTCCTCGCCTTGATCGAACAGCCGATCGAGAATCGCCAACGCACCTTTGACATTGCCGGCGGCGATGGCGTCGAAGATTTTGAAGATATCCGCCGCCCGGTTGTTGCCCACCAGGCGATCGACATCGGGCAACTCGATCTTCGGATTCTTGCCAACGTAAATCGACAGCTTCAGCAACTCCTGATCGAGCAACCCCATCTCCGGGCCGACGTGATCCACGAGCAGATTCGCCGCCGGCGTCGGCAGCTGCTTTTGATATTCCGAGACGGCCCAGTCGGCACACCATTGCGCCATCTTGTACGTAGGCGGCGCTTTGCAGACGATCGTCGCCGAGGCGTCGATCAATTTCGCCAATCGTGTACTGGCCGCCCAGGTTTTTACGTCGAGAATTAGCAGGCTAGTGTCTGGCAATTTCGTTAGCCGCGATTCCAGCTCCGAGCGGTACTTCGTAATGAATGGGTCAGCGTTCTCGATCAGCACCACGCGTTTCGGGTCGAAGAACGGCACGGTATCGAGATCGTCGAACACTTCCGCGAACGTCGCCTTGTCGCCCGCTCGGACGGACACCGATTGTTCCTCGGCATCATCGCCGAGAGCACGCTTACGGAGGACGCGGATTACTTTGCGTTTGAGGAACGGTTCGTCCCCATGGACGATATACAGCGAGCCGAGCTTGGATTTGGTGTTGGCGAGAAAAGGGAGGGCTTCCATGGGGAGTCTCGTTCGGTATTTCGCTTGCGGCTTAGCGCTCAGATAGTGCTATCTGAGCGCTAAGCCGCAAGCGGAGATCAAATTTGTCTATCATTTCGGCTTGCAGTAGCTCAGCGTCATCAGGGCGTAGCCGGTGACGAGGTTTTCGTCAGCTTCCATCCAGTTGGCGGCGGAGTTGGCGAAGCTGCCATCGGGGCGTTGGCGTTTGGCGATCGCCTGCGTGATGTCCTTGCGCCAGTCGTGTTTGACGCCTTTGCTATCGATGACGTGGTCGATGCCAAGTGCGTCGAGGCTTTTGGCCATGGTGTTGTAATAGTAGAATAGGCCCCACTGGGAACGCACATCCGGCATGCCGGGGTTTTTTTCGACGGTGTAGTTCGCCTGAATCCATTCGACCGCTTTCTTGACTCGCGGATCGTCTTTGCTGACGCCGCAATAGATCATGCTCTTGATGCCGGCGTAGGTCATGCTGCCATAGCCGGGCAGGGCGCCGTTGTCGAGCGGGGCATCGACGACCTTGGTGGCCCCGCCGGTCGCGCCGGTGTAGATGAAGCTGCCGTCGTCGATGAGCTTGGCCCAGGGGCGGTCGTTTGTTTCGCCTTTGATATTTTGGCATCGGCTGACGAACAACAGCGCTTTTTTGTAGGCGGGATCATCGGGCGAGACACCGGCGGCTTTGAGGGCGTCGAGGAACATCTGCGTGTTGGACAGATCGGGGCGCGATTTGCTGTCGTAGCCTGCGCCGCCGAAGAAGTCACTCGATTGGTCCTTGCCGTCGTCTTCGTCCCACTGAAGTTTTTTGAGAAACGCGACGGCATCGCCGATGATTGCTTTGTACTTGTCGTCCTGCTTCGCTTCAACCAGTGCCATGACGTTGATGCTGGTGACATAGTTGAGCAGCTGGACTCTGGGATCCTTGCCGGCGATGTGCTTTTTTTCGGTATTGACGAGGCTCTCGATATAGGAAAGCGCTTTCTTGCCTGTCGGATCGAGCGGCGTGGCCTGGCCGGTTTTCAGAAGTCCGGTGAGGACGATGCCGGTGACGCCTGGCGTCTTGTCGGTGCTCCATCCGCCGTGCTTGTCTTGCGTGCCACGAACGAACTTGGAGGCTTTTTGGACGACATCGTCCCACGCCGCCTGAGTTGGGCCGACTTTGGCTTGGCCGGCGGTTACGACGTGAACCGTTGCCGCGAGCGCGATGCATGCGGTCATTGAAGCGAGTATGGTTTTCATAGTCGGCGTCCTCGTATATATAGCCCGCCATTTATGGTGGGTCTTCAATTAAAATGCAAGCCCAAGGGTGAGGTACTCCGAACCCTTGGGATCATCCAATCGCGATCGAAAATCAATCTTAACCACGGATAGCACCGATGAACACGGATAAATTCAATGCAAGTGTTGACGTGCAGTGATCTAAACTCAGACTTTATTCTTGTATTTATCCGTGTTCATCGGTGCTATCCGTGGTTAAACTTTTCTTCGATTGAACGGTATTGGGCCAAATCCACTACTTTCCTTCTTATACTCCGCCGCGGATCGCTTTCACGGCCCGGCGCACCTCTTCGTTATACGGCAGATTACCTTCGGTCGGCATCGGGTCGTCCAGCATTTCCAGCAAACGCGGCAGCGCTGCCCTGGCGTCAGGGCCGATCTTGGCCAGGGCGCGAATCGCCTCGATTCGCGCCGAGGAGCGTTCACCCTCCGGCAGAACCCAGATAGTGCCGAAGGTGTCGAGGTGCATTGCCTGGTCCACGAATTTCGGGTCCAGCACGCGCATCAGAAGCGGAACCGCCTTTTTCGCCTCTTTGCCAAGACTGCCGGCAGCACGCGCGGCGGCGGCAAAGGCGCGGTACTCACGATTGGCAAGCGTATCGAGAATGAATGGCAGCGCTTTCTGAGGCATGCCAATGTCCGCCAGCGTCAGCTTCATGAGGACACGAAGTGCGTTGGCTTTGTCCCTTCGGTTCCGTTCCCGATTCCGTTCGCCATCGATTTCTTTCGGCGGATTTTTGTCGAAACGCTTTCTTTCAATCAGCAAGTCGATGATCACGTCGCCACAACTCGCCGCCCCGGGGCCGATCGAACGGCAGGCGTCAAGGAGAACACGCAACCGCTCTGGGTCGGTCGCGGAATCCGTGCGTTTGAGCGCCTTGGCGAGCGCTGGCACTGCCGACTTGCCAGACGGGCCGGATCGTTTCAGTGTAATGGCAGCGATATCTCGGCCGTAGGGATCGAGATCGCCAAGACGGTCGGCGAGCACGGCAACGATACGCTCATTCTTGGCGTCCAATTTCGCCAGGGCCTCGACGGCTTCCCGATTGACGGCGATGATCGCGTCCTGCCTCCCCGCATCGTTCGGACCGAACGGCTTGCCCAGCGCGTCGAACATCGCCTTCGCCGCTTGCGAATCGCTGGTGCCCGCCTGGCCCAAGGTGCGCACCATCACGCAGCGGAGGTAAGTCGGCAGGTCTTCGCCAAGCGATTGCAAGAGCAGCGGGACCGTGAAGTCGGCTTTCGGCCCCGCGGCTTGAATCGCCGTCAACGTCGGGTAGGCGCCATCCGCATCGTTCCAGTCAATGCGGGTCATTTTCTTGAGCATTGCCAGCGACGGCTCCGGCATCGCCTTGACTTTGCCAAGCGAGTGAAAGGCTTTCAGTTGCACGCTTACGTCCGTGTCCTTGAGATGTTTTTGGATAGCCGGCACCGCTTCTTTCGCGGCTGGACCCATCGCCCCCAAGGCATCGAGCAGGTTCCATATGCCCTGTTCCCCGATGCCGCCCAACTTCAGATAGGCGGTGTAGGCCGCGACCATCTCCGGTGTCGCGTGGCCAATCTGGTGAAGGGTGGCAACGGCCGAGTCGCGAATGTAATACACCTCCGAATTCTTGAAGATGGCGAAGAGCTTTTCTGCCGCCGGCCTGGCCTTGGGACCGAAGTAACCCAATCGGTTTACGGCGTAGTACCTGAGCGTGTTGCGATCTTTGTGATCCAACAGCTTTGTCAAGATCGCAACCATCTCTTCGGCAGGCATCTTCCAATCAAGTAACTTGACGTAGGCGGCAATCTGCCTTTTCTCATCGACGCCATCCGCGAGATTGGCATAGATGTCTTTAAGCTCCGCCGCCAAGCGCTTTTCTTCCGCTTGCCTGACGATCTCGGCAAACTTCCGGCGCACCGCCTCCTCGGGATCAGCGCCGTGCGTCCGGACGGCGAAGCCGAGGAAGGCCGCGATCGCAAGGATGCCAACCGTTGCAAGCAAGATATTTGGTTTCATGGCAGCCCACATTATTGTGGAAGTCATCGGGGAATCGCCAGGCCGTGTGTCGTACACTCCGCAAAATGAGTGCCGTCGCCTCTTTTTATTCTAGCGGAAGTTAACGCGAGATGTATAGTTCAATCATGCAACGAGTTGCAGCGAATCGCCGAATCCGATCGCGGCCTGTTCGATGACGAAGATCAAACCAGATGTGATGAGAAAATGCGCAGCAAAAAAAAGCCGCTTGCGGCTTGGCGCTCGAATGGGAGGTTCTGAGCGCTAAGCCGCAAGCGGGAATTCGGGAAGTTACTATTCGCTGTTTACTTACTCGATGATCGCCAGGATATCGTCTTCGGACATAATGAGGTAGTCTTCACTTTCGACCTGAACTTCGTTACCGGCATAGTTGGAGAAGAGAACCCGATCGCCTTCTTTCACCAGAAAAGCGGCGCGTTTGCCGGTCTCAAGCAGACGGCCATCGCCAAGGCTGAGGACTTTGCCCTGACGCGGCTTTTCTTTGGCGGTATCAGGCAGCAGGATGCCGCCGGCGGTTTTCTCCTCGGCTTCAACGCGCTTGACCAGAATCTTGTCGTTTAGGGGAATGACCTTCATATCTGCCGACCTTTCAAATCAAATGGTGCTACTTGTGAATGGTGCTATTGTATTAGGAGATTCGTTTAGTGTTTCGGTTTAAGGTTCACCCAGCGTCTTTATCTTCGCTTTCGATCATCTGTTGGTAGGCTTTCAGAGCTCGCAGGATCGTGAAAAGCAGCATGCTCTTGCTGACTGGCTTCGGGATGACGCTGTACGCCCGCACCTGAAACGCTTGCTGGATCACTTCTTGCGTCGCATTGGCTGTCACGAGGATGCAAGGCAATAGCGCGTTGATTTGGTGAACCAAATGCACCGCTTCGAGTCCCGTAAGCCTTGGCATCTGCACGTCAAACAGGGCGAGGTGGATCACTTCGCATTGTACGATTTCCAGTGCTTCCTCGCCGGAGGACGCCAACACCGTGCGATAGCCTTCCGGTTCGACGATTTCGCGCAGCGTTTCGCGGCATTCGTCGTCGTCGTCGGCGATCAAAATCGATAATGGCGTGTTCATGGCTGCGGTCATCGCCACTCTCCTTCCGCGGATCCGTCCGTGTTAGAAGCATCCCGCGCTAGCACATTGGGCTAGCATTAGGAATTTTGATACGTGGTATACTCAAGGTCCATCCGCGTGCCACGGTTTCTTGGATTCCCTACGCAAGGCGTGCCATGGGACGGTGATGAACATAATTCTCGTTGCAAAATTCATACCGTGCAAGAAATTGGCAGGGTAGATACCGTAACGTATTGGTATATATGAACCATACGCCGACAAAAAACGCAAGCCCATCTCTGGTGATAACGCGCCTCCCTGCCAAAAAATGATGTATCCTGTCAGTCTGGCGGGGCTGGTAGAACCTATCCGAGTCCTCATAGTTTGCATGAATAGAGTAGATAGTGCCAATTACCCTGGTGGGCGAGCGGCATTGCACGGGACATTATTCGCGTATCTGTTTTGTCGATTTTCCCCAAAGTGTGACGAAAGGCGCCGAAGATTGTCGAAAAGTGAGGAATTTTCGTCATTTTCGACTTATGCAATAGCAGAAGGACACCAGGCCAATTACGCAACCGACAGAAAAATAAAATCCTCGTTCCCACGCAGGAGCTTCGGAACGAGGGCGTTTTGGCTTTTGTTGGTTGCGTCGAGTAATGAGTAAAACAGAAAAATAAAAAAGAATGGCTCGTTTGGGGCGAAAGGGAAGTTTGGTTTTTCGCGATACATTGATGAGAGTTTTGACTTTTTCCTAACGCCTTCATGACGGAGAGCTAAAGTGCCGATGTAATAATCGGATTTGCTGCTATAGTCCGCGCGATTCGCCAGATTAGCCGCGGAAAACTCAAAGGATATCCATGCGTCGCACTTCGGTGTCAAATTTGCTGTTGGCGTTAGCGCTGAGTGTCTGCGGGCCGACGGTCGTCTTTGCGCAACTCGAACCGAAGTTGGACCCGATCGTCATTGACCCGCCGAGGGTCGTGCCGGTTCCCGCAGTAATAGATCCGAGTATTCCGAATCCCGTCTTTCGTATGCCTCCCGCCGACCCGACGATTCCCGCCCCGAAATTTGAATTCCCGGTCAGCCCCAACACAGGCCTGCCGCGTCCGGAAGTAGCGCCGGAGCACAATGGCCACGCGATGGCCTTGCTGGCGTTTAACAGCAGCAATTACACCGATCCGCGCTATATTGCCAATTCGTACCATCCCGACGACATGGGCGTCTGGGAAATTCTGCGCGACAGCGGCAAAGAGCAAACGTCGAGGCTGCTGCAGGACTTCAAGACTTTTTACTTGTCCGAAAACATGTTCTACGTTGCCGGCGCGGTCGCCCTCGCCGCCCCGATCGCCAACTCGCAGATGGATCAACGATTCCGCGACTGGTACCAAAAGCAAGGCCGGACGAAACAAGCCGATGATGCCGCTCTCTTCGTCAAAAACTTCGGCGAATTCAAGTACGCGATTCCCGGTTATTTGGCCATGTCGCTCAGCGGACGCCTGTTTTCCGATCATCCGTTCATGACGCCGATCGGTGAATTCGGCGATCGCGGCTTGCGGGCGTTGGCCGTCGGCGCGCCGATGGTCGGTGTTCTGCAATACGGTCTCGGTGCGTCCAGGCCGGGATCGCAAGATTCGCGCTGGCATCCATTCAGCGGCGCCAGCAACTCGGCATCGGGTCACACCTTTGTCGGCGCTGTGCCGTTTTTGACCGCCGCCAGCATGGTGGAATCGAAGACGCTGAAGGTGCTGCTCATCGCCGGCTCGATGGCGACCGGGTGGTCGCGCATACATACCGACGATCACTATCTGGCCCAGACTATTTTGGGTTGGTCGATGGCTTACCTAGCCGTCGAAGCCATCAGTCGCACCGAAGATCAACGTGGCAAGATGCGCATCGTGCCTCTTATCACGCCCAACGGAGGCGGCATGGGCGTTGAGTTCTGCTATTGAGCCACCGCTTGCGGCTTAGCGCTCGCATGGAATTCTCTGAGCGCTAAGCCGCAGGGGGAATACGAAAGCGAGTCCTACGTCGCCGTGATATGTAACACCGTTTCCGGCAAGATGCGCCGCACTTCTCCCGGTGCTGTTTCCAGATCGATGCCGGTGAACGTCATATCCAGCACTCTGCCAAACAGATCGCCGTGGACGCTTTCGACGTGGACCTGTTTGCCGAGCAGACCAAGCCGCCATTTCCATTGCGTTTTCAGCGTGTGCGCGTCGCCTTGAAGGAGCGCGTCATATTGCGTGTCGAGTTCGGTCAGCAGCGTCTTCGCGACGGTTTCATAGTCGAGCGGCGGCGCACCCATCATGGCGAGCGAGCAAGCGTCAGGCAGTCCGGCCTGGGCGAACATGTCGGCGGATTGCGACACGTTCAGACCGATGCCGACGACGGTGGCGAGCGATGAATCGACGGTGCGTTGCTCGATGAGGATGCCGCAGACTTTTTTGCCAAGAATGAGTACGTCGTTCGGCCATTTGATCTTCGCTTGAAGGTTGGCGAGCTTGAGAATCGTTTCGCACACGGAGACCGCGGCCCAGCCGGTGACGAGAGCAGGCCGACGCAATTCCGCCGGCGGATAGAGCAATACCGAAAGCAGCACGCTGCTTTCCGGCGGCGCCTGCCAGCTTCGCCCATGCTGTCCGCGCCCGGCACTTTGCGTTCGTGCGAGCAAGGCGACGCCGGCGTTGGCGCGATCGCCCGCCAGCTCCAGCGTGAGCGTGTTGGTGCTCGGCAGTGCGTCGTACACGCGCACCGTGCGACCGAGGTGAAGCGTCGTCAGGGACCAGAGCGTTTGCATAGGCGGCATCAATTCTCATCAAAATCCAACGCAATATCCAACGCCGGCGCCGAATGCGTCAGCGCACCGATACTGATGCGCTCGACGCCGGTCTCGGCGATTGCACGAACCGTTTGCAGGTTGACGCCGCCGGACGCTTCGAGTGGAATGCTCGGCGTTCGCTGGTTGCGTCGGCGCACTGCTTCGCCCAGGTCGGCGAGGTTCATGTTGTCGACCAGGATGATGTCCGGCTTTCCATCCAGGGCGTTGTCGAACTGGTCCAGCGTGTCCACTTCGATTTCGATGGGCAGGTTCGCGTCGAGCTTACAGAGCCGCGGTTGCTGGCGGGCGTGGCGAAGCAAAAGCGGAATGCTGTTGCGAAATCGGCTCAGGGCGAAGGCGAGGTGGTTGTCCTTGATGAGGACGCCGTCGTAAAGCCCGAGGCGATGGTTTTGCCCGCCGCCCTGGCGCACCGCGTACTTTTCAAGCAGCCGCCAGCCGGGCGTCGTTTTGCGCGTATCGAGAATCTTGGCCTGTGTGCCAGCGACAGCATCGACGAACCGGCGCGTCAGCGTGGCGATGCCGCTCAGGTGCTGCACGAAGTTGAGGGCGGTGCGCTCGCCGGACAGCAAGAGATTCATCGGCCCGCGAATGGTAGCAAGCGTCAGGCCAGCGCTGGCGAGTGTGCCGTCGTTGACATGAAAGTCGATGCGGAACTCCGGCGATAGTTTCGCGAAGACAAGAGCGATCGCCGGAAGCCCCGCAATGACGCCAGCTGATCGTGCGACGAAGCGAGCCGAGCCATCATCACCGGCGGGGATGAAGAACAAGCTCGTGAGATCGCCGCGCCACGCCGCTTCGCCGCCGAGGTCCTCAGCGAGTGCGAGATCGATCAACGTGCAACACGCCGCCGATTCAGCGGGGGTGAAGGTGGACATGGGGTGGGGTCTTTCATGTGTGGATTGGATTCGTTTAGCGTTCGCGGGATCCCTTGCCAGAGCGGAATCACTCGCTCGCTAATATCGGAGGGATTGGGCCAAGCGTTTCATTCCCACATTCGCCGCAAGGTTTCGAGACGCTCGTTGAACTGAGCTTTTGTAACGCCTTCCGCGCTTCACGATCCGCCTCCCACGCCGCCAATTCTTCGTCGGTCATTTCGATCGCCTCGAGTTTGTCCATCGCCGCTAATGTTCGAGCAATTTCTTCCGGCGACACCTCATCGGACTCGCCGTTTGAGGATTCAGTGATCGGAAATATTTCGACCGATGTCCCTTCCGCCCAGTCTTCGGGAACGTCCATTTCCACGCGCCGATTCTTCACAACTCCGTGTAACGTTGTCATTGCATTTTCTCCTTCCGTATCAATCGCCTGATTCGTTTATCCTATCACGCCTTCCGATCCCCTTCAAGGATTCCCCCTCCACCGCAGCGTTGCCTCGATCGCCTGCGGGAAGTACACGTCCGGTCGGCGGATGTGGTCGGCCAGCGAGCCGATGTTTCGGCAATAGGTGATGATGAGTTGCCCATCGCGCGTCGTTAATTCGGGATGGTTCTTGGCACCGTATTGAAATATCTTCTTATCCATCTCCGGGCATTGATAGATCTTCAGCGACTTGCTCCACGGGCCTTCGGGCGTCATCGCATGGCGGACCGTGATGTTGCCGCCGAGACCAAATTGCGTGTAGACCGCGACATAGCCGGGAATGCCGCGAACGGTGGAGACGGTGAACTCCGCTGGCGCATCGCGGAACAGCGTGATGAGGTTTTTCGGCACGGGCGACCAGGCTTTCGCGCCGCCGATGTCGCTGTGGTATTCCCAGTCTTCGCGCTTCATTCTCGGCAATAGCTTCTTCTGAATCCGCGCGACGCACAACGGCGTGTGGAACGGCTTGCACTGCTTCTCCGGAAATAGGCCGAAGGCGTACAGGAACCCATCGTCCATCATGCACGCGACGCCCAACCGCGGCTGGTCGGCATCGTCGGCAAAGCGGTAGCGTTCGATCTTCCACGTGGTCGGTTCGTCGAGCGGGTTGGCGATCTGCAACAGCTCGTTCTGGAACCAATCGAACTGAAAGCCCGGCTCGCCCTTCTCACGCCGGCGGATGACCTTGCAAAAGAGATAGAGCTTGCCATCGACGAGGGCGCCATCGCCTGGCCAATACCACGTGCCCTTATCGAGCGGCTTGAGGATCGCGTCTGGCCCCGCTTCGGCTTTCGCCCAGAAAAAGCGGAACGGGTCGTCGGCGTTCTTCAGCGATTGCCAGGCGAAGGTGTTGTTGATCATGCGCGGCTTGACGCGCTTGCCATCCTGGATACTGCCGATCCAGGTGTCAGCGAACAGCCACAGCGTGCGATCCGCGGAGAGGCGAAGCGTCTGCGCTCCGTCGCCGCCGGTCCAGCCTTCGGTGTGCTGGAATTTTTTGGTGAGCGCTGGCAACGGCTTGCTCTCAATCAGCTCGAGCGGGCATGCGGGTTGCGCGAGCGTGAGCGAAACAAAGATCGTGAGAAAGGTGTGCATGCGACCTCAGTGGTTATGTGCGTTGCGATGGAGTTGCGGGGTGCCGTGCTTCCTCGCTGTGTTCAAAGTGCGCGAGTTCTTCATGCAGGCGGACGATCATCTTGCGAAAGCCTACCTTCGTGAATCTTTTGGAGCCGAGAGGATGTGCCTTCATCGTTTGCGCAAGCTGCACCTCAAGCGATTGAAGTTCTTCGCGTGCCTTCTGATATTCGATGATGCTCGCGATCATGATTCTGCCTCCATTTTTCTTCGCGCCTTTGCGCCTTTGCGTGAGCCACCATTTTCATCCCGGCAGTTTCGGCACCAGCGGCCAGGTCGAGAGCCGTTTCTCGCACCACGCTGCCGTGCGGAACAGATCGTCCTCGTGGTTGCGGGCGCCGACGAGCTGGATCGCGAGTGGCAAGCCGTCCACGTTGTAGCCCGTCTGGATCGAAATCGTTGGCAAACCCACATAGCTCCACGGCGAGTTGAATGCAGGATCGCCTGTCGTGTCAGCCAGCGGCGCCGGGCCTGTTGTCGCGGGGCAGAGCAGAATTTGGCCGTCGCGCATGGCGGCATCCATCGCGTAGATCAGCTGCAATTGATGCTCTTTCGTTCGCGCATACTCCGGCGCGGGGCAGGCCAGGCCTTCATTCAACAGCGACGCAATCCTCGGTGCATAGTCGTCCGGTCGGCGTTTGAATCGCGTCTCGTGAAACTGTGCCGCCTCCACCGCCATGATGATGCGATGCCGGGCGATGATGTCGCTGAAGCCGGAGGGCAGGGCGACTTCCTCCACGGCGGCGCCGTCGTTCTCGAAGCGATGTGCGATTTCGTCCATCATCACGCGAACATTTTCGTCGGCACGCTCCTCAAACAATTGTCGCAAACGCCCAAAGCGTGGCCGACTGACGGCGACGTTGGCGTGCTCGGCATAGTTCGGCAGCATGTCCATATCGCCCATGCCGCGCAGCAGCAACGCAAGGTCGGTGACGTTGTGCGCCATCGGGCCGGGATGGTCCATCGAATGGGCGAGCGTGAGGATACCGTCGAGATCGAGCAGGCCAAAGGTCGGCTTGATGGTCGCCACGCCGCAGTAGGATGCGGGCCTAGTCAGCGACCCGCCGGTTTGCGAGCCGATCGCGCCCAGGCACATGCCGGTGGACACCGCCGCGGCCGACCCGCTCGACGACCCGCCGGGTGTGTGGGCGAGATTCCACGGATTGCGCGTCACCGGCGGATCGAAGCTGGCGAACTGCGTCGTCACGGTCTTGCCGAGGAAGATCGCGCCGGCGGTCCGCAGCGAGGCGATGATCGGTGCGTCGTGGCGTGCGACGCTGTTCGCCCAGAGCGTCGAGCCGCACGCCGTTGGCCAATCGAAGACATCGAAGATATCCTTGATGCCGAGCGGAATGCCATGTAACGGCCCGCGTGACTTGCCCGCCTCCAGCTCCGCCGTTAACCGCCGAGCCTCGGCCAGCGCACCTTCGCGATCGACGAACACCCACGCCTTGACGTGCGGTTCCCAGCGATCGATCGCGGCAAAACATTGCTCGACAAGATCGACCGGCGTGACGCGTTTGCCTTTGATTGCCTCGGCGGCTTCTTGAATCGTCATTGGTCCGTAGTCCGTGGTCCGTGGTGGAAGAACGTTGGCGAACCATTCACGTTCGCCAACTCTCACTGTACATTTACCTAGGTCTCCCGACCACTGACTAAGGACCACGGACTACGGACTACGGACCAATGAAGATTGCGATATTAGGCGGCACAGGCTACACCGCCTGCGAACTGATCAAGATTTTGCTTCGGCATCCGCATGCGGAGATCGTTGCTGTCACCTCGCGCGATGAGAAGATGCCCGCCGTCGCGGAATCGCATCCGAGCTTAGCCGGGCGGATCAAGCTGCGCATGGAGCCGTTCGATCCGGACAAGCTCGTAGCGAAGGGCGTGCAGTGCGTGTTCGGCTGCTTGCCACACGGCGCGAGCATGGCTGCCGTGCAGGCGCTTCTCCAGCGCGGAATGCGCGTCATCGACCTCAGTGCTGACTATCGGCTGCGCGATCCGAACGTCTACGCCCAATGGTACGGCGAAAGCCATCACGACCTGCCGAACCTCGCCAAGGCGGTCTACGGCTTGCCCGAGATTTATGGCGACGACATCAAGGCCGCCACGCTCATCGCTAATCCCGGTTGCTATCCGCAGACCGGCATTCTTGGTCTCGCTCCGCTAGTCGCGGGTAAGTACATCAAGCTCAGTGACATCATCATCGACTCGAAGTCGGGCGTCTCCGGTGCAGGCCGTACGCCGAAGTTGACGACACACTTCCCCGAATGCAACGAAAGCGTGACGGCGTACAGCGTCGGCCAGCACCGCCACACGCCGGAGATCGAGCAAGCCCTGAGCGACATTGCCGGCGAACCGGTCGAGGTCATCTTCACGCCGCAATTGATGCCGATGGATCGCGGCATCTTCTCAACGATCTACGCCTCGCCGCACCGTCCGTTTACCGACGCGCAACTCCTCGACCTATACCGAGCGTACTACGCGAATGCTCCGTTCGTGCGCATTACCAATCAAATCCCCGCGACCAAGGACACGGCGCACACCAATTTCATCGACATCACGCTGCGCGTCGTGCGTGGCCGAATCCTTGTGCTGGTAGCCGAGGATAACCTGATTCGCGGCGCGAGCGGCGTGGCCGTGCAAAACTTCAACCGCATGTTTGGATATGAGGAAACGACGGGGTTGTGGTAGGAAAGCTATCAGCTATCAGCCGTCAGCCATGCCGAACTTGGCCAACGAGTTGGAAGGTCGGTACTGTCAGCCTAGGTCAAATGCTTGGATGACGAATGTGCTCGCTTCTTCGACCTGACAGGTCGGTTCTGTCAGCCCAAGACGACGACCTGGATTAGCATCCCTCGCGATAGTATCGGCCCCGAAAGGGCCGTTCGCCATCGCGCAATAACGATCGGAGTATGCCATGCCGCGATCGTTGGCGAAGCTCTACGTACACGCAATCTTCTCCACCAAAAACCGCGAACCGATCCTGTTCAACGCCTGGCGCGACGATCTCTTTCGCGTCATGGGCGGAACCGCAAATAACCTCGGTTGCCAATCGTTGATCGTCGGCGGCATGCCCGATCACGTGCACCTCTTGTTTCAGCTGGGCCGCACGATTACGATCGCCGACGCCATCGGAAAGATCAAATCGATGTCGTCGTTGTGGATCAACCGAACGCACAAATTTGTCGATCCGTTCCAACGGCAATCGGACTACGCGGTATTCTCTGTGAGCCAATCGAATATCGAAGCCGTGCGGGCGTATTCAGAATTAAGCCAAGCATCATGAAAACTTGATCGGCCTGCCGAGCTTTCACATGGTGCTTGGCAACCACGAGGGAAAGTTCGTGCGCTACCTGGAATCACCCCAGCATCTCGCGCACCACGGTGCCGTCTTGCACGAGCGGAATCGGTCGGCCGGTGCGGTCCGCCAAAAGCGTATGCGGATCAATGCCCAGCAGGTGATACGCCGTCGCTAGCACGTCCTTCGGCGACACCGGACGATCGGTAACGGTTGCACCATGCCGATCAGTGCGGCCCACGACTCGGCCTCGCGCGATACCGCCGCCGGCGAACAGGGTCGTGTATGCTTGCGACCAGTGATCGCGACCACCGCCACGCGCGTTGTTCAATCGCGGCGTGCGGCCATGCTCGCTCAGCACCATCACCAATGTGTCATCGAGCATGCCGCGTTGATCGAGATCGTTGAGGAGGCCCGCCAGCGCGAGGTCGAAGCCCGGCATCAGTTCGTTTCGCATGCGCGAGTAATGATCCCAGTGCGTGTCCCAACCCGAACCCGCCAGGCCGTACTCGTCCCAGAAGACGCTGACGAACTTGCTGCCAGCTTCGACCAGGCGTCGAGCGGACAAACACGCTTGACCGAAGATCGTCATGCCGTAGGAATCGCGTAGCGATAGCGGCTCACGGGCAATGTCGAGTGCGCGATGAATACGGTCGGACCCGATCAGCGAGTAGGCCATCTCGCGGTAGCGATCAAGATTCTGCGGGGCGGCATCGTTCTGCCAGCGGGCTTGGTCGAACTGCTGCAATAGCGACCGCCGTTGATCGAGACGATCAAGCGTCAGCCCCGGGCCGAGATTCGTGGACGACGCCAGTGAGAATTTGCTGTCATTCGATACGCCGACGTAGGGTTCGACGTCCTCAAACCGCTGATCTTGTAGCGTCTTGACGGCAACCTTCGTCGCCCGCCCCTGGAACTCGGTCCATAGCGGGTTGTATGCATTGCCCAAAAACGCCCCATACGGCCCCGCACGCGGCACCTCGCCGACGCGCTGGCTCGAGAACTGAAACGGCAACGCGATGTTGTCCGGTATCCGGCCGCCGGAACCGGACCGCCCGACGATGTTATTTCGCCACAGATAATCAGCGGCCGAGCCGATGTACGGATGATGCCGACCGTCGCGTGGGCTGAGCTCCATCGACACTTCGATGTTTGAGATGCCTGTAGTCGCATAAGCGACGCCATGAATCGGATGCGGATGGGTCATCGAACGCACGACCGTCATACGGTCCATGACGCGCGATGTCGCAGGCAACAGCTCGCAGACATCACAGCCCGGCAGCGTCGAGCGGATCGAGCCGAGTTCGCCGCGGATTTCGATCGGTGCATCGGGCTTCTGGTCCGCAAGTTCGAGTTGGCTGGGAGAGCCATAGAGGAAGAGCAGGATGCACGCCTTGGCCTGGCCAAACGAGCGATCGCGCGTCTGCGCCGCCTGGGCTTCTTGCAAACGCACGTAGTCGCTTAGCCCAAGCCCGAGCATCGACAGCCCGCCAGCCGTGAGCATCTCGCGGCGTGTGACGCCATCGCACAGCTTCCTCGGGGAGCCTAATATGTTTAGCATGGGAATGATCCAATGGCGGCGGGTGAAGATGTTACTATGTTACGCGATGCAACGGGGGGACAGCAAGCGAAAAATGGAGCGGTCAACTAAATCGAAAATCAAAGTATGAAGAGCGAAGAGCGAAGTACGAAGGAATCGCATTGCTTCGTAATTCGCTCTTCGTACTTTGTATGCTGTTTTCCTTCTTGCCAAGCCTCATTGGCTGCGTAGTGATTACCCATCATCGCGCAAATGCCGGCCGGTCAGCGTTACAAACACGTCCTCCAGGCTTGCATGGCGCGTCGTCAGGTTCAAGAGCGGACAGCCGCGCGATTCGAGGTACGCCAGCAACGCGGGTAATGTCTGATGGGCAGCGGTCACGCTGAGCGAGAACGCGTCGGCCTCACGGCGGGCATGGACGACAGCGGGCAGCGTGCGCAATGTCTCCGCATCGAGCGTGTCGGCGCGTTCGATCTGAAACTCGATGAAGTGCTCGCCGCCGATCTTCGCGATCAACTCCGCCGGCCTGCCGAGGGCAATCATCTTGCCATGATCGACAACGCCGACGCGGTCGCACAGCTTCTCGGCTTCGTCCATGTAATGGGTGGTGATGAGCACGGTTCGGCCCTGTTTACGCAGATCACGAAGGATTTCCCAAAGCTGCCGCCGCGATTGCGGATCGAGGCCGGTCGTCGGTTCGTCGAGGAAAAGCAGTTCGGGATCGCCGACAAGGGCGGTGGCGATGGCGAGCCGTTGCTTCTGCCCGCCCGAAAGCTTGCCAACCCAGGCATGGCGTTTCTCATCCAGGCCGACCATGTTCAAGACGTGTTCGGGATCGAGTCCGCGATCGTAGAAGCTGCGAAAGAGCCGCAGCGTTTCAATGACGCTGAGTTTCTCGGCAAGCTTGGTCTCCTGCAGCGAGACGCCGATACGCTGGCGCAACGCACGGTCGTCGCCCGTACCCCAGGTTTGGCCGAGAACGGTGACATCGCCGGAGGTGGCGTCGAGCAACCCTTCGAGAATCTCAATGGTCGTGGTCTTGCCGGCGCCGTTGGGCCCGAGCAACCCAAAGCACTCGCCGGCGAGCACTTCGAGGTCCAACCCGTTGACGGCGTCCACGGGCAGCGGCTTGGCGCGGTAGGTTTTACGCAGGTTGCGACAGACAATGGCAGATGGCATAGATGTTTCCAGTGGCTAGTGATGCGAACCACAATGGCGTAACATGGATCAATACAACTCGTACACATGCTCGCCGCCATGTACGGGGTTGCCGATCAATTTGTGGCTGCGCAGGTCAACCACGAAATCGAGATGTTCGAGTGGTATTTGACCGATCAGAACGGGGACGGTATCGGGGACTTCTATCACATTCATTGTACAGGTGCGACCCTGGATCGTGAGCCGCACCGCTTCGTACATGGATGCCTCCGCGAGGCCGATACTGCTCGTCACCCGCTTGGCGCCGGTTTTAGCCAGGCCAAGTTGCTGAATGATCCGCGTCGGAATCGACAGCAGCGTGGCTCCCGTGTCAACGAGAGCATCCGTGATGGACACGCGGCGAACCTCATCGGCTTTGATCAGCGATCGCTTAACAGCCCAGAGATCCTCTATGTTCTCAATCGTCGCTTCCGTTAGCACTCTACCCATGTCGTTGGTCTCCATTGCAAATCCCTCCATCCCAAGGGTTGGGAGTACCTCACCCTTGGGCTTGTGTTTCGTTACCACTTCATCGCCCCGTCGTACCGACCGAATACGTCGGCCAGGGCGTTCATGATCTCGCCGACGGTGCAGCGTGCCTCCGCGGCTTCGAGCAGCTTCGGCATCAGGTTTTCTTTCGTCCGCGCGATGGCCTGTATCTCGTTTAGCGCCCGCGCAACCTTCTCGGCATCACGTACTGACTTCAATTTCTTGAGCCGATCGATCTGCTCCTTCTCGACGCCGATTTCGACTTGCAACAGGTCCAGGGGCTTTTCGTCCTTCTCGACGAACGCATTCACGCCGACGATGAGCTTGCGCTTGGAATCGACATCGCGCTGGTAGACGTAAGCGGCATCGGCGATCTCGCGGCGAAAGAAACCCGCTTCGAGCGCGGCGATCATGCCGCCCTTGGCTTCGATCTGGTCGAAATAAGTGCGTGCCTGGTCCATCATTTGCCGAGTCAGCGTTTCAACGAAATAGCTCCCGCCGAGCGGATCGACGGTGTTGGTCACGCCGGTCTCATAAGCGAGCACCTGTTGCGTGCGCAAGGCGAGCGTGACGGCATGCTCGCTGGGCAGGGCGAGCGTTTCGTCCATGCTGTTGGTGTGTAGCGATTGACAACCGCCGAGCACCGCGGCCAAGGCTTGATAGGCAACGCGGATCAGGTTCACTTCGGGCTGTTTGTCTTGCAGCGAACAGCCGGCGGTCTGGGCGTGGAATCGCAGCTTCCAGGAGTTCTCTTTCTTCGCGCCGTACCGCTCGCGCAGCGTCTCCGCCCACAGCACGCGGGCGGCACGATACTTGGCAAGCTCTTCAAAGATGTCGTTATGCGCGTTGAAGAAGAAGCTCAGGCGATTCGCGAAGTCATCGACGGCCATGCCGCGCTCGAGACACTGATCGACGTAGTGAAACCCGTCGGCGAGGGTAAACGCCAACTCCTGCACCGCCGTCGAGCCGGCTTCGCGGATGTGGTAGCCGCTGATCGAGACGGTGTTCCATTGCGGCACTTCCTTGGCGCAGAACTCGATAACATCGCACACGAGCCGAACGGACGGCTCGGGCGGGAATACGATTTCGTTCTGAGCGTGAAATTCCTTAAGGATGTCGTTCTGGATCGTGCCGCGCAGGAGCTTCCAATCGATGCCTCTGTTCTTGGCATTGGCGAGAAAATACGCCATGATGATGATCGCCGGCGCGTTGATCGTCATGCTGACCGACACTTCCGCGAGATCGATGCCGTCGAAGAGCACATGCATGTCATCGATCGTGTCCATCGCGACGCCGAGCCGACCAACTTCGCCGAGCGAGCGCGGATCGTCGGAATCGAGGCCCATGAGCGTGGGCAAATCGAACGCGGTGGAGAGGCCGGTTTGGCCTTTGCCGAGGAGGAATTTGAAGCGTTCGTTGGTCTGGCGAGCCGTGCCAAAGCCGGCGAACTGGCGCATGGTCCAGAGCCGGGAACGGTACATGGAAGCATGCACGCCGCGGGTGAACGGATATTGGCCTGGATAGCCGAGGTCGGCATCGACATCGAACCCCGCGTGGGTGAGATTGTCGGGCGTGTAGAGCGCATCGATCGCCACGCTGGACACCGTCGTCGGCGGTTCCTTACGCAGCGGAGCGGCGGCGTTCTCCCTGTCCCAGCGTTGCAGTGCGGCAGTGTCGGTGGCGGTGGCCATGTGCGGAAGTCCTCATGAGTGGGCGAGGACTATTCTACCCGCGCCGGCGAGCTTTCGGCAGCTTTATTTCTTGACTGGGTATTCGGGCACGGGTATATTTACGCCATGAACTCTGAAGCACTAAAAAAACTGTTGGCGGTTCGGCCATTTGAACCACTCGAAGTTGAGCTTTCGAGTGGCCAGGTGTATTCGATCAAACATCCTGAAAACGTCATGGTGCTTAAAACCACCCTCGTTCTGACTGAGCCGGAAAATGACATCGTGCTGTTTATTTCGCTGATACACGTCGTCGCGATTCGCAAGCGGATGCGTACGCAGGCGGCGGTGTGAGAGCGCATTTTCACTTGTTGTCTCGGCGTAGATGCGGACCGTGCTCCGGTACGATCGCCCGGAGCGCTGCCGCGACAGCTTCTCGCACCTTCTTATCGCTGTCGTTCAAGCGTCGCTCCAGAGCGGGAATGGCTTCCTTCCCATCCGGACCGATGCCTGCCAACGCATTGACCGCAGCGCGGCGCACGTCGGCATGCGTATCGTTCAGCCCCTCGAGAAGAATCGGCAGGCCTTTCTTGCCGAAATGGCGCATCGCTTGCATCACGGGAGAGCGAACGCGCTCGTCCGGGTCCGTGGCATACGCGACAAAGGTTGGATAAAGCTCGGGCGCCTCTGCGGACATGCCACTCAAAAGTTGCATGGCATCGACACGATACACATATTGACGGTCTGCCAATTGTCGTAGCAGCACGGGGAACACCTGTTTATCCTTGTCAAGCAGCCAGAGCGCCCGTGCTGCATTGGTTCGATTCTCCTCATCGTCGTTGTGCAGTCGCCTGCGCATCAGGGGCAACGCCGAGGCATGGCGCAATTTGTCCGTGTTGCAGATCGCATGGAAGGCCGCCGCACGAACGGCAGGATCCGTGTCCTCCGCCAGTTCCAACAGCAGCGGCACCATTTCCGCGTCATCGAAGAGTTCTGTCCACCCCATGCCTTGGTGCTTGATACCCAACCAGTGCCGCACCTTGGCGGATAGTGTTTGGTCGATCACCTCGTCGTGGAACTGGATGTGGACGAAATGCCGCACCGCGTCCTCCCACACGCACCACGGTTTGCCGCGGATGGTCGGCCCGAAGAGCGATTGCCGCGGGTAGGGGTGCAGCATCGCCAGACCGAAGAGTAGCGCGAGGATGTTGACGAGGATGAGCAGGGGGCGCGGCAGGAAGCGGGAAAACGAAATCATGGTATCAGTCCACCCAGGTCGCCGGTTTCGCGAATCGTTTCGGGTCCATGAAGTACAACGCATGACTGGCACTGCGGCGAACCACGGCATCGGGATCATCCTTTAAGGCCAACAGCTCTGGATATAGCTCCGCGCCGTCTTGCCGCAACTCCGATGCAGCGTAGATTGCGCTCAGTTTCACGGAACGCTCTGCATCATGCAACGCCTTGCGAAGGATCGGAATACTACGCTTGCCGAAATGCCGCATCGACTGTAGGGCTAGGTCGCGAACAATTATATCGGCAGCCGTACACAACGGTGCGAGGTGCTCGAACAGGCTTGGTTCGCTGGCGGCCATCTCTTGCAGCAGCCAAACCGCTTCGGTTTGGACATGGAATTCGGCATGATCTTTGAGTGGCAGAATCACGGCGATCGTCGCGCGATCCTTGGATAGGCACCAAAGCGCGCTGGCTGCCGCGAGTCGGCACTTCGCATCGCTGTCATCCAGATGCCGCTGAAAAATCGGCATGATCGCCGCTGCTTCCTCCTTCGTCCGGATTTCCAGGCGGCGCAACGAAAATTGCCGAACCTTTGCATCGCTATCGTCGGCCAACTGCATATAAACCGGCAGGACAGCCCGTGCGTCGAGATTCAGCCCGGCGGATCGACGACGACGCATTCCGACCGACTCCAGCATGCGCGTCAACCACGTTCGTTGATTGGTTCCGTCGGCGAGCGCGCAATTTTTTTGCTCCCACACGCACCACGGTATCCCGTCAATCTGCGGGCCGAAAATGGATTGTCGCACAAACGGGTCGAGCAATGTCAGAAGCGCAAGGAGCACAACAGTGCAAAGACCGGCGTATACAAATTTGCGCGACAGAAAACGGCGGAAGTTAAGCATGGAGCGGCTCCGAGATTCATTCAACTGGATCGAACTCCACGCGGTCGTACACGTCTGCCAATTTCAGCGTGCAGGCAATCGATGCGATTGTCACGCTGGCGTCCAGGCCTTGGTGCAGGCGGTAGGTCCAGTCGTTGTCGGGTTTGCGTTGGAGATGCTCGATCTGCGGACGGTCCTGCGAGATAAGCACGTAGTCGGTCAGCGTCGGATTGCAGGTTTGCAGGCGGGTGAATTTTTCGCCGCGATCGAAGGCTTCGGTGGACGGCGACAGGACTTCAAAGATGGCTTTGGGTTTAGGATGATGTCTCGGTAAGCGTCGTGATGCTCAAGTTCGCCGCAAATGACGACGATGTCAGGGTAGAAGAACAGGCCCTTTGAACCATGCCCGGTCAGCGGCGCAAGGGCGCTGCGTATCTTAGAATCCTTGGTGCTCGCTCGGCAGGAAGTGCCCTTCAACTGCGGTACCAGTCCACCCAAGAGATTGACAGAGATGTCCCCATGAGCATCGCTTTCGCCCGCCATCACGAGAATATCGCCATCAAGAAAAGTGTGGCGTTCCAATGCCGGACGCTCCATGGCGAGGTATTGATCCACGGTCTTTAATGTACGAGGCGTCAGTGCTGGAGCTGGAATGGCCATTGCGTAAACTCATCATTTGGTTGCATTGCATTACATCGTTAGGATACTGGCCTCATTTTATCACGCCTCAGATTTGGATGCCAGCGCAAAAAAAACGAGCGTAGCCGGAGCCGCGCTCGTTACGTGATGATCGGGATGTTCGCCGCTTACTTCTTCTCCACCACCTGCCGTCGCACGCTCAGCGAGTAGTTCCCGATCGCGCCTGGCTGGAAGGACGTGATGACAATGCGATATGTACCGTCGGTCGCCGGGCGGAATTCGAGGCGAGCGTTGAGTTCCCCGCCGCTGTCGTCGTCCTCGGCAAGCTGCTTGCCAGCGGCATCTTCGACAATAATGAAGGTGTCGAACTGAATGCTCTTGAGTTCGATGATGTAGGTCGCATTGGCAGTCAGTTTGACCTCCTCGATGCGCATGTAGCGTTTCGGGGCCATCATCGGGCGTTGCTTGTCGAACTTGTCCTTGTTGGTGAGCGTGCCATCCTTTTTGAGAATGACATCCTCGCGAACGCTGCCGAGTTCGACCTTCTTGGCGAACTTGCCCGACTTGAGATCGCGGAGCAGTGCTGTGACGTGCTCGGAGGGGATGGCATACGATTCGGTGCGGCCAGCGCGTGAGATGTTGATGCCCAGCGCCTTGCCATCGAGATCGACGAGCGGTCCGCCGCAGTCTTTCGGGCGGATGACGGTGTCGTGCTGGAGGATCGCCGGGAAGCCGCCGCGACGGATGCTCAATTCGCTGCCCATACGTTCCTGCGGATTGCCGAACAGGTCCTTGGGAGCGGGGTCGAGGGTCACCTCGGCCTCGACGTCCATATCGTCGCGGCGAATCTTCAACAGGACTTTGTCCTTAGCCTTGAAGCGCTGGATGGTGCCGATGAGATCTTCGTGGCTGACGATTTTTTTGCCCCCGGCCTCGTAGACAATGTCATTGACCTTGACGCCGGCGCGCTCGGCGGGGCTTTTGGGTCGCACCTGCGTAATCTTGGCACCGCCCATTCCTGTTTCGAGACCGACGCCGAGGTAGCCGGAGTTCGGCCCCGGGCTGGTCTTGGGCGGTTGATCACCGGGCTGGAATCGCCGCGTGCCCACGCCGACGATGCCGATGGCGATGGGCTCATCGGCGACGCCGACCGACGCGACCCATCGACCAGCGTTGGTCTCCTTGCTGTCGCGCCACGTGATCGCTTTGAGGTCCTTGGCTTCAATCTTAATCAGCACGAGATCGTACTCGTCATTCCTGTCAGTTATCTTGGCTTCGACGACATCGCCGTTGTTCAGGCGAACGGTGACGCTGCCAGGCAGCACGCTTGCCTTGGACAGAATCCAGCCGTTCGACTCGACGACGATGCCGAATGCGGCGTCTTTTTCGTCATTGAGAACGCGAACGGTGGCTTGCCGAGCCGTTTTGATGACGTCGCGAAACGCTTGCAAGGTTTTCGGGTGATTGCGAAGCGATTCGTTGTTGAATGGTTGCCCGAGCGCTGGCGCGGCGAATGCCACGATCAGGGCGAGTACAAAGATGCGACGTAGGTATGTCATGGTGGGGGTCTCCAGGTAGATCGCTATTGTTTAGCCGCGACGCGCTAGCGGATCGCGGCGCCGCACACTCGCCAAAGGCGAGCGGCTAAATGAACGACTTATGTTTTCTTTTCGAGCTTTTTGGCATCTTTCTTGGGGTTGGCCGCTTTGCTTTCAGCCTCGCGGATCGTCAGGCGATAGGTGCCGATTTGGCCTGGATCGCAAGTGGTGACGACGATGCGGTAGATGCCATCGGCGTCAGCGGCGAAGACGATGCGCGAGTTGAGGTTGCCCGCGCCGTCGTCGTCCTCGGCGATTTTGCCTTTTTCATCATGTTCCAGGCGCATATAGGCATCAAATTCTTCGCTGGAAAGGTCAAGCGTGTAGGTTTTGCCTTTCTCCATTTTGAATTCGTGGACATGCCGCCAGCATTTTTCGCGTTCGATGTCGAACGGGTCGGTCTTCTTGATTGTGCCGTCGATGGTTTTGGCGATCTTGCCGCCGGCGCTTTTGACTTTCTCAATGCTCGGATCGTCCTTGCTGAAGAGGCCCAGCGATTGGCCGTCCTTGTCCGTCAAGGCGACCAAGGCGAGCAAGTCTTTCGGCAGATCGATGCTGAGCTTGCGCGATTTTTCTTTGGCCAAGGCAAAGCGGACGACGCCTTCCATGTTGCTCTTGAGCGTTTGCGAGCCTTTCTCCCAGTGGATGACGATTTCCTTATTTGGTTGAGGCAAGCCTTTGACATCGACGATCAACGCATTGATGTGAGGCGTGATTTTCACCTGCGAGAGTTTCTCCAGAAGCGCGGTCACGGCGGGGACCGGGATGCGCACCGCCTTGAGCACGTCGGCCTTGCCGGAGACCAGTGCATCAACGAAGTCGGCGTCGAAGACCTTGAGCGTGAACGCGCCGGTCTGGTTTGCCTCAAAGGAGGTGGCGATGATCTTATAGTCGCCGTCCTGCATCGCCTTGTAAACGATGCGGGCGTTCGGGAAACCGCCGCCGTCGTCGTCCATCGCCAGCTTCTTGCCGGTGGGGTTTTCGAGACGCAAGAAGGTATCGAGTTTTTTGCCTGACTTGTCGCTGCTGATGAGGTCGATGGTATAAGTATGCCCGGCCTTCATTTTGAAGGTATATTGCTTGGCGTAGGAACTCGCCTGCATGGTATCCATGGGATCCTGGATCGTGAGCGTGTCCTTCTTTTCGAGGACGAGTTTCCCACCGGCGGACTTTACGGTTTCGGTCTGACCGATGCCCGAGCCCCAGCTTTCGCCCGCGGCCAATTTGTCCCAGGTTTCGCGGAAGGTGTTGACGGGCACATGCACGTTCTCGGTGATCGCCGCGCCGCCGATTCGGCTATGGATGCCGACGACCCGGCCTTGCATGTCGAAGAGCGGTCCGCCGGAATCGCCGCCGACGAGCACGCAATCGGTGCGGATCAGGAACGCATTGGCGACGAGCACTCGGCCTACGCGAACGACGGGCGTGCGGTTCTTGCGGAACCCGCCGGGATGGCCGATCGCGATGACCCACTGCCCCGGCTTGAGGCCGGCGGAATCGCCCATCTCGACGGCTGGATAATTGTCGCCTTCGCTGATCTTCGCCATGCCGCTGTCGATGGACTTGAACTGCCCAAGCGTTTTTCCTTTGAGGATTTTGCCATCCGGCAGGATGACCGCAGCCGACTGGTCAGGCTTACCCGACACATGCCCGGCGGTGAGGATTGTGCCGTCGGACTTGATGATGACGCCGCTGCCCTGCCCGGCGCCGATGCGCAAGCCGACGATGGACGGCATGACCTTCTGCAGCACCTTTCCGACGTGCTGTTCGATCGCGCGCAGATCCTGCACCGATTCCGCAGGTGCGTTTTTCTGCAGCACCATCGGTAACGGGAACTGTGCTTTCGGCAGCGTTTTTTTCTCTTCGCCCGGCTGAGCCGACGCGAAGCCAAAATAAACTCCGCCGCAGACGAGTAGAGCGGCAACGTGACGAACACAGGAACCGGCCATCATCGCAGACCTCATGAAGAAGAGCGAAGGGTGGGAATCAATTGGTGTGGATCGTGCGGCTCGGCGTTTCAGAATTCAGCGCTGCCTCTGTCAATTCGCCCAAACTCGCAGTCCAGTGATCTATATCTATTACTACACATAACCTTCAAAGCACGGAAGGGGAAAATTAATTTCAGTTGTGGAAACGGGAACGCAAGCCCAAGAGTGAGGTACCCCGAACCCTTGGGATCCCAGAGGTTCGGAGCGCCTTACCGCTGGGCTTTTGGCAAGTTTCACAAATCGTGAGTCCGCCCCTATCTCGCCAGGATCACGACTTCGCCGGCATTGGCTTGCACGGGATACGATTCCGCCACCGGGCCGACGAATTTCGCTTCGACGTTGACGCCGACCTTCAAATCCTCGACCTTGGCGGCCTTGCGATCCTTGCCCGTGAGAATGAACAACTTTGTCGCCTTGGTGACGCGAATCGAGGCCTTGTCGTTGGGCTGGCCTTTCGGACCTTCCACGAGAATGACCGCCAAAATATCCTTGGCGTTCTTCGGGATGTCGGCCGACTTGATCGTCCCGCGAATGTCGGGCTTGGTAATGCCTTGGCCAAGGCCGACCGACGCACAAAATGCCAGCGCAGCGAGAAAAATGCATACAAACGCGATCCGAAAATTGTGTCGTAGCATCGGCAGACTCCCTGGAGAAGTGAATTTGATTCAGCAGAGTTATTGTTGATTGCGAGGATATGATCGGCAAGGCAAGATTTGTACCGCATGAAGCGCGCGCGGATTGTTCTCCGCTTGCGGCTTAGCGCTCACTTCGGATACTCCAAGCGATAAAGCCCCAAGCGAAAAACAATGTAGCGGCGATTACAACCGTTTCACGCATCATCAACGTGCAGATGTTTGAGCACGTCCATCGTGGTGATAACGCCGACCAGTATGCCGTCGTCATCGACAACGAACAGGCGATGCACATGCAAGCCGAGCATGTCGCTGATTACCAGGTGAACCGGTGCGTCGAGTCCGACGGCGAACACCGCCGGCGTCATGACATCGGCAACCGTCGTTGTCCGCTGGAAGTAACCGGACATATCGCCTGAACCATTCGTCGGTGTCATGAAGTAATCGGGAATCTCTCCGTGATGTTTGCTCGCTTCGACATGATGCACGAGCAAGTCGGATCGGCTGACGACGCCGATTGGCCTGCCTGCCTCATCAATTACCGGGGTCGCAGAGATGCTTTTGTCGGTGAGAAGCTTGCTCGCCTCGGCGACAGTGGCATCCGCGCGAATCGAAATGGGGTTGGCCATCATTAGGTCCGACGCATTCGATGCTTTCAAGACCAACGGCCTTTCCAGACGGTTTGCGAAGTTGACGTTCATGGCTGACCTCCCGTTTCCCCGCTTGCGGCTTAGCGCTCGCGTCAAAAATCCAGACGCCAGGCCACATGCCAGGGAAGAAAATGGACGAACCAAACACAATGCGGGCATCACACCACGCCCGCCAACATATACTCCGGCTCAGCGACGGCCTCCTCGCCTTGCGATGCGCGAGCCACGGCGGCGAGGATGTCGATGCTCGACACGATCCCGATCGGCCGATCCGTCGCCGTGTTGACGACGATCACGCGATGAATGTGGGCGTCCATCATCATCCGCGCGAGATTGCCGATTTTGACATTGAAGCCGACGAGAACCAAATCGCGTGACATGCAATCCTCGACGCGGCGATCGGTGCTGGCGACACCCGACGGAATCTGCCAGGCCTTGCAGTGGATGTCACTGCAAACCCTTTGAGGCTTGGCGTCACCGCCGTGCTCGACCCGCGTCATGAAATCGGTGGCCGACAGCACACCGATGCAACGTCCATAAATATCGACAACCGGCGCGCCGGTGACGGCAGATCGTCGCAACATGCGCGCCGCTCCTTCAAGCGACATTTCGCGCGGAATAACAACAAGGTTTCGTGACATCATTTCGCCTGCAGTGAGCGCAAAAAAATTGCTGTATGTATTGGCCATGGTACACCTCCCATTGAACTGTTCCTGAAGCACGATAAACCAGAGCAAAGGCCGTGCCGGCCGAAAAGAGTGTGAAATTCGGCACGAATCGGCATGTTGACCACGCAGAACACGTTAGCTCGCTCTCGATGTGTACCACTAGCGGCACTGCTATGTGCGTTTTCGGCACGGGTGCGCGGGTTTCCATTTACGCTTTCTGTATCGGCATCGAGTGGGTATACTACAATGGAGGCGCCAAGATTCTGCCGCTTGCGGCTTAGCGCTCGCATGGGATTATTCGAACGCTAAGCCGCAAGCGGAATACAAAAAAGCGACAATCTACCTATGCACCTACCCGCCACCACGCTCGCTGTCATCCTCCTGTTCTCCGCGACCTCCATCGCGCTCGGCGATCCGCTAACCGTCACGCCGACCGATGCGATGTTGCGAGGCAAGTCGGCTCGGCAGCGCGTCGCCGTCACGCGCGTCCTCGATGGCAAGGCGACGGATCGCACGCGCGATGCCCGCTTTGAATCGCTGACGCCCAAGGTCGTCGCCGTCTCCAGCGATGGCATCGTCACGCCCGTTGGCGATGGCGCGGGAATCATTGTCGCACGTGTTGACGGCCTTGAGGCGAAAGCGAACTTCAAAGTCGTCGATGGCACGCTCGACTTGCCCGTGACGTTCGAGAAAGACGTGCAGCCGATCCTCGCTCGCTTCGGGTGTAATTCCGGCCCATGCCATGGCAAAGCGCGCGGGCAGAACGGCTTCCAGCTGTCGCTGCTCGGTTTCGATTCCGATTTCGATTTTTCTGCGTTGACGCAGGAAGCCCGCGGGCGACGCATCCTGTCCTCGTCTCCCGAAAATAGCTTGCTCTTGCTCAAGGCGATCGGCGCGATGCCGCACGGTGGCGGGCGGAAGCTTGCCAAGGGCGACGGCCATTACGAAGTCCTCCACCGCTGGATCGTCGCCGGCACGCCGCGAACACCTGCCGAGACGCCGACGCTGGAGCGCATCACGCTCGATCCCGTCGAGCGAATCCTGGCGCCGGCGAGCGAGCAACAACTCGTCGTGACCGCCTACTACTCCGACAAAACGACGGCCGATGTCACCCACCTGACGATGTTCCAATCCAACGAGAGCGTCATCGCCGCCGTCGATGTGCATGGCAAAGTGAAGGCCGGTCCGCTGCCTGGCGAGGCGGCGATAATGGCCCGCTTCATGGAGAAATTCGCGGTTACCAACATCCTCATCCCGATGCCGCAGAGCGTGCCCGCCGAGGTCTATGCCAAATTGCCTCGCAAGAACTTCATCGACGATCTCGTCTACGACAAGCTGCGTCGGCTCGGACTCACGCCGTCGGAAGGGTGTGACGATGCGACGTTCCACCGCCGTGCGTATCTCGACGTGATCGGCCGACTGCCGACGCCGGATGAGACGCGAACCTTTTTGGCAGACAAAGCGAGCGACAAACGCGCAAAGGTGATCGATGCCTTGCTGGAGCGACCCGAATATGTCGATCACTGGGCGAACAAATGGGCCGACCTGATGAGGCCGAACCCGTATCACGTCGGCATCAAGGCGGTGTTCACGCTTGACGCATTCCTGCGCGATTCGTTTCGCAAGAACAAGCCCTACGACGTATTCGTCCGCGAGATCATCACCGCCCAGGGCAGCACGTGGCGCAATGGCGCCGTCGTCATGTTTCGCGATCGTCGCCAGCCCGACGAACTCACGACGATGGTCAGCCAGTTGTTCCTCGGCATTCGGCTCGAATGCGCGAAGTGCCATCATCACCCGTTCGAGGTGTACAGCCAGGACGATTTCTACAGCTTCGCCGCCTACTTCGCGAGGATTGGCCGCAAGGGCGTCGGCATCTCCGCGCCGATCTCAGGCGGCGAGGAAGTGATCTTCGCCTCGACGACGGGCAGCGTGAAGCATCCGGGCACGGGCAAGGTGATGTCGCCGCGCCCGCTTTTTCCGTTGCCAGGCGTGCCGGAGGTTGCCATCGATGAGACGGCCGACGTGCGCCGCGCGGTCGCCGATTGGCTGACATCGGAGCGTAACGGGTACTTTGCAAAGGTCGCCGTCAATCGCATCTGGGCCGACATCATGGGCCGAGGGCTTGTCGAACCGATCGACGACATGCGGGCGACGAACCCACCGAGCAATGGGCCGTTGCTCGACGCGCTGGCAGAACATTTTCGCAAAGAGAAATACGATCAGAAAAAGCTCTTACGCGCGATCTTGACGAGCCATGTGTATGGCTTGTCGTCGATCCCCAATAAGCAGAACGTGGGCGATTTGCGCAATTACTCGCGGCACTATCGGCAACGATTGCGAGGCGAGGTGTTGCTCGATGCGTTGACCGACGTGACCGCCGTGCCGGAGGTCTTCGCTGCCGCCCCACCGCGAACCCGTGCGATGGAACTGTGGACGGTGCGAACGCAATCGGTGTTTCTCGACAGCTTCGGTCGGCCCGATCCGAACCAGGACCCGCCCTGCGAACGAACAGCGGACACCTCGGTCGTGCAAGCCCTGCACCTGATGAACTCGCCGAGACTGCACGCGAAAGTGACGAGCGACGAAGGCCGCGCTGCCGGCTTAGCGGCGAGCAAACGCACCTCGGCGGAGATCATTGAGGAATTGTACCTGCTCGTCTATTGCCGCTATCCGAGCATGACTGAGCGGTCGAATGCAATGAAGCGATTTGAAGGCACGCCGCGGCGTCAGGCGGTGGAAGACCTGATGTGGGCGCTCGTGAACACGCCGGAGTTTGTGTTCAAGGATTGAGGAATGTCCACTTTCACCGCTTGCGGCTTAGCGCTCAGGTGGGATTTATCGAGCGCTAAGCCGCAAGCGGAAATCAGGAACACATCGCCGCATCGATCCACGCTCCGCCCAGCAAGCGCTCGCCGACGTAGAACACGACGGCCTGGCCGGGCGTGATGGCGCTTTGCGGCTCGGCGAAATCGACGCGCACCCGGCCATCGGCGAACGGCGTGACGGTTGCGCGTGCAGCCTCATGATGGTAGCGGATTTTCGCGGTGCATGTCATAGCCGACGTGGGAGCATCGATCAGCCAGTTGACGCGCGAGGCCTCGAGCGCCGTCGCCAGCAATTCTTCGCGATCACCGATGACGACGTCGTTGGTCGTCGGCACGATCTCCAGCACGTAACGCCGGCTGCTCGACCCGAAGCCGAGGCCTTTGCGTTGGCCGATCGTGAACTTCTCGATGCCGTCGTGTTCCGCCAACACATGCCCCTGGCGATCGACGATGTTGCCGGCGGTCTGCAATTCGGGGCTGCGCGATTTGATGAACGCGGCATGGTCGTTATTGGGCACGAAACAGATTTCCACGCTGTCAGGCTTCTCGGCGACGTTCAGCCCGGCTTCGCGCGCTATCGCCCGCACTTCGTCCTTGCGATAGCCGCCGATTGGAAAGAGTAAGTGCGGCAACACGTTCTTCCGCAACCCAAACAACACGTACGATTGGTCCTTCGCATCGTCGAGACCGCGATGCACCTGGGCGTCGATCATGCGCACGTAATGTCCGGTCGCGATGAAGTCGGCGTCGAGTTGCTTGCCGTAGGACCAGAGCTTGCCGAACTTCAGCCAGGTATTGCAGACAACGCACGGGTTGGGCGTGCGGCCTTTGGCGTATTCGTCGACGAAGTAGTCCATGATGCGGCCAAAGTCGGCTTCAAAATCGAGAGCATAGAACGGGATGTCGAGCCGATCGGCGACACGTCGGGCGTCGCTGGCGTCGATGGCGCTGCAGCAGCCTTTCTTGTGCGATGCGGTATTGCACTCGGTTTCTTCGGGTTGATGGACCCCGGTGCGCATGAACAGGCCGACGACATCGTAGCCTTGCTTTTTGAGCAGGTATGCCGAGACGGAGCTATCGACTCCGCCACTCATAGCGAGAACGACACGTTGGCGCATGGAGCAACTCAAGGGAGAAAATTCGCCGGTTCAATCAACAGATTCATTATACTCTGTGCGGGTGGATTTGACACATGTCCGAGCCTGAGCGCCCGCGAAGGGCCGCTGGGCGCCATTTTCAGGCTCGGACCACGGCACTGGGTCGAATGCCGTGGGACAAAGGTCAACGGGTTCGCCTCAACTTTCACGCACACACAGCTTCACGATGCGAGCTGCGGTGAGTGCGGCTGTTTTCGAGGGCGTTCTTCAAGCGGTTGCGGGCTACGTGCAGACGCCGTTTGATCGTGCCGACCGGGGTCTCGAACTCGTGCGACATCTGCTTCAAGGAGCGCCCCTTGATGTAGAACGCCACGAGGGTGTCGCGGTCGATCGGCTTGAGGCGACCCAAACCCTGCCAGACTTCGGAGCGATCTTCGCCTTTGATCATTTCGTCGAGCGGGTTGGCTTCCGCGTCCGGGGCGTTCTGCAAGACCTCGGGTTCAACGCCGTGAACCGGGGCTTTGCGGGTGACGCGGTTGATCGCCATGCGCACGGTGATCTGGCGCAGCCAGCCGACGAAGCAGTGCGGATCGCGCAGCTGCGCGAGCTTGGTCATGGCGTGGATGAAGACCTCCTGCGCCAATTCGGTCGCTTCGTTGGTGTCACGCAACCGCGCAAGCGCGACGGCGAAGACGGCCGGGTGAAAACGCTGTACCAACTCGCCGAACGCTTCGCGGTCGCCAGTTTGTGCGCGCGTAATCAAAATGTGGATTTCGTCCCAGGACATTGTGGTAATCTCGTGATCCTTGCTTGACATTTCCAGCAAGCAATCGCCGGCGCAGTCCCTGGATCATGGACACGCACATGCCACGAAATAAATCGTGGCAATAACGACTGGCTTGGCACATGGAATGACGCGGTCGCGGATTGGATCCGCTGCGGAATGTCGGCTAATCGCCTGACGACGGTGGTGACGCAATATTTCATGCCTCAAGATTTACCCCCAGGATTCGCTGCGCTCATCCTGGGGCTTGAAAGCAGAAATATTTCGCGTTACCCTCGTGTTGACAGCGCTTGGCGTTTGCCAAACGTCGCCGACCCGAACCATCCGGATAGGACGGTCCGCCACGCGGATCTCGCGTGACGATAGGTCATCAGGACAGCCACTATCATCTTGGACCGACCGGTCCATAAGACGGCCTGCGCCGTCGCGGGATCATTACCCACGAGTCGGCCGTCAGGTCGTCCGAGTTCCATCGGAACCCCGTTTGACAGCGGTAGCCTTGGCAAGGACAGGAGACTTGGGCCAAAGGCGACATGACCCATCTCGGCCTTGCGTTCCAGACCGGTAGCACGTACGCCAAACGAGTTGGCAATACACTGCGTCGCGGTTTGCAAGTTCTTGATAGCCATGGTAGCCTCCGGCGGTTAACAACGAGCTTTTCCAGAAAGCTCGAAAGGATTGGTTTGGTTTGCGCTAATTCACTTTCAAGATAGAAACCCAAAAAAAACGGCGAACCCTTCGGTGCGACTCAGAGACGGACAAGCACTTGCCAACGCAGGTTCGCGCGAATTTTGCTTTTTTCGTTATGAATATCAAAGCAATTCTGATGCCAACCATTGAGTCTTGGTGCGTTGTTTCGACGCAACAACTGATTGCGTAAAATGTTGTGTCGAATCTTTATTTGCTGGTCGACGAACGAGTCCAGCGTGATTCTGACGAGATGTGTTTTTTCGCAACGCGCCAGTGCGGTGGAATGAGACGCAGGAACGCTCAGCATCTCGGCATGCGCGCCCTGCGTGAGATTTGCTGCGTTTTGGACGATTCGGCGCTGGCGCCAAGCTGCAAGTGGGAAAAAACAAACCCCACGCAAATGCGTGGGGTCAAGTAGGGACTTCACGAATAGCCGAGCGTCACGCGACGGCAACCGGTTCGCTCAATGGCGGCCATTCGTGCTCGAGACCTTCCTCTTGAACCGCCTTCAGCTGCTCCTCACTGATGTCAAAATGATCCGTCACCAATTCATACGATTTACGCACGTTATGCACCTCGTCCTGTGTAGCGACCAGATGCGAAAAGATCTCTTTCTTTTCTTCCGTGGAAAGTCGTTTTCCTGTCGACATGACAATACCTTTCATTCTCAAATGCCAAAACATTGAATATTGCTGCGGCAGGCCACCGCCAGACAACGCGCGAGTTCCTATTGCAAGCTCGATCTCCGGACGTAGTCAAAGACTGAACGCCATGCGGAAATGGTCTGCTTGCTTCCTCGCTATTATTCTCCTCTAGATGAATTATACACGCTCGGACAAACGTTCCCTTAAAAATCCTGGAATTTTCTCCCACTACCTGACTATGCTTATACCATCGCTTGAATCTTCACTCCACACCTGTCATCGCGCGAAAGGCTGTTTTTCATGCGCAAATTCACCACTCTCTTAAGCTGTGTCGTCGTGATGCTCGCATTGGCGCCAAGGTTTTCGCTGCAAGCGCAACCCGCGAAGGAGCTCGGCTACGATCTGCCGAAACGCAAGGCCCTCGTGACTGAACGCATCGATGCGGAACTCAAGGGCCTGGATTCGCTCTACAAATATCTTCATTCCAACCCGGAACTTTCATACGAAGAAGAGCAAACCGCCGCCCGACTGGCACGTGAACTGAAATCGCTCGGCTTCGAGGTCGCCGAAAAAATCGGCGGGCACGGCATCGTCGGCGTCCTCAAGAACGGCGACGGCCCGACCGTCATGATCCGCACCGACATGGACGCTCTGCCTGTAACCGAAAAAACCGGTCTGCCCTACGCCAGCAAAATCCGCACACGCGACAAAGACGGCAACGACGTCGGCGTCATGCACGCCTGCGGCCACGACATGCACATGACTTGCTGGGTCGGCACGGCCCGCGTGCTTGTCGCTCTCAAGAAGCATTGGCAGGGCACGCTCGTTTTCATCGGTCAACCTGCCGAGGAGGTCGGCGCCGGCGCTCGCCGAATGCTCGAAGACGGCCTGTTCAAACGCTTCCCACGGCCCGATTACTGCCTCGGCCTGCATTGCGATTCCCGCTTGCCCCATGGCCAAGTCGGCTACACCGAGGGCCTGTCGCTCGTTAACGTCGATAGCGTCGATATTCTCGTCAAAGGCAAGGGCGGCCACGGCTCGGCACCGCACACAACCATCGACCCCATCGTCATCGCCGCTCGCATCGTGCTCGATCTACAAACGCTCGTGAGCCGAGAGAATAATCCGCTCGATCCCGCTGTCGTCACCGTCGGCTCGATTCATGGCGGGACGAAGCACAACATCATCCCAAGCGAAGTGAAGATGCAGCTGACGGTGCGTTCGACACGCGACGATGTTCGCGCTCGCTTGCTTGAGGGTATCCAGCGCATCACCAAGGCGGCGGCGCTGGGAGCCAAGGCGCCGGAGCCGGTGGTGTACTTCCATACCGACAATTTCACGCCAGCGCTGTACAACAACGTCGATCTCGCGAAGAAAACGAGCAACGTGTTCCGTGCCACGCTTGGCGACGACAAGGTGATACAGCAAGAGCCTTTGATGGGCGGCGAAGACTTTTCGCGCTACATCCGCGCAGGCGTACCGGGCTTTTTCTTCTTCCTGGGCACGCTGTCGCCGGACCATGTGGCCGCGATGAAGACGGGCAAGGCCCCGCCGATCTCGCTGCATTCGGACTTCTATCACCCGATCCCGGAGCCATCTATGCGCACTGGCGTCACCGCGATGAGCATGGCGGCGCTGAATCTGTTGAAGGGGCGGTAAATTGATGATTACGTATAGCGCTCGCGTGGTGCCGTGCGAGCGCTATACGTAAGAATCACATCACCCGTCCGAGTGCCTGGGCGATCTTGCGGCACTCGGCCATGAGCTGGCGGAAAGCGGCGGGCGTCAGCGATTGGTAGCCGTCGCTCATGGCCTTCTCGGGGTTCGGGTGCACTTCGATAATCAGCCCGTCCGCGCCGGCGGCGACCGAGGCGACGGCCATCGGCGTGACCAGGCTTGCCTTGCCCGTGCCGTGACTTGGATCGACGACGACCGGCAGATGCGTGGTTTGATGCAGATAAGGGACCGTCGCCAACGGCAACGTGAACCGCGTGTGATCCTCGAACGTGCGGATGCCACGCTCGCAGAGCATCACGTTGGGGTTGCCCGTTTTGAGGATGTACTCGGCGGCGAGCAGAAATTCGTCCATCGTCGCGGACGGGCCACGCTTGAGCAACACGGGTAGGCCTGCTTCGCCGACCTTTTCGAGCAACGGATAGTTTTGCATATTGCGAGCGCCGACCTGCATGATGTCGGTGTACTTCGCGAGCAGCGGGACATGCTCCGGAGCCATGACCTCGGTCACGATTGCAAGGCCCGTGGCTGCCCGCGCTTCAGCGAGCAGTTCGAGGCCCTTTTCCTTCAGCCCCTGAAAGCTATACGGACTCGTGCGCGGCTTGAACGCTCCGCCTCGCAGCGCGGTTGCGCCGGCCTCGCGCACGGCATGGGCGACTTCGAGGATCTGCTCACGCGTCTCGACCGAGCACGGCCCGGCAATGACGCCGATGTGGCCTGCGCCGACTTTGAGCTTGAGCACCTCGACGCACGTCGGTTCCTTCTTCATTTCCAAACTGGCCATCTTGTAGGGCGCCAAGATCGGTACGACTTTTTCCACGCCATCCCCCGTTTCCAGGGCTTGCTTGGCCCCGTCACGCTTTTCGCCGAGCGCCGCCACGACCGTACGGTCGGTGCCGACGATGACGTTCGCGCGAAGGCCCAACCCTTCGATGAGTTCGACGATGTGATCGACCTGCTTAGAGGTCGAACCTGATTTCATTACGACGATCATGTTTTCACCTCAACACTAATACCGTTGCCACGGACCACGGACAAAATAGAAAAACCCTCTGAAACCACGAGGTTTCAGAGGGTTGATTGATTCGATGCTGCGATGACGAAACCTTACAACGCTCCTGAAACCGTGAGTTTCGGATAGTAATGCCAATACGTAATGCGATAACCGAACTCCGCACAAGAGGCGTCGGCGGTTGCAACAGAACTCATCGAAAATTCGCACATATCCATCATCGTATGTTCGAGGCTGTTTGGTGACAACCGAGTTTTTTTTGAATTGCTTGATGATTCGGGAAATTGCGGGGCGAAAAAAAAGGAGGGCCCCGGCGAGATAGTCGCCGAGGCCCTCTACGAAAGTTGTGGCCGCTCCGACGGCGACCCGTCGGCCGTCATCGAGACGGCCACCTCTGGTTACCACTACACACTAAACCACCTCCTTCCGCTAAAGCCACCCCGCAGGCCGGCCGACACCAGTGTCATCCGTCTGCGAGCTTCAGCCCCGTCATGCCACGATAGCACGACCCATACCTTAATCATACCCGACAAGTATACGCAGATCAAATAATTTTGTTCGGCTCGCCTTGATCGCCGCAGTCCTTGCGGGACTCTCTGAGCAATATTTCGATTTGATGGATTGCTTGGTGAATAGTGCGCGGATTCCGCTTTCGGCTTAGCGCTCGGAATGCCCGACTCGAGCGCTAAGCCGAAAGCGGCGAACAACGGCGCTGAGATGGGCCGTTTATACTTCGCACGGTAGAAATTGTCGCTTTTCCCATCAGATCAAAACATTTCCGAGCCGCGACCGTAAGGGAGCGGCCGACAGGATACTGTGCGGTTTATGTCGGCCGCTCCCTTACGGTCGCGGCTCGGAAATGCGTCAAACTCACCCCGCAAAGGTATACTTTCGCGATGACAGGGAACTTTTCGCCTTCGATTGCTATCAAAGAAAGTAACAACACGTTTTGGAGATTTAGATCATGCGTTGGGCAAAACCGATTGGCTTGGGCATCTTTCTCGTCGCCATCAGCGCCACTGTGGCGGGTGGGCTGGGGATTCCGAAAAGGGAAGATGTCCCGAAGTATCTGAAGCAACTGAAAACATCACCGGTAGCGGCGGACCGAGCGCGAGCGGCGGAGATGCTGGGCAAACGCGGCGGGATCAACGCCAACGACGTCGAGGAAGCCGTTGAGCCGCTCAAGAAATCGCTTGAAAAAGATATCGATGCCAGCGTCCGCGCCGCCGCCGCCTTGGCACTGGGCAACATCCATTCTGATGCCGTGGGGACTGTGCCATTGCTGATCGGCCGGCTCAAGAACGACAGCGCCATGAGTGTCAAGATGGCCTCCGTCGTCGCGCTTGGCCAATACGGTCCTGACGCCAAGGATGCCCTTCCGCCGTTGCGCGAATTGGGCAAGAAATTCGACGCCAAGAAATCGAAGGAGGGCCAAACGATTCAGAACAGCGTGATGGCGATTTCAGGAAAGAAGAAGAAGGGGTAAGCGAATAATCAGCGCTCCACAATCAGCGTCACCGGGCCGTCGTTGACTAGCTCTACCTGCATGTCGGCGCCGAATCGCCCGGTCGCAACCGCGATGCCCAGGCCCTTCACGCTGTTGATGAACTCCTCGTACAGCGGAATTGCCACGCTTGGCGGTGCCGCGTCGATGAAGCTCGGTCGCTTTCCCTTGTGGCAATCGCCATAGAGCGTGAATTGGCTAACGATCAGCATGGCCCCGCCGACATCGGTAAGGTCGCGATTCATTTTGCCGTCGGCGTCGTTGAAGATGCGCAGCCCCGCAATCTTCTCCGCCAACCAGCGAGCGCCTTCCACGTTGTCGGCATGCGTGATGCCAAGCAGCACCAGCAATCCCGTACCGATCGCGCCGACGGCCTCGCCGTCAATCATCACGCTCGCCCGGGAAACACGCTGTACGATGGCACGCATGGGGATCCTCAACTCCGCTTGCGGCTTAGCGCTCATCTCGCGCCAGGCCGAAAGCGCCGGTTACTTCGCCTTCATCTGTTCCAACAGCCGCAGCGTCGCGTCATCCGGCTTGCCGTCATAGTATTTATCGATTACCTGCTGAAAGACACTGCCCGCCGACGACACCGACGCAAACAGCGTAGCGCACGAACGCAGCTTGGCATCATCGGGCGACCGAAGAATCTCGAACGCCGTCCGGCCTTCCAGTGCGACAAGCGTACCAGCACATTCGAGCAACCGCAATCCAAGCACCGGATGCGCGAGGTATGCCTTGGCTTCCTCGATGCTCTTGATGGCATAGCGTTTCGACATCGAACTGCCACCTAGCCCGTCGAGCTGCGGAAAGATGTACCACATCCAGTGCGAAGTCTTTTCACCAGCGGAAAGCTCGGCAAGCGCCCGGGAATAGTCATCCTCCTGCGCTTCAAGGAATCGGCTCAGATTGAAGGGATCGTTTGGTGCGGACATGGTTGGGTCCTTCTGGATTCGCGAAGAAACAAGCTCCCGCATTTTTTTCGCTCTTCGCACTTGGATTTCTTTTCGACTGGATGAGAAAAGATTTCAGGACCATTGAATGTAGGTGTATATACTTATATTAACGGATACTGACACCTTTCCTGAATCTACCGTGGCCCGATCACACTCCCCACTTCCGCCTCGATCTCCGCCTCGCTGCGGCCCATCGCCTTCAGCAATCGCCAGTAGTTGGTTGCTACCGTTTGCATCGAAGGATGCGCCTCGCCCAGGCTCGCAAAAAAGATGGCCAGCGCCCGCCGCATCAGCGGTTCGGCCTCGGCCAGCCGGTTCGTCGCCTGCAGCAACCAGGCCAGATTGTTGAGGCGAATGGCGACGTTGGGATGCTTCGGTCCGAAGCTATGCTCGTCGATGGCCAGCGCCCGCCGCATCAGCGGTTCGGCCTCGGCCAGCCGGTTCGTCGCCTGCAGCAACTGGGCCAGATTGTTGAGGTCGATGGCGACGCTGGGATGCTCCGGCCCGAAGCTCTGCTCGTCGATGGCCAGCGCCCGCCGCATCAGCGGTTCGGCTTCGTCCAGCCGGTTCGTCGCCTGCAGCAATGCGGCCAGATTGTTGAGGTCCCTGGCGACGTTGGGATCTTCCGTTCCGAAGCTCTGCTCGTCGATGGCCAGCGCCCGTCGATAGAGCCTTTCCGCATCTCGAAAGCGAATGCGGTACTGGAGGAACAGGCCCAATTGGTTCATCAACCTGGCCGTCGGCGCCGTGATCGCCGCAGCGTCGGCGCGGTCAACGAGGGCCGCAATGTGTTCGGCCAGCGGTGTCCAGCGCGGCCAGGTCCGCACGTCGGTGGGGTCTCCCAGCGGATAGGCATTGACAACATCCAAGATGCCGTGCAGCCGGTCGGCGTGTTCCGCGGACGGTATACGGCTGCGCGTGATTTCCTGCACCAGGCGATGCAGCGTCGCTGAATTGCCGGTGAGGCGGAGCATCGACACGTCGGCCAGTTCCG
>CAMAUE010000007.1 GCA_945861245.1 Singulisphaera sp. GP187
GGCGCCGGCGTGCCGAACACGCGATCATAGTAAAGTTGCAGGCCGTGTACCGCATGATACAAGGCGCCGCTTTCGATCGGCTCGGCTTTCATCTCCAGCATCATCTGCACGAGCGCGTTGACCGCATCTTGCATCCACGGTTCGCGCAATTCCTCGTCCGTCAACGCCAGCGCCAACCATTCCACGATGTGGCCCGTCGTGCTGATGCGCACCTGTGGGTCGGGATTCTTGCCCGGACCTTTGAAGTATTCCGTGGACAACGAGCCATCGACTCGGCTCTGATACTTCTTCGCGAGTTCTTTGTATTCCTCGATCTTCGCGGCGGTGTCGGCCCAGACGCCTGTCTTGGCCCCGCCTTTCTTCGTGTGCAGATGATATGCCCAGGTGAAGCCAAACAGCCGATGCGTCCCGCCGCACGCAGCCGGGTCGGTTGGGGCATTGATCTCGTAGCGAACGACATCCTCAAACCGCAGCTTTTCGCCGTGGCTGTTGGTCCAGGCATAGTCGGTGCCATGAAATTGGGAGATGATGATAATCGCCCAGCTCAGCTCCTGATTCTTGGTCACGCTTGCGCGCATCGTACTGTGACGGATGAAGTCGTCGAACGTGAAGTCCTTGCCTGCGACTTTGAATTTGCGCGTGCTCGGCATGCCCCACTGGGCCATCTCGGCGATGAACTGATCCTGATGCCCCTGCGCGACGCCTTCGAGGCTCTGCATGTTTGCGGTCATGACATCGAGGCCATGCGGCGTTGGCAGAAACTGCAGCCCGCGGACTTCGCCGCCGTCGCAGATGTAATCGATGGCGTTGACCTTGGTGCCGGTCTTGAGGTCTTTGAGTGTAGCCTTTTCAAGCCCCATGCCGAGGATGCCGTGAAAGACCGTCCAGAACGCATTGGTGGTGTAGAGTTCGCGGGCATGCACCTGCTCGATCGCTGCCTTGACGCGCGTGCGGAGATGCTCAAACGAATCGAGTTTTGGCGGCGGCTGAATGAGGACTTTGACGTCATCTTTCTTGTCCGTCACATCCTTCGGCGCAGGCGGGCAGCCGACGATCGAAAGCGTCAACACGATCACAAAAATGCTTAGGAGCCGTCGCATGGGGTCATCCAGGGATTCACCGTTGACGTCATCTTCAAATGTCGCCCACGAGCCGGAAGCGTATGCGACGGATTGGTGATACCCGTCGCTTACGCTTCCGGCTCGTTAACATTGCTAGCGAGTCAGCACGGTCACTTCCTGATCGTGTCCTTGTTCGCCAGGGCGGCGGGCTTCTTCGCCTCGACCTGGGCTTTCGTAATCACGGGTGTTTCGCGTTGCATCCGCTTTGATGCGCGATCCACGACGTACGCCCATTCCTCCGGCCGCAAAAAGCTCAGGCAGCCGATGACCACGAACGGGCCGAACAACGGCAGCCCAAACACAAATACGACGCCCAGCCAATACGCCACCGCGCCACCAAGCAGGATGACGCGAGGCCAACCCGGTTTCCACGCGAACGCCGGGAACCCGATCTGCCAGGCGAGCGCGATATATTGAGCCACGCTCAGCCAAAACAGCGTGAACGTCGCCGACGGCCGCTCGCGCAAGATGCTCTCCGCCGTCGTCTGAAACGGCGGATGCAGCGGGTACCATAGCGCTACGCCGGCCCACCAATCGGCGATCTGGAACTTGTGCAGCCCGTTGGCGAGCATGATGATGACGAAGTGAATCTGCAACAACCGCAGCATCCAGTTCGCCGACATGCTCGGCGCGGGAAGATCGGTCTCCGGACCGAACGCGATATTGGCGAAAACGAAGTCGCGTTTGGACCCAAGGATTTTTTCACTCAGCGACAAATCGCCATTCCATAAGCCCGCGAAGAGATGGCCGAGCATCATGTAAAACGCGAGGATGCCCAGCATGTAATCGCCTTCATAGCTCGTGGCTGGGTTGTAGAGGAACGAGGTGACGATGACCCACGTGCCAATACCTGTCAGCCGGGTTGCCGCGCCGAGAGTGAAGAGCAAGACGATGACGATCGATGTCCAGTAGATCGCTTCAAAGGCGGCCAGGTTGCCATTCGCGAAATACAGGATCGACCAGCCGATGGGACCGACGCCTTCGTACTCGGGGCCTTGCAGTTGACTGTGGGCGTCGAAGCCGACCAAGCCATTGACGCTGAGCAGCGCGCGGTGGTGGCCGACAAACGACAACAGCCAACCGAGAATCACCAGACCCACGAGTACGCGCAGCAGGCGCATGCCCGTTGGCGGAATCGCGGCGAACCAAAAGCGCGTCCATGCGTTTCCCGATAGGAGGCCCTCATTGGCATCCACGGCGGAACGATCATTTTTCACGTCGATATTCTCCGAAATTACTTTCCAGTTCGTGGAATGCCTGCGGATCCGGCGCGTCGGGCATGAATAAGATCATCGGCATGACTGCCTGCCGGCTGTGGCGCACAAGCTCCGCCGAAACCGCCATATGCTCGTTGCATAAGAAACGCAGATACGACTGCGCCAGAACCTTTGCGGAAGGCGATGGCCGAAATACGTCGCGATCCGCCGGCACACGTTCGACGTGTTTGAGATGAAGCACGCCAGCCGCATCGGGTTCCCAGATTTCCTTGGTCGGCAAGCGTTTGACGACGTTGCCCGCCGGCCCGATGCGCTCCGTGCCTTCGGTTTGCGCGGGCTGATCTTCGCCCAGCGCCTGGGCGAGCAGCTTATGGCGATGGCGGACCCAGAAATTGGCTTTGTCGTCAGGAAACCTGAGCGTCTTGGTGACAGTGCCGAACTCGTCCTTGAGGCGCACTTCGAGATAGATTCCAGTGAGAGCAACGTTGTTCGTCTGAAAGCGGTAGTTGTGCGTCATGCGCAGCGGACTGAGGTAGTACGGATAGCAGACGTTGATCGTCGCCGCCTTGGCAAACTGCGGTCCCTCGGCAAACGACGCGCCGCCGTTGAAAGGCCAAGGCCCGCTCGGCGCCGCCATCGCCAGCATCGCCACGGCTGACAGGTGGGCAATCGCCGCCAGGCCACCGATGCCGCTCAATATCCCCGGCAATGGCCGAGGCGTACGTGTTTGAATTGCAGACATGAACGGAGTCCCCGGATCACAAAACTATACCGTGAACGGTTGGATCTAACGCTTTTCCGGGCCGCGACCGTCAGGGAGCGGCCGAATGGGTACCGTGTGCACATTGTCGGCCGCTCCCTGACGGTCGCGGCTCGGAAAAGCGATAATCCCTCTCGCGCGGAGTATAGCTTAGCGAATCGCACAGCAAACTTGAATCGCTTTTACTTGCTTTCGCAAATTACCCAGCCTGGCAAGCCTAGCGCAGTGGGCATGATCGGGAAAATCGGCCCACTCCAGCGGTAACCAGAGAGAGGACCGGGACGCGACTTGGTTTCTAGAAATTTTACCACGGATAACGCGACGCGGGCAAGCCGCAACAAATACAGTATCACGAAAACCCGAAAGTACGAAATCACGAAAGATACTTTTTTAAGTTCCTCTTTCGTGTTTTCGTTCTTTCGTGATTCGTATTGGTATGGGCTCGGCCGCGCTGTCTATCCGTGGTTGTATTCGGCTCTCTGAAAACCGTGTCGAATCCGTAAATCGCGAAATTACAAAAAGTCGCGAAAATGCTCTTGCAATATTTGAAAATACCGTTTAAGGTAAGTAATTGTTGGGTTTGTGCAGAACGGTTAATGGAAGAGATCACCGCGTCGGTATCCCCATTTTTTGTTTCGTCTCCTGCTAATCCCGTTTTTAACTTAAGCGACGTCTTTTCATGCGACCGAGTCAGCCTATGTCGGGTTCCGTCCGTGTTGCGTGAGTTATTTCCCTAGGAGGCCATCCGTGGCTATGAAGTTGTATGTCGGGAACCTGCCTTACAGCATGTCCGATAGCGATCTGCAGAGTTTGTTTCAGCAACACGGGACGGTCCAATCCGCCCAGGTGATCATCGACCGAGAGACAGGCCGTTCCAAAGGGTTCGGCTTTGTCGAAATGGGCAGCAGCGACGAAGGCCAAGCCGCAATCGCGGCCCTGCACGACAAGGACCTCGGCGGCCGAAAATTGACCGTCAACGAAGCACGTCCCCGCGAAGAACGTCCTCGTAGCGGTGGAGGCGGTGGTGGTGGTGGTGGTGGCGGCCGTGGCGGCTACGGTGGTGGTGGTGGTGGGGGTGGTGGTGGGGGTGACCGTGGCCGAGGCGGTTACGGTGGTGGCGGCGGCGGCGGCGGCGGCGGCAGCCGTGGCAGCCGGTACTAATGCAAAATCAAAATCCTCGCGAATCTCCGATTCGCGAGGATTTCTCGTTTGGCGTCCGTTTCCATTCCAATCGGCGAACCTACAGCACCGGCCCCCATTCTCCGGGTCCGAGGAACAGCCCCGCGATTTCGCTCAGCCCTAACCCCAACTGCGTTCGCGCCGCCTCTTCGCCGCAGTCGTCGTGCTTCGCTTCACGAAGAAACGCGATCAACTTTCGGCGTGGTTCCAGGTTCCAGCCGAACCAGGTTGGTCGATATTCCTCGATCAGCAGTCGCACGAGAACCTCGGCCAACTGATAGCTCTGCTGCTGGGCCTTTCCGGGCATCGAAAATCCTTCGCCTCGCCAAAAGATATCGAGTCCGTTGGTGCCCCAGAACCGCTTGGCCGTCTGTACTGCTTTCTCATCCAGCATTAAAGATTGGCGAATAACGTCGCGCTCAATGAGTTGTGCCAGCCCTTCATCGATCCAGGCAGGCAGCGACAAGTACATCAGAGCGGCATGCGTCATCTCGTGGGCGATCGTCATCTCCACCCGCGTGATGTTCGCCTGCGCGATCACGATATGCGGCATGCCCACGCGAATGTGCATCCCCGACGAACCGCCGAGTTGCCCTTCCGGCTGAAACGGCTCCACGTAACGGTAGTAGTCGTCCGGATAATCCAGCACGAGCATCGTCTGCTTGCCCGGAAAGGAATGCTCGATCAGGTCGTGAAACGAACGAAAGATATGCTCCATACTCGCTTCGGCGCTGCGAAGGAACGTCGATGCGATCGCCTCATGATTCGGCGCGAGCATCAAGATGCGATCCGATTCCCATACCGCGAGCGAACCAGCAAACACATCCGCGAGCATGCCCAGCCATTGCCGAGAGATGTCGGTCCACGCCTCGTCGTGCATTTCGGTCGGCACGCGCGTATCGATCCAAGCGTCGATGAGGTCCCAGTGAGGCCGAGGGATGCCGTCATCCCACGTGACGGAATCCGAGATATCGAGCGAATCGGGTTGCATGAGCACGTGGTTCCAGATGGTGCGCGAGTGCCGCACACCGCCTGGCCTCGCGGCAAAACGCCTGATCGTCCGGTGCGCCAGCGCCGACGTCATTCGGTTGGTTTCACGAACGGCGTCTCCCGCCGATCCAGATCATCGGGACGCGGAGGCCGACGATTATCCTTTCGCCACAGGTGCTGGTTGTGGTTGCCGATCTCGTAGGCCACATAGTCAGCCACGATGAAAAGGGACACACAGAACACAAGGGTCACGAAGCGCCATAACGGTTGGGCCCGACGTGCCACCACCAAGAACAACGTGATCAGCGACGCCGACAATGCGCACGGGACGATCACAGAAGCCGGCCAGCCGAGCATATACCAATCGGCACAATACGTGAGTAGCGGTGGTACATCTGCGAACATCTCGGCCTCCAACGAAAAAAATCGCGGCACGCTTTGCCAATCGCCCGCGTGGACGCACCAGAGGCTCGCGGGGCTTCATAAGTCGGAACGCTAAAGAGCTGGCTCCGGCTGCTGCAACAGCTGGCTCGGCGATGGTGGGCGGGTCACTACTTTGCGTCCACCAGCCGCCTGCCGTTCTCTGGTATCCTGGATTATCGCTCGCAGGTCATAGTTGAAGCGTTTCGCCAACTCATCGCGAGCCTGTCGCACTTCGGTGATGATGCTATCTAAGGCCATCAGTCACTCCTTCAGCAATTCTCCGGGTGTGCAAATCACGGGCGGTTCATAGCCATTCTCTCGACAGATCGCTTCAATGCTGACGCCGCCGCCGACAAAAGTACGAGCCGGAAGCGTAAGCGACGGATTTCTCCAGTCCGTCGCTTACGCTTCCGGCTCGTAAAGCGACTTTTGTCGGTGGCGTCAATGCTGGGGCGAAGTGCGGCATTGGCGATGTGGGCGCAATTCCAGGTCAGGAGAAAATCCATACCGTGGATCGTAGCGATCGCTATGTGCAGCGCGTCAGTCGCAGCCTTGGGCGGCAGCGGAACACGTTTCAGCAACTCGTCGGCGAGAGCGTGAACCTTATCGCCAGGATCGAGAAGCGGCATATTCTCCAAAATCTCCAACCGGCGTCGAGCGGCATCGGGATCGCCAGCGCCGGCCTCATCAATGACGAATTGCGAAACGAACAACTCGAAATCCTCGCGCCGTGTATCCCACCATTCTCTCGCCGTCTGCTGGTGGCCGGCCATGACGAGATCGCGGCTAACCCATGCGGTCAAGTAACTCGGAATCGTCGTCTCAAGATACACACGCAGTTTCATTGAAGGCGCCTACACCCATATTTTACCCATCGGCAGAATCTTACGGTAGCCGCTATGACGCGCCCATCAAAAGTCGATTTTCCGTCGGAGGCTGAAGCGTAAGCGAGGCATTCAGGCCGCCTCGCTTACGCTTCAGCCTCGGAAATCGACTTTTGAGGGTGGCGTCAGGTATGGTGCCCGCAGCGAGCTTTTTTTCATCATCGTAACACGCCCGCAATTAGCCTGTCAAAGTCGGTAGTGCTTTTTTTTATCTTTTCTCCATCTGCCTTGATTCTTGGCGCCCCCTCTTTCCCCCGGCTTCGTGGCCAATACGCCTAGAACGTGCGGAAAAGACCGAAAAAGTTCAGGATCGCTTGGCCAAGACCCCCACCAAACGCTGCGCTCATGGTGGGGCTTGGTTCACTCACTTCAACGTGCTTAGGTATTCGACCAGGTCGATGAACTCAGCCGGCGCCATCGTGATGACCTGGCCTTCGGGCATGCTGCTTTGTTTTAGTTGGGCCCGGCTGTCGATGTCGGTCACCTTCAGCGTGATTTTCTGTTTGCCGTCGAACAGAACGACTTCGGTTTTGGTGTCCGAGATGACTAGGCCGTTGAGCACTTTGCCGGACACGGTCTCGATGCGCGTGATGAGGTACTTTTTGTCAACCTCGGCATTCGGATCGATGATCGACTCGACGATTTTGTAGCGGGTCAAGCGCATGGCGACTTTGTCCAGATTCGGGCCGAACTCGGCGCCTTCGCCGGCGCCGACTTTGTGGCAGGCGACGCAGGCACGTTGGAAGACTTCGCGGCCCTTGGTGGGATTGCCTTTGATGCCGACCAAGGCGGTCATGGCGCGGAAGCGTTCTTCCTTCGACTTCATCTCCTGGCTTACTAGAAGTTGCAGGAAGGGTGCGGCCACGGCGCCGACTTTGTTGTTTTTGAGGATGCCGTCCATGATCTTCGCCGCCTCCGGGCTGCGAATGGCGACTTTGCCGGTCAGGTAATCGGGCCGCCAGGCCGCTTCATTGGCGGAGAGCGAGGCTTCCACGGTATAGCGGGTCCAGTAATCCATCGGCTTTTTGGCGATGTCGGCGACGGCGGCCATCGCGTCGGCAGTCGGGAAAAAGCTGAGTGCGCGAGCGGCCTCCGCTTGCACGCGGGGATGTTCGTCGTCGGCGGCCTTCTTCAGGCGTGACAGCGCGTCGGGAAGCCGATCGCGTTCGTCAGCCAACACGTGCACAGCCGCTGCGCGAGCCTGAAACGTTTTCGATGCCAGCACGGCGTCGACCAGGGCGAGGTCCACGGCGTGATGGCCTTGCTGAATCCACAACGCTTCGCAGCGCAGTCGATCGTAATCCGCGTCCTTGGGATCAAGTTTCGCAACCCACGCAGCCACCGCGGGCAGCACATCGTTGGCTGGGCGAGCGCGGAGGTCACGCCGAGCGCGGTAGCGAGTGCGCCATTCGTACTCGCGAAATTGCTCGAGAATTTCGACCACGCTCTTACCGTGCTGGGTTACGGGCGTGACTAATTTCTTACCGACGCCGACGAGGCGGTACATTCGCCCATGGGAATGGCCGCGGTTCGGGTCGCGTTGCGAGTATTGCATGTGGCCGATGAGTGCGTTGGCCCAATCGCCGACCCAGAGGGCGCCGTCGGGGCCAATCTGCGGGTCGCAGGGTCGGAAGTGTTTGTCGGGCGAGCGGATCAGGTCGTCGTACCCGCCTTCCTTCGCCTTGATGCGTTCGCCTTGGAAGCCGGCGCCGTCATCCTTGAGCGAATAACGCGTCAGACCGTTCATCTGGATGACACAGGCGTAGGTAAACTGCCCCTGCACATCGTCAGGCAAGGCGCGGCCGACGAGCCATTCGTTGCCCAGATTCGGGCGAACGCCGTTGGGTAGGACGAAGTTCAAGCCCTTGCGGCCCTGAAATTGTTTGCCCGAGAGTGGCACATCCCAGGTCTGGTTCGGCGTAGTGCCATCGCCGACGATGCCCTGGCCCCATTGATCGAACACGTAGCACCACATGTTGTACATGCCGGGCAGAGCGAACTGTTGAATCTTGAGGGTGCGCGGGTCGAGGACATAGCAGCCGCCGGAACCGGAACTGCGATGCGGCCCCCACGGTGTTTCGAGCGTCGTGCTGGTGGCGATGCCCTCGAGCATGTGCAGGAGTCCGCCGTGGCTCCACTCGAAGGCGCCGCAGCTGTGGTGCGTGTCGTCGGTCGCCCAGCCGTCCATGAAGTAGCTGACTTCATCGGCCTTGTCGTCGCCGTCGGTGTCTTTGAGGAACAGCATGCGCGGCTGATCGACGACGAGTACACCGCCGTTGTAGAATTCGAATCCGGTCGGGCATTGCAGCTTGTCGTAGAAGACGGTGCACTTGTCGGCTTTGCCGTCGCCGTCGATGTCTTCGAGAATGATGAGTTTGTCGGCTGGCTTCGGATCGCCAGGCCGCCATTGCGGGTAGCTTGGCATGCATGCAACCCACAGCCGGCCTTTGCTGTCGAAGTTGATTTGTACCGGATTGGCGATCTCGGGGAATTTCGTTTCATCCGCGAACAGCTTGAGTTCGAACCCAGCCGGCACGCGTGCGCCCTTGATGAAGTCATTGGGCTTCTGGTAGGTGAGCGTCTTGTTCTCGGAATAATCTCGGCCCGGGGCGCCGAAGCGGGTCGGCGGCACGATCAACTCGCCAGTCTTGGAGTCATCGGGAGCCTCCGGAACCTGTCGATTGTTGGCGAGATCCCAGACGTATTGATCGCGCACGGCCGTCATCTTGCGTAGCTTGGCGTACTCACGCGGAAAGGTCTCGGTGTCGAAGGTCCGCCTGCCGCCGTACACGTACCAGCCGTTGACCATGCGGTAGTCCTGGTGATGGATCCAGGATTTGTCGATGACGGCGGCCCGTACGCGTTCGAAATCGGTCGTACCTGGCTTGGCCTCGGTGTACGGGCCGAACAGAGCAGTGTCGAGCGCTTCGCCGAGCACTTTGTCACCGGCCTCGTTCATCTGAAACCCAGCGACGGTGAGCTTGCCTCCGCCAGCCGCGAACGCTTTCGCCGTCGGCGAATAGACATCGATGAACGCCAGCTTTCGCTTGTCGGCAACGGCCTTGACGGCAGCGGCGTAGAGCTTCAGGTTGGCGTTCTCGGTCACGCCGTTTGGCAGGAACTTGTCGCCCGTGTTCTCGAAAGCGATGGGCGATACCAGCACAAACCGCGGCGGGCTTTTGGCATCATCGCGCGGGTACTTCGCCGTGTACTCGTCGATGAACTTCTCGTACTGTTGTTTGAAGGCTTCGATCCCGGCCTCGCCCTTGAACGACTCGTTCCAGCCGAAGAAGCAGAAAAACGTGTCGGGGTTGAAGGCGTAGAGCGGATCGTCGAGTTTGGTGTAGTCGTTGGAGCGCTGGCGAACGCCGACTTCGTCTGCCGGGAAGCCGAAGTTGCGGACGATCAAACCTTTGGCTTTGTGGCGTAGGTGCAGCATCGTCTCGAAATGGCCGTACAGGCTCATACGTTCCGCCGTGGTGTTGCCGACGAACGCGATCCGTTCACCCTTGACGACTTCGAGCGGGAGTTGGCTTGGTGGCAGCGGGGCTTTCTTCGGTCGAGGTCCGGGTTTAAGGATATCCGCGGCGACGTTGTCCTTGGGTTTGCCGTTGGGCGTTTTCTTGCCTTGGGAATGCACGAAGCCATCGGGCAAAAAGTACCACACCGTTGCTGAGACGGTGAGGGCAAGCGTAGCCGCGCGAACCGCATGGGATAGTGAGAGCTGCATCGAAAACCCCTCGGAAAACTTGGGAATAGACAGCGAGACCACGTTCGGTCCAGTGGATGGCGATTATACTTGCACGCCGCGGGGAAAGCTAGATGCGACCCCTGGGCATGCCGTTCTGTGCAGGTGTGGATCTCAATACCGCGAACGCGTGGACCTGATAGAATGAGGATGTAGAAATGCGATTGAATGACGCGACGAAAGCACGGAGATTCAGCTTATACTGCCCCCGGCTGGATATGTCTGATCTGGGCCTGAGCGCCAGCAAAGGGCAAAAGCGGCCCTTCGCTGGCGCTCAGGCTCGGAAAACACGACAAGCTGACCCAATCTGGTTAATTCCCACAACAAAGTGCGAATAACAAAGTGCGACAAAGGTGCATTGCCTTCGTATACCCTTGACGGGTGAATTAGACGCTTCTTCGAGCCGCGACTGTAAGGGAGCGGTCGAAGGGATGCCGTGCGGTTTATGTCGGCCGCTCCCTTATGGTCGCGGCTCGGAAATGTTTTTTTCGATTCGGAAAAGCGACAATTTCTACCGTGCGAATTATAACTCGTTGAATCTGAAAGAAGTAGAATGTCCCACCGCATCATTATCGGTCTCGAAGTTCATGTGCAGCTTCTCACCAAGACAAAGCTGTTCTGCGGGTGCTCCACGCAGTTTGGCTTGCCGCCGAACTCGGCGACGTGCCCGGTCTGCTGCGGTATGCCGGGGACGCTGCCCGTCATGAATCGGCAAGCGTTTCGACTCTCGATTGAGGCTGCCGTTGCTCTTAACTGCACGATCGCGCCGTTCACGAAGTGGGATCGCAAAAACTACTTCTATCCCGATCTGCCCAAGAACTATCAGATCAGCCAGTACGATTTGCCGTTCAGCTCGAATGGCTCGCTCGAAATCGAAACGTCCGCCGGCTCGCGCACGATCGGCATTATCCGTGCCCATCTCGAAGAGGATGCGGGCAAGATGCTGCACGACGAAAACGCTGGCCGAAACGATTCGCTCGTCGATCTCAATCGCACCGGCACGCCGCTTCTCGAAATCGTCTCGCAGCCCGAAATGGAAACCGCCGAGGAGGCCAAGGCGTACCTCGAAGCAATCCGGCTGTTGCTGCGCGAGATCGGCGTCTCCGATTGCGAGATGCAGGAGGGCAGCCTACGCTGTGACGCCAACGTCAACCTGCACGTCGCTCAGCCCGATGGCAGCTTCGTCGCCACGCCGATCATCGAAGTGAAAAACCTCAACACCATTCGCGGCGTCGAGCGAGCGCTGAACTACGAAGTCGATCGCCAGGCCGCGGAACTCGAACGCAATCTTGAAAGCGGCTACTGGCAGATCGACACATCGCGCCCGGGCAAGTTTCGCGACTACAACATCGTTCCCATCGCCGAGCGCCGAGCCGATGGCACGTTACGGCCCGTCAGCAAGGCGACGGCGGGCTGGGATGAACGCATTGGCCGAACCGAGGTGCAACGGCGAAAGGAAGAGGCGTCGGACTATCGCTACTTCCCGGAACCCGACCTCGTGCCCGTGACGGTCGATGAGACGCTGCTTGCTCAGATACGCCAGGAGTTGGGCGAGCTGCCGGCAGCGCAAAACGCACGTCTGCAATCGCAATATGGGCTGACCGCATATGACGCCGGCGTGCTGTCGCGCCAGGGGCGAGCGTTTGTCGCCTACTTCGAGATCGTCGCCAACCGCTGCGGCGACGCCAAGGAAGCGTGCAACTGGATCATCAACGATCTGTTGTCAACCCTGAACGAACGCAAGCTCGACATCAAATTATGCCCGCTGCCTGCTGAGAGTCTCGGTGATTTGATTCGCGAGATCAAAGCCATCGGCCTGAACAAACAGCGAGCCCGCGAGGTCTATGCCGACATGATCGACACCGGCGAGTCGGTCAAGCAAGTGATCGACCGCAAAGGCTTCAAGCCGGTGACCGACGACAATCAACTATTGGAGCTAGTTCGCAAGGCGATTGCCGCCAACTCCAAGGCGGTTGCCGATTTCAAGAAGGGCAAGACGAAAGCCGCCGACGCGATCAAAGGCTTCGTGATGCGCGAGACGAAAGGCATGGCCAACACGGAAACCGTGCAACGGCTGCTGCTTGAGGAGTTGGCGAAAGTCTAAAGCAATACGGATTTGCCGCGACGGCCAACGCCGACTCGCGCACCTTCGCAAGGCCAATCGGTTCGGGGTTGATTTTGACCTGGAAATGTCCTCTGCGTGGTAAAGCAATCACGCCCAAGGTTTCCTGAATTTTACTTTTTCTCCACAGTCGCCGTCGGCACGCTCACGACTTGGCGGATTGGACCGAGGTGCGGATGGTGTTTGGTGAAATCGTCGATGAGCTTGCGGATCGATTCGTCCTGGCCCTTCGGGACAAACGGTACGACGACGTAGCAGCCGCCCTTCGAATCGAAACCGATCTGCGTGAAGACCGCGCCGGCGATACCCGTGTCGTTCGCCTGCTTCTGCATGTCGCCGGCGGGATTCTTCTTGCGATCCACACCAGCCACATTGATCTCGAATCCTTCGACCTCATGCGACTGCAAACGCTTCTTCAGCACCTCGGTGATGGCAACGGCTTGTTCGTCCTCCGCTAGCGTCTTGCCGGCGAAGATGCAAATGCCCTGAACGTGGACGATCGGCTTCATTTTGACGTCGTCGATCGTGTAGAACACGCGATCGATACGCGTTTGGCGGAACAGTGCGTTCTTGTCGCCTGCGAAATTCGCACGCACGTCGGCCAGGAGCGGCAGCCACGGCGTCGGCTTCATACGCTCAAAGCCTGCGAGCCCCGCATGCGCGATCGGCTTGCGGTCCTTGTCATTGACGACGCGCTCGATCATCATGCCGATCGACTTTAACTGTTCGTCGTTGCCGCGCATGCCGTCGAAAACAAGCTTGCCGCCTTTATCGAACGACGCCTCGAGGAAGAGCATGCCATCGTGTTTCTGTGCGACGGCTAATTGTTGCAGCTCGTAGACTGGCGATTCGACGACCGCGACCTCGCCTTCCACGAATGCCATCGCCGACTCCGGCAACATGCGCTTGCACGCTGCGCTGATCGTACGAGAGAGCATGCTCGGATCAACTTTCTGGGCACGTTTCGCAAGGTACGTGCCATGCCACCGAAGCGTGAGTCGCCGTTTGGCGTCGCCTTCCTCGCCCTCGAAACGGAAATAAGAACGCTGCACGGACACTCGCCGTAGCGACAGATTCTGCGCCTCGGCGAAATCCGTTTGCAACGCACGCAAGAAATCGGGCCAGGCGAGCGTGGCTTTCGCGAGTGGATACGACGTTACGCCATCGAGCGACCAGCCGGATTTGGCGTTGGCGTCATCACTGAGGCGGATTGCGCCAGGCATATTGACGAGGCGGTCGGCGATCAGCGTCGTCAGCTTGGCTTTCTGGTTTGGCTCGCCGAGAAAGCCGTCGAATCGAAGGTCGCCGGCAGCCGAGTAGCTGACGTGGGTGAGACGCACACCGTCCAGATCGCCGCGTTCGGTGGTGCGGTTTTGGATTTCAAGGAGCGGGTTGGCGAAGGTTTTGATTTTGCCAGTATCCACGGCTATCATGTCGCGTGAAACGATCGTGCCATCGATAGCAGCGAGCAGTGCCAGCGTAGGCGATTCCTGCGGTCGGTCCACGACGAATGCGCCAACGGCGTGCAACATCAACTTGCGGTTGACATACTGGAAGTACAGCCGATCGAGCCGAACGCGGCAGGCCTCGGATTTGGTGTCCGCGAGTTTCTGTTGCGTGGCAACGATGACCTCGGACCAGGCAGGCGCTGCCGGCTTGGACAGCTTCCATTCGTGCGGCGTTATCGTCTCGACGGTCCACCTTGGCACGTCCGCGAGAACATCCTTCGCCACCGCATCGAGGGCTCTCGTCGCTTCAGGCATCGGCGCATGCAGTCGGCCGAGCAGTTCGAGGCGACCGGATTCATCGTGGCGCACGTCGGTGACGACTGCGCCGTCCAGACCGCGCTCGACGATTTTCGCTTGCAATGCCGGCATCGGCGGATCGTTTACCGTCGCGATCAGGCGCACAGCCATCGGTGTGAGATTCGTATCGATGACGCTGGGCAAAACCGTTGGCAGCCAGATCGCGAGGTCGGTCTCGATTGCCGTGCGTTCACTGGCAGTCGCAAACATGCGGATCGCGACCCGGTAAACATGGCTCGCGCCACCGGCGTCGGTGGCATCGCCGCCGTCCTTACGGAGGACGACTTTCGGGGCAACGTCGTGAATAACCGCGCGACGCAAGAGCGGTTTGTTTTCCTTGACCGCGTACTGCACGAGTTGCTTCTGCAATGCAATCGTCTTCTCGGCTGGGTCAAACAGCGTCAATCGAAGCAAGACGTTCGGTTTGGCGTCCTTGTCGCCGGAATTCGCCACGATTTCGCGCGTCAACGGATCCTTGGCGAGCGCCAATACGGCGGCCTCGACTGGCTTGCGTTGCTCCTCTTTCGCGATGAATCCGTCGAGTCTCAGCGTGCCTTTGTTGTCGAACCAGGCGCTGACGATGCGAGCGTCGCGCAGCGTGTCGTCCTGCGCGAGCGCTTTCATGATCGGGCGGATCGGATGGTCGTGGACGGCGGCAGCGACGGCGATCTCCGGCAAGTCGGCAAACTTCATCTCGGCTGACTGCAGCCGCGTGCGAAGTACAACGACGAGCTTCGGCGCGATCGCTCCCGACTTCTCGTTAACCCCCACGCTGACGACGCGAAACGTTAGCTTCGCCTGGTCATCAAACGTCCCCGCATCGATGCGAGTGTGACGCAGCAGTAGGCGAAGTTCGGCGTCATGCTCAAACCCACGCCCCGCATCGAAGTCGCTTTGCAGTTTCGGAACCTGGTCGGCAATCGACAGCACTTTGACTGTGTCAAGTATGAGGCCGGCATCGCACTCGCGCTTCAATTCGGGCGACGTTTCGATAAGCGAGCGAGCCTTCGTCTCCAGCAGGGCGAGTTGTTCCTTGCGTGCGACCCAGCCGCGAATCTGAAGCTGGCGCTTGTCGTCGTCGATGCTCACCGAGTGGATGGCGGAACCCTTCAGCGCATCGTCACCGGAGCATGCTTTGCGGAGTTCCGTCGTAGCGTCGGTGACGGCTAACTCAATCGCTTCGATGTTTTTGAACGATTTGAATCGCTTCCAGTTCGAACCGACATACAGCCCAGCAGCGCCGAGTCCGGCGCCGAGGGTTAACACGAAGCAGAAAAGCACGAAGCGTTTCATGGGGTCAATACTCCGCTGTTGAGCCGCTCGCCTGTGACGAGTGCAATCGCCGCGATTGCGCCCGCGCTCGCCACAGGCGAGCGGCTAAACGGAATCGTGCTACTTTTCGCCGATACAGTAAATCGCGCGATCCGAGCGCAGATAAATACGGCCATCGACAATCGCCGGGCTGGCGTTGAAGACGCTGCGGTCCGCGGCGAAAGTGTTATGCGCCAGCTGCTTGAAGGTCGGACTGGCTTCGATGACGTAGGTTCCGTTTTCGCGCGTTACATAGTAGATCTTTCCGTCCGCCAGCGTGGCCGACGCGTAGATTCGACCTGGCTCGGGGCTAAGCCTTTTTTCGTATACCACGTCGCCGGTCTTGGCGTTGAGGCAATAGACCGTACCGCTAGCATCATGCGCCCAGTAGATGTGCCCGTTGTAGTAGAGGGGCGATGAGACGTTGGAGCCTTTCTTCGCGCTCCAGAGTTGGTTGGCCGCCGTGACGTCGCCCGAGCCGCCGAGTTTGAAGGCGATGGCGGTATTGGAGCGGCCGCCGATGGCGAAGGCGACACCGTCGTTGACGACGACACTCGGGCAGACGTAATCCTGCACGCCGTTGCAAGTCCAGGCGACCTTGCCGGTCTTGAGGTTAATCCCGGTGACAGCGTTTCTGGCGGAAGAAACGAGTTCCGTACCGTTGGTTGTTTTGGCGAGGATCGGCGTGCTCCAGGTCCAATCGGTGCCGGATTGTTGCGACCAGGCTTTTTTGCCATCGGCTTTGTAGAGAGCGACGATTTCGCCCGACTCGACGCCGGCGTTGACGATGACGAGGTCGTCGTGGAGAACGACGGAGGAGCCGGAACCCCAGCGGTGAGTCTGCTTGCCAACGCTGCTGCGCCAGATTTGCTTGCCGTCGAGATCAAAAGCGACGACGCCGGCGATGCCGAAGAAGCAATAGACGTGCTTGCCATCCGAAGCGGGCGTGCTTGACGCATAACCGTGCAGAGCCTGGAAACCGCGATAGGCATCGTCGGCAGCATCGGCAGCGATGTCGCGCGTCCACTGGATTTTGCCGGCCCGATTCAGGCAGACGAGGTGTCTCTTGAGGCCCTCCGCGCTCGGGTTGTCCTTGCCGGCGCCGGTGTAGTAGGTGACGAATATTTGCTCGCCGACGAGAATCGGGCTGGACGAACCGTGGCCGGGCAAATCGGTTTTCCAGAGCAGGTTCTTGGTGTCGCTCCATTCTGCCGAGGCTTTGGTGGCCTTGGCGACGCCCGACCCATCGGGGCCACGGAATTGCAGCCAATCGGTGGCGGTGGCGGTTGTCGCGGAAAGGCAGATGGCGACCAATGAGGAGAGCATGTGGCGCATGGGTTGAATTCTCTTGGGTTGTAGAATCGCAGCATCGACGGCGGCTCATTGGCAACCGCGAGCGACATATACTTCGCATGGTAGATGTTGTCGCTTTTCCGAACCGATAAAAACATTTTCGAGCCGATCAAAACATTTCCGAGCCGCGACCGTAAGGGAGCGGCCGACAGAATGCCGAGCACTCCCTTACGGTCGCGGCTCGGAAAAGCGTCAAACTCAGCCGTCAAAGGTATACATGCAGTCTATCCAACTGGGCCAATCGGTTCAACGCCGCGACGGTAGCGCAGGTAGATGTCGTCGTCGCAGCGTTCGACGGCATCGAGCCGTAAGCGAGGACACGCGGCAATGCGGTCCCATCCCAGTCCGGCGATCGGCGATTTGGCGTCGCCCTGGCCGATCAGCAGCGGTGCGACGAAGACATGGGCCTCATCAACGGCAGAAGCGTCGAACAGCGAGCCGAGCAACACGCCGCCGCCTTCCACGAGCACATTCGTCCAGCCGCGAGCACCGAGTTCTTTCAACAGTGCCAAAACATCGACACGTCCCGACACGTCCTGTCGAAGTTGGACAATTTCGCAGCCGGCGGTTCGCAGTGGATCGAGTACGGCGGCGTGCGTCGCACAAGTGGCAACCAACGTGGGGACCAACTTCGCGGTTTGCACGAGTTGCGATGTGGCGGGCAGCCTTGCATGCGTATCGACGATGACGCGAGTCGGCGTGCGCGGGCCGGGCGGTCGCGCGGTGAGCAGTGGGTCGTCGGTGAGTGCCGTGCCGACGCCGATGACGATGCCGTCCATGCATCCGCGCAGAGTGTGAACGCGTTGGCGTGAGGTTTCGCCGCTGATCCAGCGTGAGTTGCCGGTGCGAGTCGCGATTTTTCCATCGAGCGTCATGGCCCATTTCGCATGGACCCAAGGCAAACCCGCGGCGAGGCGTTTGAGATACGGCGCGTTCTGCCGACGCGCCTCGGCTTCGCCGACGCCTAACTCGACGCTCACTCCGGCGGCTCGTAAGATCGCCGCGCCTTGGCCGGCGACTTTGGGAAAGGGATCCTGCAACGCGGCCACGACATTTGCAATGCCCGATCGCAGTACGGCGTCGGTGCACGGCGGCGTCTTCCCCTGATGGCAGCACGGCTCCAGCGTCACATAAAGCGTCGCGCCACGTGCAGCCTCGCCAGCGTGCGCCAGCGCATTGACTTCGGCATGCGCCTGGCCAAACCGTTCATGCCAACCTTCGCCAACGCACACGCCGTCGCGCACCACGATGGCCCCGACCAGCGGGTTCGGCTCGACGTAACCCCGCCCGCGCTCCGCGAGCGCGATCGCTCGGCTCATCCAGACTTCAGCGTCGTGCGTCATGGCGTGTCCGGCTTGCTTGAATTACTCACCTAACCACAGAGACACAGAGAACACAGAGAAAATCAAGATAGGTAGAAAATACTATGAAAAACTATTCGCGATCGAAACGCTGCCCGAACTCGTGATTCCCATTGCATTTCTCTGTGTTCTCTGTGTCTCTGTGGTTAGTTTTTTTTGTTAAAGACGTTCAATCGTCAACGTGTTCTCGCGCAGGAATTGATCGCATTCGGATCGTGTGAAGACGCCCGGCGTCGTGCCCACTGCGCGCACGCAGCTTGCGCCCAGGGCACTGGCGATGCGGAGACACTCCTCCGGTCCCTTGTTTTGCAGGAGTCCGCAGATGTAGCCGGCGTCGAACGCGTCCCCGCCGCCGCTACCGTCTATGAATGGAACCGAATAGGCACCCGCTCGCAAACGCAAATCGCCGCTCGCCAGTACCGAACCGCCGCCGCCCAGCGTAATCACGCACGTCGCCGCGCCCATGCGCAGAAACGTCTCGGCCTGTTTGAGTGGATCGCTTTCGCCCAGGATGAGTTCGCCTTCGTCGCGATTCGGTAGGAACAGATCAACGTAAGGCAGCAATCGATCGAATCGGCTGCGACATTCGCTATTCGCCGGCACGACGATGTCGAGCACCGTCTTTACGCCCTTCGCCCGCGCTTTCGCAAAGAGCGTCGTGAGATCATCCTGGGTCACCGTCGGCATGAGCAGGTAGCCGCCGAGGTAGAGAATCTTGACCTTGTCGAGCAGCGAGAGCGGAATATCGGTGGCTTGAAATGCGGTATTGGCGCCGAACGTGTGCACGAAACGCCGATCTTCACCCTTGACGTTGACGATGAGCGTTTGACTGGTGTCGAACCCTGGCGTCGACTGGATCGCGGAGACATCGACTTTGGCGTCGCGCAAAATATCCGTCACGACACGGCCAAAGACATCGGCACCGACGCGCCCGGCGATGGTGACGCGCACGTCCATCTTTGCGAGGTCCACGGCCGCATTCGCTGCGCAACCGCCGATCGTCAGCAACATGCCATCCGTCGTCACCAGTTCGCCGGCGGCGGGCAGATGCGAAATCGGTTGGCAGACATGATCCGCGACAATGATCCCAGCACATAGAACTTCTGGCATAAATCGTCCTTGGTCCTTGGTCCGTAGTTCGTTGTACCCGGATTTCTTGCCACTGACTACGGACTAAGGACCACGGACGCATTTATGCTGCCCGCCGCATGCGTAGGGTGGCGATTTCATAGCGGATCAGTTCGTACACGAGCTTATCGGCGCGTGGTCGATCCTCCGGTTTGCGTGCCAACATCGCGTCGATGACTTCCGTCAAACCAGCTGGCGCATCGCGCACATGGTCTGTTAAAAGCTGCGGATTGTCGGAACTGTGGCGGCGCATCGTCTCTATCTGATCGCCCTGGGGATAGGGCAATTGCCCGGTCAACAATTCAAACAACGTCACGCCGAGACTGAAGATGTCGGATCGTGCTTCATCGGTCGGTTCCTCGCCGCACAACTCCGGTGCGAGATAGTTGGCGGTGCCGAGAACGTAGCCTTTTTCTTGAAAGGATGCGTTCTCGCCGGGCCGATGCGCGAAGCCAAGGTCGAGCAGCACGGCCTTGCCGGCATCGATAAGACGGATGTTCTCGGGTTTCACGTCGGCGTGGATGAAGCCTTTGCGGTGCAGCGCCGCCAGCGCCTCTGCGGTTTGTCGGGCGATCCAGATGGCCGTCGGCATCGACACCTGGTAGTCGCGCCGCAGCCGGCGCCGGAGTGATTCGCCCGGGAGAAAATCCATCACCAAGTAGTGCGGCGGCGTCATCACGTGGGCTTCACGCAGGCACACCAGGTGCGGATGCTTAACCGCCAGGCACGCTCGGGCCTCGCGCTGCAATAATTTTACCGCAACGGGTTGATCCTCCCAATCGGGCCGCAGAGTCTTCACCGCGCATGGCAAATCACTTTGACAATCTCGCGCGGAGTAAACCGAAGTAATTACCCCGCCGCCGAGGCATGTCAACAGTTCGTACCCAGGTATTTTGGGGAGTGCCTTCATGGCTTTACGCGGTTCCGTATCGAAGAGATGGGGTGACTCCGCAAACCACGTTATCGGCATTCGGATAGGCAAAGCTTGAGCGATACTTCGTACGGGTCGATCTGATATTATTCCTGGCTACGTGGAGTGGAGCTCTCGCGGTTGGATTCGATTTTCCGTCAACCGTGTCCTGCTGACGCCAATCGATAATCTTTGCCGACTCTCCTGGCATGGTTCACTCCTGAACCACCGACGAGCAAACCGACGACAATCAAGGATGATGCGCCCATCAAAAGTCGATTTTCCGTCGGAGGCTGAAGCGTAAGCCAGGCATTCAGGCCGCCTCGCTTACGCTTCAGCCTCGGAAATCGACTTTTGAGGGTGGCGTCTAGGATGAACTCAAAGACATGAACCCGCGCATATTCACGAACCTCCTCGATGAGATTGCGTTCCCAAGCATGAGGCTGGGAACGAGGGAAAATCGACGATCGAAATACACCGTTGCTTACGCTTTCGGCTCCGACGTTTTGTCGGCATGAAGTTCTACGATACGGGTGTGATCGGTAAGCGAAGCGTGAATTTGGTTCCTTTGCCGAGTTCGCTCTGTACGTCGATTGTGCCGCCGTGCGCTGCGATGATCTTGCGCGTCGTTGGGAGGCCCAGCCCGGAACCGCCGGATTTGGATTTGGTTGAGTAAAACGGCTTGAAGATTTTCGGTAGCACTTCCAGCTCAATGCCCATGCCGGTGTCGATCAGGCTGAGCGCGACCTGGCTGTTTTCGACGGTTGCTTGAAAGGTCAGTTCACCGCCGTTGGGCATCGCCTGGGCGGCGTTCAGCATCAGATTCAAGAGGGCTTGGCGAAGCATCTCGGTGTTCAGCTTGAGGGTTGGCAGATCAGCGGACAGGAAGGTTTTGATGTCGATATTCGCCGCCCGCGCCGTTGGCGTGAAGAAATCGACCATGTCTTCGATGAGTCTGCGCAGATCGCCGGGTTCGAGCGGCAGGTCGGTGATGCGTGCGAAACGCAAAAAATCGTTGGAGAGATCGACGAGCCGTTGGCATTCGCCTTGGAGTTTTTGCACGCGCGTCAACGCTCGGCGTTCGCGTTGATTTTCCGGATTCTCAAAATCTTCCGCCAGCAGCTGCAAGTTGAGATTGAGCGTGTTGAGGTGGTTTTTGATTTCGTGGATGAAGCCGCCTGCCAACTCGGCGAGGGCGGCATAGTCTTCGGTGGCGGAATGAATCGCGGACATGGAACGTACCGAGAAAGCCCCACCATGAGCGCAGCGATTGGTGGGGGTGTATCCCCAGGAATCGCTGCGCTCATCCTGGGGCTTAAGGAATGCCGACCTAGCGCCGATCGCCGCGTGGACGATCGCCTTGCGGCGGACGATCACCGCCGCCTTGCGGAGCCGCCGGGTCGAGGCCCTTGGCCTCGCGAAGCAGTACTTTGCGCGACAGCTTCACGCGGTCTTGATCGTCGATGGCGATGACTTTGACCTTGAGGATGTCGCCGACCTTGCAGACGGCATCGACGCGATCCAGGTATTTGTCATCCAGTTCGCTGATATGGCACAACCCATCGCGACCGGGGAGGATTTCGATGAACGCGCCGAAGTCCTTGATCGAGGTCACTTTGCCTTCGTAGACTTTGCCGACCTTCACTTCTTCGCAGAGCGATTCGACGCGGCGTTTGGCGGCTTCGGCGCCTTCGCCGTTGGCGTGCGAGATTTCGACGGTTCCGTCTTCGCGAACGTCGATTTTCGCGCCGGTAATTTCCTGCATGCCGCGGATCGTTTTGCCTCCCGGTCCGATCAATAGGCCGATCTTTTCCGGATGGATCTTGGTGACGAGCATGCGCGGGGCGTGCTTGCTTGTGTCGGGCCGTGGGAAGCGGAGCGTCGAGACGATCGCCCGGAGGATTTCGCGGCGAGCATCGCGGGCCTGGTCGAGCGTGGCGCGGATGATTTCTTCGTTGATGCCGTCGATCTTGAGATCGAGTTGGATGCCGGTGATACCGCGAACTGTACCCGCGACTTTGAAGTCCATGTCGCCGAAATGATCTTCGTCGCCCATGATGTCGGTGAGCAGCGTCCAGCCGGACGGTTCTTTGACGAGACCGATGGAGATGCCGGCGACGGGATCGGAGATCGGGACGCCGGCGTCCATGAGGGCCAGCGTACCGCCGCACACCGAGGCCATGCTGCTAGAGCCGTTCGATTCCGTGATATCGGAGACGAGGCGGATGGTGTAGGGGAACTTTTCTGAAGGCGGAATGACGGGTTTGAGGCTGCGTTCGGCTAACGCCCCATGGCCGATTTCGCGTCGTCCGGGGCCACGCATCGGCTTGCATTCGCCGACGCTGAACGGCGGGAAGTTGTAATCGAGCATGAACTTCTTGGAAACCTCGTCGGCCAAGCCATCGACGCGTTGTTCGTCGGCGGAAGTGCCGAGGACAATCGTGACGAGTGCTTGCGTTTCGCCGCGAGTGAAGAGCGCGGATCCGTGCACGCGGGGCAGGACGCCAACTTCGCAAGCGAGCGCGCGAATTTCCTTGTTGGTGCGTCCGTCGATGCGTTTGCCTTCGAGAATGAGCGTGCGGACGATCTGTTCTTCGAGCCAATCAATTGCTTGGGCAACTTGCTCCGGGGCGAATTGACCCGCGCCTTCCGCAGGCACAAACGCGGCGAGGATGCGGTCGCGCAGTGCGCTGATGGCATCAGCGCGGGCGGCCTTGCCTTTGGTCTGTTTCAATTCGCGGAACTCGGCACCGAACTTCGCTTTCACCGCTTCCTTGGCGGGATTCACGGGTGCGGGCGGCGGCGCTTCCTTGACGCCGAGTCCGGCCTTGGTACGAAATTCCTCAATCAGGTCGATGAGCTTGCGAATTTCGCCGTGGGCGAGCATAATCGCCTGGGCCATCGTTTCTTCGGGCATTTCGCGAGAGAAGCCTTCGATCATGGTGACGGCATCGCGGGTGCCGGAGACGATAAGGTCGAGATCACTTTGCTCCATCTGCGTGGCGGTCGGCATGACGATGAATTCGGTGCCGATGCGACCGACGCGAACCGAACCGGTGCGTTTCAGGAACGGAATCTGCGACAGGTGCAGAGCAGCGCTGGCGCCGATCATGCACAGGATGTCGGGATCGTTCTCCTTGTCATAGGAGAGCGGCGAGCAGATGATCTGAACTTCGTTGAGATAGTTGGCCGGGAATAGCGGACGAATGGGACGGTCGATGAGGCGCGACGTCAGGATTTCCTTGGTAGTCGGACGTCCTTCGCGTTTGATGAAGCCGCCGGGGAATTTGCCCGCAGCATAGGTTTTCTCGCGGTAATCGACGGTGAGAGGGAAGAAGTCACGCCCTTGGATGGGGCTGCCCTCACACACCGTGGTGATGGTCCAGGTTTCGCCGAGGCCGACGATGACCGCACCATGCGCCTGTTTGGCGATTTTACCGGTTTCGAGGAATAGTTTTTGGCCGCCTAGCTGAATTTCTACACGACAGACCTGCACGGAGTACCTCTTGCTTAGATCGGCAGGAAAGTCGAAGCGGAATCGGCTGGTCGGAGCGAGAAAAAAAACATAAGCCGACGGATGTCAGCTGTCTGATTATTTTCGCAGGCCGAGTTTACTGATGACAACCAGGTAGCGATTACGATCGGTGTTGCGCAGATAGCTGAGCAATCCGGATCGTTTGCTGACCATCATCAACAAGCCGCGCCGGCTCGCGTGGTCTTTTTTGTGCGTGCGCAGATGCCCGGTCAGATACGTAATACGTTCTGTGAGCAATGCGATTTGCACCTCGGCCGAGCCGGTGTCGTCGGCCTTGCGCCGATAAGTGTCAATCAATTCCGTTTTGCGGTCTTTAGTGATTGCCATATCGGTCCTCACCAACCTCCATCGCCAGCGACTCTACTGCCTTGGACAAACTGTGATATCAATTTACACTATTGTCCAGACTAAACTACGAACCGCTGGAAGGATTGCCAAGTAGCTTGTGATGTTTTGTTTTTCCCAAACGAACATTCGTATGGGAAGCGAGTTTTATACCACGATGCGGAGAGGTTGGCAAGGCCTCCGGCTGCAATCTTTTCAATTAAGCCCAGAGGTGAGGTGCTCCGAATCTCTGGGATCATTCCAAGCATTATGCTGCACGCAGGTCGGTTTGAATGACCCGAGCCTTAATCGCCAGCGAAGGGCACCAAGCGGCCCTTCGCTGGCGATTAAGGCTCGGAAAAAACGACAATCCTGCTCGCGTGTGGTATGTCCGCAAGGGTTCGGATTACCTCACCCTTGGGCTTGCTTGAGAACGCGCTCTCGCAGCAAGTTCGCCAGCTGGCCGGTCAAGTGTTCACGCGTAAATTTCGTCAACGTTGGCTGCGTTGCGTTCGGCGATACTATTTCCGCCGCCAGTTCACGCAACGCCTGGGCGATTCGCACCGGATCGTTCAGTGGCACGACTCGGCACGGCAGGCCGCTCTCGCGCAGTATCAGCGCCGTATCGCTGTAATCCTCCGCCATCGCCAGGATCGCTCGGCCCGTGCCCATGTATTCGTAGAGTTTGGCGGGCACGCCGATGCGTCGGCCGCGGCTGTCGAGCAAGAGCAGGATGTCAGCACTCGACATCTCCTGCAGACTGTCGCGATAGGCGACCTGGCGACCGTATTGGACACTCGCTTCCAATCCGCGTGCTTGGGTTTCCTTCGCCAAATCGATGCCGCCGCCAGTCGTTCGGCCAAAAAATGTCGTGCGGAATCGATGCACGCCGGACTCGGCTCTAAGCATGTTGAGCGCATCAAAAAAGCCCGCAGGATTTCGGCCGCAATACAATTCGCCGGCGTGCATGACATGCAACGGTAGGATCGCATCCGTCTTCGGCAAAGTTTCTGGGAAGTTTTCCGGGTCGAATCCGTTGGTAAGCGTCATGACCTTGTGGGCATATTCGGGATAAGCTGACTGATAGCACGCACACGCTTGGGGGGCATTGGCGAGAATCAGGTCGGCGTGTTTGAAATCGCGGCGTTCCCAGAATCGAGGCCACGACGGCTCCCATGTCGGCTGCGATTTGCCGTCGCTGATCCAGGGATCGCGAAAATCCGCCACCCATGGCAAGCCGTGCCATCGCTTCAGATACCAACCAAGCGTGTGCACCCAATGCGGCGGCCCGGAGGTCAACACGGCGCGTGGCGCGGTCTCGCTTAGCGCACGTCGACTTGCCGACCACGCACGTGGCAGCCAAATGCCGTTTGGCCAGGCCCAGCGAAGCACTTCCGACGCATGGCGAGGGTAAGGCGTCTCGTAAATCCTCGTCGTGGCCGGAACTCGCTGGAGCAAATCGCGATCCACAGGCTCCCACGGCATCTCTGGCGGTGCGACAACGGTCGTCCGCCAGCCGAACTTCGGCAAGTGCCGCGCGAACCCGAGCAAGCGAATCGTCCCGCTCGCCGCCGACGGCGCGAAGAGATAGGTCACCATTATCAAATTGTCGAGTTCAATCGGCATGGAAGAAATTTACGTAGTTCCTGTTTAGCCGCTCGCCTTTGGCGAGCGCGGGCGTGGCGAACGTTGGGAACATCGGAAAAATGCCCTGTCCGCGCTCGCCAAAGGCGAGCGGCTAAACAGAAGCTGCGCCGTCTTGTTTTGAAAATATGCTATGGTTAATGGAAAAAACGCGTCCAAGTCGAGGATTTTCTCATGGCGGAAGTAACGGTTCTCGGTCTCGGCTACGTCGGGTTGCCGACGGCAAGTCTGTTGGCCAATGCCGGTTTTTACGTGCAAGGCGTGGACATCGACACCACCATCGTCGAAATGTTGCGGTCCGGCAAGACCCGGCTCGAAGAGGCCGGCCTCGCCACACTCGTCTCCGCAGCGTTCAACAGCGGCAACCTCGTCACCGCAACTAACCGGAGCCCTCCGATACCTTCATGATCTGCGTGCCCACGCCGGTCACGCCAGGCAAAGGCGCCGACCTCTCCATGGTCGAAAGCGCAACGCGAACCATCCTCCAGGCTCTCAAACCAGGCGACCTCGTCATTCTCGAATCAACCTCACCCGTCGGTACAAACCGCAACCTCGTCGGGAAAATCCTCAGAGAGTCCGGCCTCGAACCAGGGCGGGATTTCGATCTCGCTTACTGCCCCGAACGCGTTCTCCCAAGCAATACTGTCGCCGAACTCATGAACAACGACCGCATCCTCGGTGGCGTCACTCCGCAGTCCGCCAAACGTGCCCAGGAGATGTATCAACGCTTCTGTCAAGGCAAGACCACGCTCACCGACGATCGCACGGCTGAGATGTGCAAGCTCATGGAAAACACTTATCGCGACGTGAACATCGCGCTCGCCAACGTATTCGCCCGCATCGCCGAGGACGCGGGCATCGACGTTTGGGAAGCGATCGATCTCGCCAATCTCCATCCGCGCGTCAAGATTCTCAAGCCGGGGCTGGGCGTCGGCGGGCATTGTATCCCGCCGATCCATGGTACCTGGTGCAAGCCTATCCGCAGCACACCGACCTTCTGCGTTGCGCCCGCGAAATCAACGATGGGCAAGGCGCACGCTTTCTCGAACAACTTCAAGCATCTGGTCAGTTGAAGGCTGGTCAAAAACTCGCGATTCTCGGCGCGACATACAAAGCCGACATTGACGATGCCCGCGAAAGTCCGGCCGGTTTGCTGGTCGAAGCGGCAAAGAAGCAAGGCATCGAAACCGCCGTCCACGATCCGCTCGTCAAAGCCGGCAATCACCACGGCCTAATCGTCAGCAACGACATGCCCGGCGTACTCAAAGGTGCGGCGGCGGCCGCGCTGCTCGTCGAACATTGCGCGTATCGCTCGCTGTCGGCCAAATTCTTCGGCGATCACATGACCGGCCGACTCATCGGCGACTCACGCTATTGGCTCAACCATGCCTCGCTACGCCGGTCGGGCTTCACCGTAGTCGTGCTTGGCCAAAGCCCGGAGGCACAGACGCGAATCGCGCAGACTTAACAGGCTCCTGTGGTTTCCGCTTGCGGCTTGGCGCTCGGAAAATCCCGTGCGACCGCTAAGCCACAGGCGGAAACTAGACAGGGTCGCTGGCCCAATCGCTACAATCGGCAAGGTTTAACACCGGGTGGGGACAATTAAACTGAAAACATGGCTTTGCGCTAACGTTCCGCGTTTTCCGCGACCTACAATCGTAGTGAAGAAACCGAAGGTTGGAGGTGCGCTATGAGCAGAGCAACGATTTGGGTTACGGTTGGGATATTGTTGGTGACATTGACCGGATGTCGGCAGACAAGTGGTTGGCGTTGCCATGGGAACAACGCGACACAGGCGAAGCCGATGTTCGTGCCCCCGCCGCCACCTACGGCGATCCAGACAGTGCCGGTGCAACCGATTCCGCTGGGCGGGTTCCCAGTGGTCCCGCCGCCGCCATCGCCCGGGGCACGCATCGACCCTCTCGCGCCGCCGTTGATCACGAATTCGCCGCCGCCCGCCGAGGCGCCTTGGCAACCTACCGAACGCGCCGATCCGACACCACCGATCGTGCAACCGCGGGTTCAACTTTACGCACCCGAGGTTCTCGAAAAGCCCGCCGACGCGAAAAGCGATCCGTTGAAACAGCCGAACGCAAACGCGCCCGCGAATTTCACTGCCGTGCAAAAGGGCGTTCGCGCGGGTACTCGGCCATCACTCGACGAACTCGATTGGCTGCGCGACAACGCCGCCGCGAGCGTCATCCATATCCGCCTGCCGGGCGAGGACGATACCGCCGATCGCAAGCAGATCGAATCGCGTGGCATGCGATACATCAGCTTCGAGGTCTCGCCGCAAACGGTGACGAAACAACAGATCGACGCCTTCATCGCACTGGTGCGCGATCACGCTCGGCTCGGCATGTTCGTCTACGATCGCGACGGTTCACTGGCCGGTCCAATGTGGTACGCCTTCTTCCGCCGCGGCGATTTCGACAGCGCCGACGCCGCCCTACTCCGCGCCTATCCGCTCGGCCTGCAAACCGAACGAGCGGGGCAGCATCGCGACATGTGGCAGGCCATTCAGTCCGTAGTCAGTGGTCAGTAGTCCGTGATGATACATCGCACGGCTGGAAATGTCGTGTTCTCGGACGAATCAAACCTTTTCCGAGCCGCGGCCGACAGGATGCCGTGCGCTCGTTGTCGGCCGCTCCCTGACGGGCGCGGCTCAGAAAGGCGACAATCCCACCCGTCGACGGTACAAGATGCACGAGAGCGATTCGACGGCGTTTCGAATCGCTTTTTCTTTGCGCGGGCTTGACGCGCTCGTCCGGATTCCTGAATCCTGACTCAGGACCTGATACGCTGCATTCCCGCTTTGCTACGGACCACGGACTAAGGCAAATGACTACTCCAAAGAAAAAGACGAAGGTATCCCTTGGCACAACGAATCCGTTAGTGCCGCCGATTTATCAGTCGTCGGTTTATACGATTCCCGATCTTGATGCGCTCGACGCCATCATGAACGATGGCGAGCCGGGCTACATCTATGCTCGCGATGCACACCCGAACGCTCGTCGGCTCGCGCAGATGCTGGCGAAGGAATCGGCCTCGGCCTGGGGCGTCGTCACCGGGTCGGGCATGGCGGCGATCAGTGCTATCGTTCTTGCCACCGTCTCGCAGGGGCAACGCATTCTCGCGGGCAATCGCTTGTATGGCCGAACCGTGCAACTCTTCTCGCAGGAGCTGCCGCGGTTCGGCGTCAACACCGACTATGTCGATGCGAATGATCTCGATGCCGTCGAGAAGGCCCTCAAAAAAAGTCCCCGGCTGCTTTTTGTCGAGACGGTCTCGAATCCCCTGTTGCGCGTCGTCGATGTCAAAGCACTGGCAGACTTGGCCCACAATCATGGCGCGTTGCTCGTCGTCGATAACACGTTCGCGACGCCTGTGCTGACTAAGCCAACGAAGCTCGGCGCCGATTTCGTGATGGAAAGCCTGACGAAGATGATCGCGGGCCACAGCGACGTGACGCTCGGCTTCGTCGGCGGGACGGACGACGACATGCTGCCCGCCATCAACGCCGCTAGCAGCATCTGGGGCCTGGCGTCGAATCCGTTCGATTGCTGGCTGGCGGAGCGCGGCCTGGCGACGATGGACCTCCGCACCAATGCCGCCTGCGTGAATGCCGGCAAGCTCGCCGACTGGTTGGCGGAGCAATCGGGCGTTGCCGGCGTGTGGTATCCGGGCCGCGCGGACCATCCCGACCATGCGTTGGCGAAGCGCGTGCTCAAAGGCGGGTTCGGGCATATGGTCTGCTTTGAACTCGACGGCGGGCGCGATGCCGTCAATCGCTTCCTGCATGCCGCGCCGGGGATTCCGTTCAGCCCGTCGCTTGGCCATTTTTCGACGACGTTAAGCCATCCCGCGACCACATCGCACCGCTACGTCAGCCCGAAGGAGCGCGAACGCCAGGGTATCACCGATGGCCTGATCCGCCTCTCCGTGGGCATCGAATCGTTGGAGGCGATCCAGGAAGAGATGGCGAAGGGGTTGGAATAGTTTAGCCGATCGCCTTTGGCGAGCGCGGAATCGGCACGCTGCGATTAGTGTAAAAATAGGGCGTCAGCGCTCGCCAAAGGCGAGCGGCTAAACAATCAGGTCACGACCGTTTCATCCCGATATAATAGTGCTCCCAGGAAAACAACATCACCCTCAGCAGGACATCAATCCAACCACCGACCATGACACAACAACTTCGACTTGGCATCCCCGCGGGCAGCTTGCAAGAAGCGACCGCGGAACTCTTTCGCAACGCCGGCTTCAAGATCACGTTCGCGAACCGAAGCTACTATCCCACCATTGACGACCCCGAAATCCACTGCACGTTGATCCGCGCGCAAGAGATGCCTCGCTACGTCGAGGCCGGCTCGCTCGATTGCGGGTTGACCGGGCATGACTGGGTGCTCGAGAATGAAGCCGAGGTGACCGAACTCGCCGAACTCGTGTTCTCCAAGGTCAGTCGGGGACCCGTACGCTGGGTACTGGCTGTGCCCAATGATTCGCCGATCATGATGGTGACCGATCTCAACGGCAAGCGGATCGCGACGGAGTTGGTCGGCGTGACGAAGCGTTACTTGAAGGAGCATGGCGTCAGCGCTCAGGTCGAGTTCAGCTGGGGCGCGACGGAGGTCAAGCCGCCGCGATTCGCGGACGCGATCGTCGATGTGACGGAGACGGGGAGCTCGCTGAAGGCCAACAATTTGCGCATCGTCGCCGAGTTGATGCAGAGCACGACACGCTTCATCGCCAACGAGAAGGCTTATGCGGATCCGTGGAAAAAGCAGAAGATGGACGACATCCTCCTAATGCTTCGCGGCGCCTTGGCCGCCGAGGGGATGGTTGGCCTGAAGTTCAATACGCTCGCCACGAACAAGGACCGCGTGCTGGCGTTTTTGAAGAAGCACCCGCGCACGGCTCTGAACAGCCCGACGCTCTCGCCGCTTGCCGACACGGCTTGGTTGGCGATGGAGATCGTCATCGACGAGGACATCGTGCGTCACATCATGCCGCAGCTTTACGCCGTTGGCGCGCGTGGGATCGTGGAGTATCCGATTAGCAAGATCATCTTGTGATTGCTTGCCGTTTAACGGCCGCCCGGCGCCGAGCGGCCGCTAAACGAAATACAACAATACAATCCACCTTCCAACTCCTCGAATTGGATCGCTACGCGGTTGCGTGTTGATCGCTTTCATCCGCAAATAATGACAACTGCGAATTGTGATGTGGTAGTGGACGCCGTAAAGCGAATTTGGTTTGGCAGCACGCTTATTCTACCTCATCGATAGCAATGTCCAGCGTTTCTGTTCGTCAATCGACATGCCCTTGCTTGCCCTCGTCGTGGCACCTATAAAGACTAACGGAACCTTTTTCGCCAACGCAACAAAAGCGACGGACCTTCGCATGAAAGCCTGGTTTCGCAATATCATCGTGGCCATTCAGACCGTGGCCCAGGGGTTGTGGATTACCCTTTGGTACTTCTTGCAGACGTACAAACGCAAGGCGTTCACGCAGCATTTCGAGTATCCCGAACTGCCCGTGCCGGTGAAGCCGCGCTATCGCGGGTTCCATCGCTTCGATTTGACGACGTGCATTGGCTGCGACAAATGCGCGAAGGCCTGTCCGGTCGATTGCATCTACATCGACAAGGTCAAGAATCCCGTGGGCAAGGGGTTCCGCGTCAATGGCTTCACCATTGATTACACAAAATGCATGTTCTGTGCGTTGTGCGTAGATCCCTGCCCCGTCGACTGCATCTTTATGGGTTCGACGCACGATCAAAGCTGTTACACACGCGATGGTTGCATGGTCGATTTCGCCAAGCTGCCTGTTGAAATCGCCTGGGGACAAGCGACGCTGAACCCGACGGCGATCGCGGCTTCCAAGCTTGTGGCGGAACCGGTGTGGACGAAACCGCCCGACCCACCGCCGCCGCCGAAGCCCGCGCCTCCCGCAGCGGTGCCGGCGCCTCCCGCGCCGACGGCGGCCAGCTGAATTTCACCTGTTTGTCGTTTAGCGCTCGCATGATGTTTTGCAATCGCCATACGACAAGCGGATCATAATTAGGACTTCCATGAACGCCACCAAAAGTCGAAAGCCTAAACGAAAGCTCTATTCCGTCGCTGAGGCGAACGCGATGCTGCCGCTGTTGCGTTCCATCCTGCGCGACGTCACCACGCTCGCCAACGACTTGCGCGATCGCTACGAGCGTTTGTCACGCTTGCAGAGCACGAAGGGCCTCGATCGCGCCCACGAAGAAGAAGTACAGCAGCTGGCCGAGGAGTTCGAACGCGGGCAAGACAAAATGCACGAGTTTGAACACGAGTTGACGAAGCTCGGCGTCGAACTCAAGGACCACTTCAGCGGCCTAATCGACTTCCGCCACATGCACGATGATCGCGAGGTCTACCTCTGCTGGCGCATGGGTGAAGCGGAAGTCACGCATTGGCATGAACTCGATTCCGGTTTTTCGGGACGCAAAAAACTCCAACTCGCTGCCACGAACGGATAACACCGCATGCAACAGCTATTCGCCAATACGTTGTTCCCCGCGCCGAGCGACCCGGTGGCGGCGATGGTGTTCTTCATCGTCGTCTTCGCAGCCGTCGGCGTGGTCTTTCTGTTCATCCATCTCGTGATGGGCAGCGTCATCCGCCCTAACGTCCCCGACCCCGAAAAGCTCACGATCTACGAGTGCGGCGAACCGACCGTCGGCAGTGCGTGGGTGCAGTTCGACCTGCGCTACTATGTCGTCGCGCTGTTGTTCGTCATTTTCGACGTTGAAGTCGCGTTCTTCTTTCCCTGGGCGACGGTGTTCGGCAAGGCGAATCAGCTGGCGAATCCTGCGTTGGATGATGCGGCTCGGCAAGCAATCTCCAAGCAGCTTGTGCCGTCCGAGCTAAGCTCCGAAACCAAACGCCGTCTTGGATTAACCAAGGCGGTAACAGGTGGAGACGATCGCGTAGTAAACATTAGCGCCGCCGAGGCTTCGACGTGGGCGAAAATCGCTTTCTTCGACATCGCCATATTCTTCAGCGTGCTGATGGTCGGCTTCGCCTACGTCTGGCGGCGCGGCGATATCGATTGGGTCCGCGCGTTTGCGTTGCACAAGGAACCCGCACTCGATCCCGAAAAGCCGCTGGAGCAGCATAAATAACTATCTTCCGCTTGCGGCTTAGCGCTCGGATTGGCCCATGCGAGCGCTAAGTCGCAAGCGGAAATACCTCGACGTTTATCAAGGAGCACCCCATGGGTTGGCTCGAAGGCCGATTTGAAGAATATGTCGCCGTCGCAACGCTCGAACAGGGCATCGCGTGGGCGCGCGAGTCGAGCATGTGGCCGATGACGTTCGGGCTGGCGTGCTGCGCGATCGAGATGATGGCGGTAGGCGGTCCACGCTACGACATCGACCGCTTCGGTGCCGGTGCGTTCCGAGCCTCGCCTCGGCAGGCCGACCTCATGATCGTCGCGGGAACCGTCAACTACAAGATGGCCTCGCGCGTCCGCCGACTCTACAACCAGATGCCCGATCCGAAGTTCGTCATCGCGATGGGTGCCTGCACCTGCGGCGGCGGGCCGTATTACAAGTACGGCTACAACGTCGTCAAAGGCGTGGACCTCGTCGTGCCGGTTGACGTGTACGTCCCCGGTTGCCCGCCGCGACCGGAGGCGCTGCTCGAAGGCCTGATGCGCATCCAGGACAAAGTTCGCGGCATGCGGTATCTGACAAAGGGCCAAAACATCGAAATCCCAATCCCCGCCCGCACCGGCTACGTCCAACTGCCGCCGGAGTTCGAGGACGCCGACCCGACGAAAGCATTGGAGAAACAGATCGCCTGGGCGAAGCTGACCAAGGAAAAAGCAACGCCGACGAAGGCGTGATAGAATGTGGAGAGGAGGCGTGCATGGCCATCGAAGAACGCGCACCGATTTCAAGCCGTTTCCCCATCTCAATCGATGGCAATGGCATGACGCATTATCCTATTGCGAAAACGGATACTCAAATAGGCCGAATTCCAAACGCTCAGATAGAAAGCCTGTTCGCAGCGATCGACGGTCTTGCTCGCCTGCGGAAAAATTGGAACACCTACGGCGCGGAACCTCCCAATGCGGCGGCCATAAGCAATGCGAAGAATGTACTTGAGCGATGTATTTTTATGGGTATCGTCCCTACCAAAGTGCTTGCGTCCGCAGAGGAGGGAGTAGCCGTTATTTTTGACGATGGCGAAAAATACGCCGACATCGAGAGCTTCAACACAGGCGAAATATTGGCGATTATCTCCAATCGCCACAGCGAGCCAGTTGTTTGGACCATCGATTCCGATACGACCGACAGCGCATTGGAGCGAATTCGTGAGTTCCTCAGCATTTGAGTACGAACCGATCGCCGTGAATGTTGCACTGTCCGCTCAACATCTGATGATTGAATTGGCTGACGGACGTCGCATGGCGATTCCGTTGGAGTGGTTCCCACGATTGATGAATGCCACGAGGTCCGAGCGAAAAAACTGGCGACTTCTTGGCGGCGGCTATGCCATCGAATGGCCGGATTTGGACGAACATATCGGAGTAGAGAGCGTAATAGCCGGTCATCGCAGCGGCGAGAGTACGCGGTCCTTGAATAATTGGCTGGCAACGCGGGCCGTGCAAAAAAAACCCAAGATTCACGCCAAAGCCCTGCAAACCAAAAAGAAGGCAAAATCCTCATGATCGGAGCCGAAATTATCGCCACGCTCGAAGCCGAGTGTGGCACGAAGATCAAGAGCACGAAAGCCGACGCGATCGATCCGTTCGTGTTCGTCGAACCGGGTGATCTCGTCGCGGTCGCTACAGTGCTGCGCGATCATGCGAAACTCAAGTTCGAGATGCTCAACTGCATTTCGGGCGTCGATTACCTAGAGCTTGATCCAAAGAAAATCGCGAAGGCCGGGTTTGAACCGCACGTCGAAGTCGTGTATCATTTTTCGAGCTTCACGCACAAACATCGCTTCGTGGTGAAGGTATCGTTGCCGCGCTGGAAGGACAACAAGCCCGGCGAACTGCCCGAAGTCCCAACGCTGTCGGCGTTGTTCCCCGCCGCCGATTGGCATGAGCGTGAGGCGTTCGATCTCGTCGGCGTGAACTTCGTCGGCCACCCGGACCTGTGCCGCATCCTGCTCGCCGACGACTGGGTCGGCCACCCGCTGCGTAAAGACTACGAGTTCCCGCTGGAGTATCACGGGATACGGGGGCGTTAAATAGTGGCTAGTGGTTAGTGGCTAGTGGCTAGTTCATACGACGACCACGGACATTAATCGCTGGCCTCGACCGATTGTTATTTTCTAGCCACTAACCACTAACCACTAGTTACTATCTATGGTCACCGCTTCCCTCGTACCGCAAGATCAAACCATCGTCGAGTTCGACGTGCGCACCGACGAGATGCTCGTCAACATGGGGCCTCAGCACCCCAGTACGCATGGTGTGCTTCGCCTCGTCCTTCGCACCGACGGCGAGATCATCTCCGAAGCCGTGCCTCACCTCGGCTATCTGCATCGCTGTGCGGAGAAGATCGGCGAGAACCTGCTGCCGATCCAGTTTATCCCGTACACCGATCGCATGGACTACCTCGCGGGCATGAACATGAACCTCGGCTACTCGCTCGCCGTCGAGAAGCTGTGCAACATGAAGATCCCGGAAAAAGCAAGCGTCATCCGCGTCATCGTCAGCGAGCTGAACCGCATCGCCAGCCATCTCGTCGCCATGGGCACGTACGGCCTCGACCTCGGCACATTCAGCCCGTTCCTTTACGCCTTCCGCGAACGGGAGATGATCCTCGACCTCTTCGAGGAAGTCTGCGGCGCCCGCCTCACCTACAGCTACCTGACGATCGGCGGCGCGCACGACGACCTGCCCGACGGCTGGATCGATCACTGCCGACAGTTCCTCGATTACTTCGAGCCGCGTATACCCGAATATCACACGCTGCTGACAACGAACCACATTTTCGTCAATCGCACGGCGAACATCGGCGTATGTTCCAAGGAACTCGCCATCGAGCACGCCTGCTCCGGCCCGATGCTCCGCGGTTCGCTCGATGCACGCAAGAACGACACAGCGTGGGATCTTCGCAAAATTGAGCCGTACAGCGATTACGACAAGTACGACTTCAAGGCCGTCATCCCGCCTTTTGACATGGCCCCACCCGAAGCCGTGGTGGGCGATTGCTGGCATCGTTACATGGTGCGCATGCTGGAAGTCGTGGAAAGCATCAAAATCCTCCGCCAGGCGCTCGACCGCTACCCGAAAGCCGCGGGATCGCATCGCGTCGAAGTGCCGAAACACCTGGCGGCCGGCGATGCCTATGTCGAGACCGAATGCCCGCGAGGCCAAATGGGCTTCTACGTCGTCGGCAGCAACGCCAAGGGCCAAGTCCCGCTGCGTGTCCGCGCCCGCTCGTCCAGCATGGCGAACCTGAGCCTTGCCAGCAAACTCTGCGAAGGCTGTCTGATTGCCGACATCCCCGCGATCATCGGCTCGATCGACATCGTGATGGGTGAGATAGACAGGTAAGGCAAGATGCCGCACTTTCATCAGATGGATACCTATATGGTGCGAAAAGGCAGTGTTGGCAGGTCCGTGGGGCCAAGCTTTCCACAGCCTGGCCAGGCTGGAAAGCCTGGCCCCACCTGTTAAATCAAGCCAGCCCTCCCGCCGCCGAAGCAGGGCCATTGTGGTCAAGCCGAAGTTGGAGGAGCAGGCCAGTCGCTTGGCATGGTTGACGTGGGGATTCACCACCTTTTCGCAAAATAGCTTTTTTTTGATTATTTCTCTTGTGCCCTCCGTCAGAAACATTAGAATGGTGATGAATTGTCCGGTAGTTCGTTTCCCGCCGATTTGTTGCCTCTTTTATTCCTTGCATGCGATTCCAAGGGGGCTATCACATGGAACAACGTTTTGAAGGCAGGCCCGAAGCCACCGTTCGGCTCGAAGGTCGCCGACTCACCCGCACCGACGTGACCAATGATTGGGGTCTGCGTCTGCAATGGGAAATCCGCCGCAATGGGCAGGTGATCGCCACCGTCAATGCGAGACCGGATCAGGCCTACGAGCATGCCGATACGGCTCCGGGTGAATACTCGGTCGTGTTGCAAATGTGGCATTACATCAACTATGCCAAGAACCCGCAGGGCGAGTTCACACAGAGCCGATTCATCAACGTATCGAACGTTGTCACCTACCGCATCTAATAATACTGTTTAGCCGCTCGCCTTGGGCGAGCGCGATCTGCTTGGCGTGACGAACACGTCCGCGCTCGCCCAAGGCGAGCGGCTAAACCAATTTCGTATTGGAGATCACACATGCTGAACGTTGGCAACGAAAAGGTGTCGCTCTGTTCCGGAGTTTCGCGGCGCGGGTTTCTGACGGTCGGTGCCACGGCGCTGGCGGGTCTGAACCTGCCGAACCTGATGAAACTTCAGGCCGACGACGCTATCGACGGCACCCGGGCGCGGATCAAAAACTGCATCACGATCTTTTTGGTCGGGTCGCCCGGCCATCTTGATACCTGGGATATGAAGCCAGATGCCCCGTCGGAAGTGCGTGGCAAATATCGGCCGATCCGCACGAATGTCAATGGCGTGCAGATTTGCGAGCACTTCCCGCTGATGGCGAGGATGATGGACAAAGTCTCGCTGATACGCAGTCTGCATCATCGCACCGGCGCGACGCACGAAAACGGCCAACGCTGGATGATGACCGGGCACGACTTCAACGCCGACAGCATCAAGCCGTGCATGGGCAGCGTCATCTCTCGCACATTCGGCCAGCGCAGCGAACTGCCGGCGAACGTGATCCTGCCCGGTCCGATCGGCAACACAGGCGCGGGCAACCTGCATGGCCAAACCGCAGGACAACTGGGTAGCGCCCACGAGCCGTTCTTTCTCGGCGCCGATCCGGCTTCGGCAAACTTCCGCGTCGCCGATCTCGAAGTCCCAACGGGCATGTCCGGGTCACGCCTGGACGCCCGGCGTGAGTTGCTCGGCCAGCTCGATCAGCTGCAACGCCGAACCGAATCGCGCACGACGAACATGCACGATAGCTCGTATGATCGGGCCTTCCGCCTGTTGACCTCGCAGCGAGCGAAAGAGGCGTTCGACCTCAACCTCGAAACCGCGAGGATGCGCGATCGCTATGGTCGCAACACGCTCGGACAAAGCTGCTTGATGGCGCGGCGAATGATTGAGGCGGGCGTGCGGTTCGTCACCGTGAACCATTTCGACACCGTGTTCGGCCAAACCTGCTGGGACATGCACGCCGACGGCGGCGGACTGAACAACACCTACTTCGACTACGAGCGCCACCTCTGCCCGCAGTTCGACTGGGCGTTCACCGCGCTCCTCGAAGACCTCGAACAACGCGGCATGCTTCAAGATACCGTAATCGCCGTGCTCAGCGAATTTGGTCGCACGCCCCGACTGAACGGTCGCGGCGGACGCGATCACTATCCGCAGGCGTGGACGAATTTCTTGGCCGGCGGCAACATCCGCGGCGGGCAGGTCATCGGTTCGACCGATCGCATCGGCTCCCGGCCTCACGACAACCCGATCGAACCGCCACAAATCCTGGCCTCGATCTACCATGGCATGGGCATCAACCTCGACAACGTCACCATGCCTGGCCCCGGCGATCGGCCTGTGCGCCTGGTTGAAGCAATGCCGATTCCGCAGCTGTTTTAGGGAAGTGGGCCAAGGGCGTTTTCCGTTTGGGGTATTAGCGATCGCGTGGGATATCGCGAGCGCTAAGCCGCAAGCGGATTATGCAATTGGGTTCGCAGTCCCATATTGGTATTCGCGATGGCGAAGCGCAAACCGACTGCTGACGAATTCGACAGTCCATGGAAGGACGCGCTGCATTGTTTTTTGCCGGCCTTCCTCGCATTTTTCTATCCCGATATTTACGCCGACATCGATTGGAATCGGGGCTACGTCGCCCTGGACAAAGAGTTTCAGCGCATCAGTCGGCGGGCGAAGGTCGGCAAACGGCTTGCGGACAAGCTATTCAAAGTCTGGCTGAACGACGGATCGGAACGCTGGCTGTTGATCCACGTTGAAATCCAGGGCGACTACGAAAAAGATTTTCCGCAGCGAATGTTCGACTACCACATTGCCGCTCGACAGCTGTACAATCAACATGTAGTCAGCCTCGCCGTTCTATCCGACGATAATGCGTCGTGGAGACCGACGAATTTCGCCTACTCCAACTGGGGCAGCGGTATCGATTTGACATTCCGCATTGTGAAACTTCTCGACTGGAACGACAAGTTTGAGGTGCTGGAGAAATCGTCGAGTCCGTTTGGCGCGGTGGTACTGGCGCATCTGCAAGCAATCCGTACTCGAGGTCTACCGACCGAGCGAAAGCAGTGGAAACTTCGGCTCGTGCGAGACCTATATCATCGCGGCTTGTCGGCCGATGACGTGCGAAGGCTCTTTTTTCTGATCGACTGGATGCTTGCATTGCCCGAAGAACTCGAAGAGAAATTCTGGGAAGAACTCGCGGAAACGGAAGGAGGCGAAGATATGCGTTACATCAGCAGCGTCGAACGTATTGGCATGCGAAAAGGCCACGAGCAAGGCGTTCGGGAAGGCATGGAAATAGGAATCGAGAAAGGAATCGAGAAAGGTATCGAGAAAGGCATCGAGAAAGGTGTTCGCCAAGGATTGTTTGAGGGGATCGAATTTGATTTGGATGCAAAATTTGGTTCGGAAGGATGTCAATTGCTTCAAGAAACGCGTGATCTCGACCTATTCAGTCTTCGAGAGTTTGCACGCTGGCTCAAAAAAGCGACGACTCTCGATGAAGTCCGCAATTATCTCGAACGTTAGAAGCGGGATTTTCGTTCGCTCGCGCGGCAGTGTCCGCGAATACGTTGGACAGGACGTGTAACATCCGCCTGAATTGCTATCCCACCACCCTATCACATTGCCTCCAGGGAACCTCATGAAAACCGGGCAATTCCTGTTGCCGATCGTCGCGGCCTGTTTACTGGCGTCCCACGTCCACGCCGTCGAACCCACGCTGCGCACGCTCGACATTCGTGGCCTGCGCGTCGGCGGAACGACAACGCTGACCATCGACGGCGACGACCTCGGCAAAGCGCCGCGCCTCGTGCTGCCGTTTCCCGCCAAGCAGATTTTGAAGCCAGGCGCCACCGACAAGAAAGCCGTCTTCGACGTGTCGCTCAGCGACGACGTCGAACCGGGGCTGCACCACCTCCGCATCGCCAGCGAAGGCGGCGTGAGCTTGCCAGTCGTCATCGGCGTCGATCGCATGGCTCACCTTCCCATCACCGCTCTGATCGCTGAATTGCCTGCGTCCCTGCATGGTTCGGTTGCCGGCGGCAGCATCGTTGAAACGAAGTTCGTCGGCAAAGTGAAGCAACGCATCCAGGTCGAGGTCGAGGCCCAACGGCTCGGCTCCAAATTGCGTCCGATCATTCACCTCTACAACAGCCGCAAGCTGCAACTCGCCTGGGCCTGGGCGACCCCGGTGTTGCTTGGCGACGCCCGGCTCGAAGCAGTTCTGCCCGAAGACGGGACGTACTTCGTAACGCTTCACGATGCGGAATACGCTGCGGTGGCACCCTCGTTCTTTCGGCTCAAGTTAGGGACATGGTCGACAGCCGATTGGGTCTTTCCTCCGGTCGCTGGGCGTGGTCAAACGCTCAAAGTGATTGCCGACGGATTCTCCGCTGACGTGAAAACGCCGAACGCGCAGGGATATGTTCCGCTGACTTTTCCCAAGCAAGGCATCTGGAGCGGACCGCGACCTTTCGTGAGCGTCAGTGCGAATGCCGAATTTGTCGAAGCACCGGTCACGGGAAAGTTGCAAGAGATTCCGGTTGGACCAGCGGGCGTGAGCGGAAAGCTAATCGCTCCATTCGAGGAAGATCGATATCGCGTCGCTGTCGCGCCTGGGAAAAAGGTCAAGCTCGAAGTCTTCGCTGAGCGCATCGGTTCCGCCATCGACGTTGCCGTGGTCGTGCGCGATGAAAAAGGCACGCAGCTCGCGCGTGGCGAAGATTCGCCTGGCTCGCTCGATCCCGTGCTTGAATACAGCGTGCCCGAGAAGGTTGCTTCGATCATCGTCGGCGTCGTCGATGCCCAAGGGCGTGGCCATCCGAACGCCATCTATCGCCTGGTGATTACGCCGCAGTCCGCGTCCGCCGTTGGCGACGCCTTCGCACTGACAACCTCGCTTCAGCGTCTATCGCTGCCGGTCGGCGGTCGCGCCGTTTTGCCTGTCATCGCCGATCGACGCGGCGGATTCATGGGCAAGATCGACCTTCTCGCGGCAGAGTCGCAATCGAGCGTCAAATTCGCGGGCACTACGATTCCCGATGGTGCCGATGGCACGCTGCTCACCGTCGAGAAGACCGCCGCTGGAGTCGACGCGGTCATCACGAGTTTCAAGGGCAAAACCGCCGACGGCGTCGAGCAAATCGTCACGATCAAGAATCATCCGCTTGAGAAGCTGCAGCCCTGGCTCGCCTCGGAGATCGCGATTGCGCCGACGACCGATGTCGCCGCCGAGTTCGCTGTCGATTGGCGTGACCTGCCCGATGCCACTGTGCTCTCGCCGGCGAGCCGACTGCTTCTGCCAGTCAAAATAATTCGCCCGGTCGGCAAGACAACGGTAAAACTTACGTTACTCACCAGCCAAAATACGCCGCTCTTGAACAACGTACCTGACCCAATCAAAGCCATCCGCCAAGATAAGACCGGCGAAATCGCTGCCGGCGTTTCGACAGGCGATGTGACGGCAATCGTGCCGGCGGAGTTGACATCGCCCGTGTACGACGTCACTGTCCAGGCCGAACTGCTCGATCCCGCCAAGAAGGTGCTGGCGACGGCGTATGCTCCCGTTCGCCGAATGCCGGTGGTGCTGCCGATCGCTGTCAAGCTCGATGGCCCAAATCGCGTGGAGACGGCGTTCGACGCCAAGAAAGGCGCCACACTGAAGCTGCAAGGAAAACTCGAGCGCCGCGAAGGTTTGAAGGTAGACGTACTCTTGGCCATCGCCGGGCTGCCCGTCGGCGCCAAGACGGAAGCCATGACGGTCAAGGCCGACGCTTCGACGTTCACGATCAACGTGACCTTCCCGCCGACGGTTCCATCGGGCGAGATTTCGGGCGTCAAGCTGTCCGGCTCCTACGTGCCAGACGCCAAGCAGCCGAACGCGCGGGTGCGTAGCCGAGACGTGGACCTGACGATCGTGCTCAAGGCGATGCCTTGAATATGAGTTCTCGTGAAGTATGAGCCATCAATCGCTTGGTACACAAGCTGAGGAAAATACCATGAAGTTTCTTCCGTATCGGATTCTCATCCTAGGACTACTTCACGTTGGGTGCTTCAACGCCAGCGGATGGGCGCAAGACCCCAGCAAGCCGGTCCCCGCATCGATTCGCGTTGAACCGACAGCGGTGACGATCAAGCATCAGCGCGAGCCAGTTTCGCTGCTGGTGCTTGGCGAGTCCGCTGACGGTTTTTCGCTTGACTTACGCAGCCAGGCGAAGTTCGTCGTCGCCGATCCGAAGATCGCCGCGGTCGATGCCAACGGTTGGCTGCAACCGATGAGCAACGGGCAAACGAACGTCAGCGTGACGATCGCCGGCGTTGTGAAGACCGTTGCCGTCAAGGTCGAGCTACCGGCGAAGGAATCGGCTATCAGCTTTCGCCATGAAGTCATGCCCGTGCTCTCGCGCGGGGCCTGCAACAGCGGCGGATGCCATGGCTTTTCGCTGGGCAAGAACGGCTTCAAGTTGTCGCTCCGCGGCTCCGATCCGGATCCTGACTTCCTTGCCGCCACCAAGGACTCGCTCAGCCGTCGCCTGAACTTTCAAAATCCCGACCTCAGCCTGCTCGTCACCAAGCCGTTGAGCGAGGTGCCTCACGAAGGCGGAGCACGCTTCTCACGCAAGAGCCTGTCGTTTGAAATCCTGACGAAGTGGATCGAGCAAGGCGCTCCCGGCGACCTTACCGACACGGCCGAGGTCGTCAGCGTTCGGCTGTTCCCCGATAAATTGATTCTCGTGCCCGGACAGAAGCATCGTGTCCAGCTTCTCGCCACCTATTCCACGGGGGCCGTCCGCGATGTCACTCGGCTCGGCATTATCAATGCGAACAATACGCAGTATGCCGATGTCGCCGATGAGGGCATTGTTGTTGGCGGCGATCCGGGCGAGACGGCAGTCGTGGGCCGATTTGAACGCGTGTTCGCAGCAACCAACGTCGTCGTCCTCAAGCCAGACCTGAAGTTCACGCCGACGCCTGTTCCGCAAGATCATCTGATCGATCGCTTCGTGATCGAGAAGCTCAATCGCATGAAGATCAAGCCGTCCGCGTTGGCAAGCGACGAAGAGTTCTTGCGACGCATATCTCTCGACATGATCGGCATTCAGCCGAAACCGGACGAGATACTGGCATTCCTCGCGGACAAAAACCCAAAGAAGCGCGAAGTGCTGATCGATTCGCTGTTTGAACGTCCTGAATTCGTCGATCAATGGTCGTTGAAGTGGGGCGATCTCCTGCAAAATTCACGTACCAACGCCAGCTCGAATTCGGTCTACCTCTTCCGCGAATGGCTCCGTAGCGCCGTCGCTTCAAACATGCCGATCGATGCCTTCGCACGCAAAATGCTCACCTCCCGCGGCGGTGCTGTGGACGACCCGGCATCGGTCTATTTCAACCCGAGCAAAGACGCTAACGATACGCTCGAACGGGCCACGCAAGTCTTCTGCGGCATTCGCATGCTCTGCGCTCGCTGCCATAGCCATCCCATGGAGAACTGGACCCAGGCCGACTATTATGGCCTGGCGAGTTTCTTCAACCAAGTCTCCGTTCGGGCCGACACCCGCGCTCCGCAAGGCGTGCAGAATATGAAGTTCATTCAGATCAATCTGGCCACGGGGAACGCCGGCAACCCGCGATCCGGCAAGGCCCAGCCGCCGCGTTTCCTTGGCGGCGATGAGCCAAGCCTCGCGCTGAACACCGACCGTCGTCAGGCCTACGCCGATTGGCTGACGTCGCCGAAAAATCCGTTCTTCGCTCGCAGCATCGTCAATCGCTGGTGGAGCTATTTCTTCCATCGCGGCATCATCGATCCGGTGGACGATATTCGCAGCACCAATCCGCCGATCAATCCCGAATTGCTCGATGCGCTGACAAAGGACTTCATCGACCACAAGTTCGATCTGCGTCATCTGATGAAACGCATCGTCACCTCGCAGACGTATCAGCGTTCGAGCATCGCCAACGAATCGAACAAACACGACGAACAGAATTTTTCACGCACGATTCCGCGCCGCATCCCCGCCGAGGCGCTGTTGGACTCGCTGATCCAGGCCACGGGCGTTGCCGAGAATTTCCCGGGCGTCCCCGGCGGCTTCCGAGCGGCGCAACTGCCAGACGCCAATAGCGAGAACGCGTTCCTTCGGCTCTTCGGCCGGGCCCAGCGCATGGAGGCGTGCGAATGCGAGCGCGACAACGGCTCGAACATGCTCCAGGCGCTGCACTTCCTCAACAGCAAGAGCATCCAGGGGCGCGTCGTCAACGCCAATGGCCGGGCGGCGTTGCTTACTCGGCTGAAAATATCGGACGCTGAGGTCGTTACGGAATTGTACTTATGGTCAATCGCCCGTCGACCGAGCGCCGCCGAATCGAAGCTGGCGACCGACTACCTCAAGAACCATGCCGAGCGTCGCGCGGAAGCCGTACAAGATCTGTTCTGGGCGCTGCTGAATAGCCGGGAGTTTCTGCTGGTGCATTAGTTGCAACAGTTTTGCCGCTCGCCTTTGGCGAGCGCGGATGCCGTGCCACCCAATTCCGCGCTCGCCGAAAGCGAGCGGCTAAACCTTGTTCCACCACGCACTCTCGATAGCATACCCCAACGTGGGAAACTCCTATCGCTTGGCAATAACCGGTCGCTTTCATGGAACACAAAGTCCACATCATTGGCATCGGCACGGACGGCATCGGCGGGCTCGCGGGAAAGCCGCGCGAGTTGCTGCAAGCCGCCGAGCTGATCCTTGGCGCCAAGGCGGCGCTTGCTCTCATTCCCGAACTCACAGCCGAGCGATTAGTGCTTTCGGGCAACCTGCACGATGCCGTGCGGAAGCTTGAAGCGTCAGGCCATCGGCGTACCGTCGTTCTCGCGGGCGGCGATCCGCTCTTTTACGGCGTCGCTCGTTATCTGTGCGAAAAGCTTGGCAGCGATCGCTTCGAGGTTTGGCCCCACGTCAGCACGATGCAGCTTGCCTTCGCACGTATCAAGGAATCGTGGGAGGAGGCTTACCTCACCAATCTCGCCACGCATTCGCTTGACAGCGTGCTCGATCGCGTTCGCACAGCTGAGACAGTCGGCATCTTCACGAGCGACGAAGAAACGCCGCCGATTGTCGCCAGGCAGCTGCTCGCGCGTGGCATCGATTACTTCCACGCCTTTGTGTGCGAAAATCTCGGCGCTCCCAACGAGCGCGTCACGCAGGGAGAGCTTGAAGAAATTCAGGAGATGGATTTCGACGCGCTCAACGTGATGATCCTGAAACGCAAGCCCGATCGGCCCGACCTTCAGAAGACGCCGAGCCGATTCCGCCGATTCGGCAATCTGGATGATGCATTTATCCAAAGCCGACCGAAGAGCGGTCTGATCACCGGCGCCGAGGTAAGAGCGATTGCGTTGGCCAAACTTGATGTGCAGCATAGCTCGGTGATCTGGGATATCGGCGCCGGCGCCGGCGCGGTCGCCATCGAAGCCGCCCAGCTCGCCACCAGTGGAATGGTCTACGCGATCGAGCAGGATGTCGCCGACTATCACTTGATCGTCGCCAACGCTCAGACGTTCGGCATCAAGAATCTCACAGCGGTGCATGGCACGGCCCCGGCGGTCTTCGACGGCCTGCCCGCGCCGGACGCCGTCTTCGTCGGCGGTATTCGGCGCGAAGTCGCAAGACTGCTCGAATCGGTCTTCCGTGTGCTGCGTCCCGGCGGGCGGTTGGTCGTGAACGTCGCATCGCTCGAAGCGCTCAGCGCGACCTATGCAGCGATGAAATTGCTCGCGCCGACAATCGACGGCCTGCTCGTCAATATCGCGCGCGGCAACGAGCAACTCGAAACCATGCGCTTCGAGGCGCTGAATCCGACGTTTCTGCTCACGATCGTGAAACCAATCTGATTCACAACATGAACGAACCGCATCCACGCCGAAAGCCCTGGGCGGCACGCATTTTGGTCGTGCTCTTCTTCGCGGTCGTCGTCCCGATTAGTTCGAGCATCCTCTACACCTACTCGCCGAAGCAGCATTCCTACATCCCGTGCCCTTTCAATTGGCTCACCGACCTGCACTGCCCTGGCTGCGGCGCGACACGCTGTACGCACGCACTTCTGCATGGCGACATCCGCCAGGCGCTCGCTTACAATTCACTATTCGTAATCATGTTGCCCTTGATCGGCTATGTCACCGTTCGCATGGTGATTGAACTGTGGACGGACAAGACCGCGCCGGGCATCGATTTCCCGATATGGTTGCAACGTGGGTTGATCGTGGTGGTGGTCGTCTACTGGATCGCGCGCAATATCGATGTGGTTCCGCTGTCGCTACTGGCGCCGCATGACCTTCCCGTTTAGCCGCTCGCCTCGGGCGAGCGCGGGGGCCGCGCTCGCCCGAGGCGAGCGGCCAAACGGGAAGGTGTGCATCAGCGATTGAACAAAAACGCCGGGCTGTTCATCAACGCCCAGGCCAGATCCTGTGCACCAAGCACGCGAGCGGACGACGGCACAGCGGAGTCCGTGACGGCTCGCTGCAATCGCGCTAACTCCTGATCGAGCAACCGCACGTGGTTGACGATCATCGCCACTTCTTGCGGCGTGCGTTTGTCGCGTGGAATCTCAATCAACTTGGCGATGTTCGCGGGCGTGGTGCCTTGCATCTGCACCGGCGGCTTGCCGTTGGTAAACGACACGCGGAACTTGCCGATGGCGTGTTGCATACCGAAGCTCTGCTGCATCGTCATGTTGAGCGTGATGCCCTCGGTGCTGCCGAGCTTGCCTTGCACTTCAAACACAGCCACCTGCGGCTTGCCATACTGCGGCGCGATCGCCCAGCCCGATTGCGGATTGTTGTCCACGGCATTGGCGACGGGAAACGCGTCTTGCGAGAAGGTCGCCTGCGGACGGATCAACTTCACTTGCTTCGCTTTGCCCTTTTCTCCGGTCTTGATGTAGTCAAGCTTCAATTCATTCAGCACGAAGTTCCCATTCGCCGATCGGCCTGGACCTTGCGCTGGCAAGCTGGGATCGGGCAGCACTTCGAGACGGATGCCCGTGATGTCCGGCACTTTCGTTTCAAAGGTGAGCGTATAGGTTTCCGTTACGGGGTTCGGTCCGCCGACGAGAATCGAGCCGTCCTTCTGTTTGGTGAATGTTACTTTGCCGAGCGACTTCATCGTGGTCGGATCGAGCGGGAACCAGACCGGCGTGCGCGTGGCGGATTCCTCAAATTGCTTGACGATCTGCGGCAAATTCTTCTCATAGGCGAATACCGCCTCCTCGCGCTTCTTGCGTTCGACAAGCAAGTCGGCGTGCTCGGCCTCCGCGGCGCGAATCGCCTTGATGCCTAGCTCGATCTCCTTCGCGTTCGGACGTCGACTCAAGATCGCGACGAATAATTCCTCCACGACTTTCACATCGTCCTTCTGGGCGGCAACGATTTTGGCGATGCGATTTGCTGGGTCTTTGATCGCATCGTTGATGACTGGCCCAGTCACTAAGCTCAAGATCGGGCCAAGCTGCATCGCGTTGCTGCGTTCGCATTCGCAAGCGCTTTCGCGCGGCGGACGCCCCAACAACTCCAGGAACTCGCCGGGAACTTTCACGCTCGAATCGATCGTCTGCACCGCGCGTGCCCCCGGTGGTAGGCCTGGAATCTTGGAAAGCGATCCCGTCACACGATGAATCGAATCGAACAACACCTCAGCCGACAACCGGCGGGCGATGGCGTGAGAATAGTTGGTGTCGTCGTCCTTGTTCCATTGGTTGGTGGCAATGGAATGTTGATAAGTGCGCGATTTGCAGATCGTCTTGATCAACTTTTGCACGTCAAATCCGCTGTCGATGAAGTCGGCGGATAGCTTATCGAGCAACTCTGGATTCGTCGGCGGATTGCCCGCGCGAATGTCGTCGATCGGCTCGATGATGCCCGTGCCGAGCAGGTAGCTCCAGACGCGATTCACGTAGCTCTTGGCGAAATACGGGTTGTCCTTGGTCGTGATCCATTTGGCGAGTTGTTCGCGGCGAGCGCCGGTTTGGGGCGGCGTGCTGGCGTGCGTAAACGGGAACTTGGTGATCGCGGGCAGGCCGGTGCGTTCGTTCTTGAAATCGCCCGTTTTGGCGTCTTCGATGATCTCGACTAACGGCAAGGCGCCGCGCACTGCGGTCCCTTCGGTCTTTCGGCCCTTGAACTTCGGATCCTCGCGACGATTGATCTGCGCGAAGAACGACGTCAGTTCGTAATACTGATTCTGCGTCCAGCGCTCGAACGGGTGATCGTGGCATTTGTTGCAATTAAACCGCACGGCGAGGAAGAGGTGCGTCGTGTTCTCCATCGCCAAATCCGGATCGCGAAGAATCTTGAAGTATGCCGCCGCCGGGTTCGCGACATTGGAACCGCTGGCCGTCAGAAGCTTGTAGCAAAACTGATCGTATGGCACGTTGCTCGCGACCGATTCACGGATGAATTTGCGAAACGCCTCGGCACCTTCGACGCCGAGAAATTTGCGATTGACCTGAAGCAGGTCGGCCCATTTGTTCGCCCAGTGATCGACAAACTCGCCGCCGCCGACCAGGTCATCAATGAGCTTTTCGCGTTTCTGTCGGCTTGGCGTTTTGTCGTCGAGAAACTTGGCGACGACTTCAGGTTCGGGCGGCAGGCCAGTTAGGTCGAGGTACAATCGACGAACGAAATCGCTCTCTGAGCACACGTCGCTCGGCTGAATCTTCATCGCCTTGAGCTTGTTGTAAACCGCATCGTCGATGTAATTGTAGGTCGGCGTGTCTTTCCATGCAAAGCCGGTGCGGTCGCCCATGATGATGATTGTCGCCGCGGCGTAGCTGCCCTCGTAGCGTGCCAGCACGGCGATTTCGCCTCGACGCACGGCGGTGACGATGCCGGCCCTGTCCATCGTCGCCACTTCGATATTGCTGCTTTCGAGAAACGCCTCGGCACTGACATCGCGCTTCGAGCCATCGGTGTACGTCGCCCACACCGTGAGTTGCTGCTTCATACCAGGCAGCGCGATGACGGCATAGGCGGGCGAAACTTCGACTTTCGTCACCTTCGGTGCATTCGTATCAAACTTGACGCCTTGTGTGATCCAAAGGCGGAGCAACTCGTAGTTCGGCTCGCCCGGTTGTGTGAGGACACCGCCGACGTGCGGGACAACACCGGTGGCCTTGAGAAGCATTAAGCTTCGCTCTGGCGCGGCGCGGTTAAAGCGGCGGGCGCCGTGATCGTCAATGAGCGTGCGATGATCGTAGAGCGGGTCATAGCCACGAAGCGAGAGCTGAAAGCCGTTTTTGCCCTGGGCCGAGCCATGGCATGTGCCTGCGTTGCAGCCCATGCGTGAGAGGGTCGGCATGACATCGCGGGTGAAGCTGACGTCAACGGTTGTCGTTTGGCCGATGACGTTGACGGCAATGCTGCCGGTCTGGCCTTCGACGGTGAACTTCAGCTCACCCTGGCCGTCTTGCAATGGCCTGACCTGGCCGCGTTCGGAGACTTTGACGCTCGCCGGCACCGTGAATTTGGCGAGCCGAGTGACATCGACGCGATCGCCGTTGTCGAGCACGCCGGTAAGGAGAAGCTGGCGATACTCGAACGGCGTCTTGAGCTCGATGCTCGTCGGCGCAACTTCGACCTTGGTTAGCTTCGCCCCCGGCGGCAGCTTCTCCTGGGCGTAGATGCTGAACGTAGCCAGGGCGAAAGTGGCGATGGAGAGGATGAAGCGTTTCATGTATTGAGTTCCCGTTTGGGTGATTCGTTGATCTATGGTCGAGGTTATCCGTACGATCCGAGGGTTCTGTCGTTGCCGATCGTTCTATTTGGCAGGCGAGGCCGCCTTCTTCGCTGGGGCCGGCACTAATTCGATCTCGTCCGCGCGCATCTCGAAGAACTCTGGATCGCTGTAGGTTATCGGGACGAGAACTTGGTAGACTCGGCACCCTCCTGTGCCCAGCGGACCCCGGTCTTCCGTTATCGTGCCCGCAAAACGTGTGATGCCGTCGCGGTATCGGACGCGGTCACCAATTTTGTATTGTGGTCGCATGTAAACCTGCCTTTCTTACCAAGGATCAACACCGTTCAATTGGCGAAGGTGATCGAACATTGTTTCATCAATTGAAATCGCCAGCTTTTCACATGCGTTGCGCCATGTCGTCACGCGCCGCAGGTGCAACGCTCCGCCAGCAGTGGTTTGAGAGAAATCATCGTGGGCGATGGCGTTTCGTCATTCGTTGAGGTCCTCAAGGTGCCGTTTCCGACTACTTGTTCGTGGATGGCACTTGGAAAGGTCGTCCCAGAGCACCAATCCAAATCGACTGAAATCCGATCCTATGTTTCCCGGATTCGGATTGCCACGATCCAGCTTCCTATCTCGCACGAGGCTCGCGTGGAGATAGCGCCTCAAATTGGCATTTCCCATGCTTGCAACCATCTGCCCTGCGCATTCAGTATGCAGATCGCGGCAGAACGCCTGGAACTGCGACGGCTGCAACATCGCATACGCACAGTTGACCTGCAACGTCGCAAACCGTCGGCCTCGACCGCTGCCGCCGATGCTATGGTGGGCGCATTCGATTTCGTCGAGCACCCGGCATCGTTTTCCGGTCCATATTGTTAATGATACCGAGGGCATGCGGTTTGTTCATCCGCTTTTGTTTGATGACATCTTCGATATGTGGGTTCGAACCCACATGGTAAATGTTTCCCTGTCCAATTCACCTGCGGCAAGTTGGAGAATCGTCTTTTCTTGGTCGTCGGTATCCGCCAATAGTTCATAGCCGTTTAGTACCAAGAACGTTTCCATCGCCGCATGCCCGATTCGTTTGTTCCCATCCATGAAAGGGTGATTCATTACGAGCGAAAAACCGAGAGCCGCTGCTTTCTCAACAATGGTTAGATACAATTCGACACCGCCAAATGCCATCCGGGGTTGCGCAATTGCCGAATCGAGAGCCCCAGCATCTCGCAACCCCTGAAGCCCAGCGGATTGCTGAAGAATCATCTCGTGCAGTTTGACGATCTCGTTCACGGTACAAGTAACGCATCACGCCAGCCGTTTGTAGAGGTCCTCATTTTTCCGTAGCACATACTGGGCGGCTTTCAGAAAATCGTCCGGTGGAGCCGACAACCAGTCCTCAACCCGAGCACGCAATAGCTGGTCGGGTGCTACTTGTGCTGCTTCCGCGAGCCTATTTAGCTGTTTCATGCGATCATCGGTTAGTTCGATCGTTATTGCATTCATGTTTGGTGCCCACAGTTTGGTCGCTTGCGCGTCCGGCTGACGTCATTTCTTACTACCCTTCACCGGCACGGGCACAAAGTCGCGGACCAGCGCCCCGGTTATCGCGTCGTTGAGGTGCACGATGCCCTCGAAGCCGGCTGATGCTACGACCGATTCCTTCGGGTGATGGGCGACGGCGTAGATCGGGCCGTTCACGCCTTTCGCGGTTGACAAGAGTTTTCCCGTATTCGTCTCATACACGCGGACTTCGCCTTTGCCGTCGTAGCTCGTCCCGGCCACGACTCGGCTGCCGTCGGCGTTGAACTTGACGGCGAAGATTCGGCCCGGCATGGTTCCGTAGTTGCGGATGTTGTTGAAGTCGTCGCCGATCTTGCGGTCCTTTGTGCGGAACATTTGATAGAGTTTCGGCGTGCCATCGGCGCCGCCGATGAGCAACTCGTCCTTCGTCGGATGGCGATCGACTGCTTGTAAGCCGCCCTTGAGGGCGCCGGGCGTGATGCTAGTGATGTTGTCCTCGAGCCGTTCGGTGGCGATTTCCGTTAGCTTCATCGAGCGATCCCGGCTCACGCTCACAAGATGCGTGCCTTTGACAGAGAAGACAGTGTCGAGCACCCAATCGCCATGCCCGCCCTGGAACAGCACTTGCTTGCCGGTCTCCGCGCTGATTGCACGCAGGGAATTGTCGGCACAGCCGAAGGCGATGAGTTTGGAGTCCGGCGACCAGCTGGCACCGTAGACGGTGTCAAAGGTGATTGGGATCGACATCTTGAGCGTGCGCTTTTCGACATTCCAGATTTGCACTTCGCCGAAGCGCCCCGGGTTGCCGCCGGTAACCGCAAGCCATTGGCCGTCGAGCGAAAACGCCAGCGATTGGATGCGTTCGGACATGCCAATGAGCCTGGCGACGAGAGCCGTGCCGTCGGCCTTGTGCAACAGCACTTCGTGATACCCAGCAACCGCGAGCAACGTGCCGTCGCGGCTATAGGCGATGGCGTTGATGACCGGTGGTTGCGAGTAAACCGGCGGATGGTCGGCGTCCACGGTTGGCAGTTTTGCGCTCGCTGGCGTGTCGTCCTTCGCGCCCTGTTCGATCCATTGCTTGATGATCGTGACATCGCGATCGGTCAGCGGATCCTTGCCCCGAGGCATCGCCGGCTTCTTGCCATCGTGTGCGGTTATCTGTTTGACCAACTCGCTGTCGGCCGGCTTGCCAGCGACGACGCCGATGGCTTCCTTTTCGGTCTTCTTGAAGAGGTTCGGGTAATCGGTCATTACATAACCGCCTTGCGCCTTGGCGGGTTGATGACACCCCTGGCAGTGCTGCTGGAGGATAGGCCGCACGTCTTTGTAATAGCTGATGGCTGTATTCGCTTTGTCGTCTTTCTTCACGCCGTCTTGCGCACGGATTGCAGGCGTGAACAAAGCGATCGCCAAAACGAAGCTGAATGGTCGAATAATCTTCATGGTTGTGAACTCCAGACCAGCGCAAACAACAGGCGCGACGCACAAAGTGTTCGCGGTCGGTAGGTGGGGTTATTCTATCATTTTTGTAGAGTGATAAGGTGGGAATTATTAGCCGTTCGATAAGGGATAAGGGAGAGATCCATGGAACCCAATCCGAATCCATCGAGTAAGAGTCGTGAAAACATGCTCGCCATCGCGCTGGTCATGCTCGTCGGCGGGATGTCGTTGTTCTTTCTGTACATCATCAGTCTGGGCATCGTCGGTAACATCCTTTCCATCGGCGTCGTTCTCACCATAGTATTCAGCGTGCACTACCTGCTGTGGGGCCGGGCGTTTTCGGCCGAGGTTGCCAACGAACGCGAGAACCTGCGACGACAGGATGCACGTGAAGCGGCGCGAAAGACGCCGGACCTGCCGGCAGATGCGATCCAGGATTTGTCGCGGACGCAGGGAATTCAGGAACGGTGAGGGTCTGCCGTTTAGCCGCTCGCCTTTGGCGAGCGGCTAAACGGGCGAGTTGCAATCGCGTGACGCCCGGTCCGCGCTCGCCAAAGGCGAGCGGCTAAACGAAACACTCGATTACCGCCGACAAAGCGGATGCTTGAGCGATTTCCACGCCCCGCCATCGCTGCTGCTAGCCACCGATTGCGTGATGAAGTTCATGCCGTCAACACCGTCGGCGACATTGGGATAAAGCGCGTTCTGCCCATCGAACTTCTGCCCGGTGGCGCGCTTGATCATGTCGCCATAGGCAGCGGTGTAGACGTTGGCGAACGCTTCGAGAAACGCCTCCGGATGGCCCGCCGGGATGCGCGATGACGCTCCTGCCATCGCGCCGAGGTACGGCCCGCCGGCGCGTGTGTAAATCTGGTGCGGCTTGCCGTTGACGCGGCATGTCATCTTGTTCGGCTCCTCCTGATGCCATTCCAGCGCACCCTTCGTGCCATCGACTTCGATCCATAGGTCGTTTTCGCGACCATGCGAAATCTGCGAAGCCGTGACCGTGCCCAGCGCGCCGTTTGTAAAACGGATGACGGCAGTGCCATAGTCGTCAAGCGATCTACCCTCGACAAACGACTTCAGCGAGCACGAAATCTGGTCAGGAATCAAACCCGTAACGAATCGACCCAGGTTATAGGCATGCGTGGCGATGTCGCCGAAACAGCCTGCGGCGCCGGATCGCTTGGGATCCGTGCGCCAGTCGGCCTGCTTTTGGCCCGACGCTTCGAGTTTCGTCCGCAGCCAGCCCTGGATGTAAAATGCCCGCACTGCGTTGATCTCGCCCAGTTCGCCCGACATCACCATGTCGCGCGCCTGGCGGACGAGCGGGTAGCCCGTGTAGTTGTGCGTGACGCCGAAAACGACGCCCGATTGGGCGACGACATTCGCGAGTTCCTCGGCCTGGGCCAGGTCGAACGTCATCGGCTTGTCGCACATGACGTTGAAGCCGGCCTCGGCGAACGCCTTGGCGATCTCGAAATGCGTATGGTTCGGCGTGGCGACCGAAACGAAATCGACGCGCTCGCCGACCGGCAGCTTGAGTTCGCTGGCGATCATCTCCTGGACCGAGCCATAGGCGCGATCCGGCTTGATGTCGAAATCCGGCGCCGACGCCTTGGCCTTGGCAGGATCGCTGGAAAGCGCGCCGGCCACGAGACAAGCGCGGTTGTCAAGTATCGCCGCGGTGGCGTGCACACGGCCTATGAACGCGCCTTGCCCGCCGCCGACGAGACCCATGCGCAGTTTCCGTTGAAGAACATCGTTCGTTGGCATCGTTGGCTCCTGATATTTCGAGTGTTGTATCAGGTATTTGATAGTGTCTTTTCGCTGACTTTCACCGTAACGTGTTGGGATTTTTATAGTCGGATGCAGCGATGATCTTTGGGGACAGCGGCAGCAAAAGAGCCGCACACGAAGGAAACGCGGGCGGATTTCTGCGTGAGCCGATGAACCACTTACTCGTGCGCGGCTCTGTTTATTACAAATCGATTGGAATTTAGGCAAACAGAGCAGACCTTGTGGATTGTCGGGGACTTGGCGATAATATGGGCAATGGCGAGGAAAATTAGTGTGAGGGTTATGCGAAAGGGTGGAATTGTAGGAGAGAATCCGGCGATGATAGTTATGACATCCGTGCCGCGAATTTTCCAAGCCAGGAAGGCCCTTAATGAACAAGAAACTCGCTTATTCCGTGATCGCGTTGTTCTGGGCATTCAATATCTCCTACGGGCAGGACTCGCCCAAAGAAATCTCGAAGACGGAGAACCCGGCCATCCTCGGTTCCCCGCTTTCTGGCGAGCCAATTGTGCTCACCGAGGAGATTCCCGCGAACGACATGGTCGTCAATACGGGGATTTCCGTTTACCTGGTGCGTCCCAGCTTTCGATCGGACCCCGTTTTCGGTGTCAATGTCCCCAACGGACCAAACTTTGACTACGGCCTCGATTATGCGCCGTCCGCCTGGATGGAGTTGATGCTCCGTGAGGATATTGGGCTTCGCACCCGTTACTTCCAGTACACACAAGCCACGCAACATCGGCAGGATTCCAGCGACGCAAAAATGTCGGGCCAGGCGAAATTATCGCTAATGACCTGGGACTTTGAAGCCACCAAGCACCTCACCATCGATAACTGGAATTGGAAAATCAGCTTCGGCGGCCGTTACCTTTTTCTGGATAGCCGATACGAGGGCCGCATTCGCGACATCACCCAGGCGATCAAAACCTTCGTCAGCACGGATACGGACTCGCGCCATCACCTTACCGGCGGAGGGCCGACGGCGGCGGTCGAATTCTCGCGGCCAGTCGGTACGAGCGGTTGCGGAATCTATGGCTCGGCACGTGCGGCGATTGCTTTCGGCGAAATGTCTCAAACCGTCACGAACGTCCTTCAAGCACGAAGCAATGGCCGCGTGGAAACCACCACAACCTTCGCCCAGCGCAGCGACTTCGCGGCAATTCCGACGGGCGAATTTGAAATCGGCGGGGAGTCCACCTACAACTTAGGTCGCTATAGGTTGTCCACGCAACTCGGCTACGTCGTCAATGTGTGGGGCGGTGTCGGCAACGCGTCGCTCAAGAACTCCACCGTGACTCCCGAAGAAAGGCAAACGCTGCTCCTTACTGGCTTGGCGATCCGCTTCGGCGTGAACTATTAACGCCATCGGCAAAACGGTTCTTCAGAGCCGGAAGCGTAAGCGATGGTAGAAATACACCGTCGCTTACGCTTCCGGCTCTGGCATTTTTTGAGGTAGAAACACACCGTCGCTTACGCTTCCGGCTCTGGCATTTTTTGAGAACCACTTGCAAAAAACGCTCCTCACATGGATCACAATAATCGGCGAGGTCGTAAAAAAGGAGAACAGGCCGAGTCCGCGACATCGCCCATCGAGCGAGCGTCGGCAACGCCTTGAAAACCAGAAGGTTCAGCTATGTTCATGCGAATGCTCCTCATTTCCATTCTGTTGAGTCTGGTCAATAACCCAGCCGACGTTCGCGCACAGGATGAAAAACTCAAAGACATCAAAGGCACCATCCGCGCGATCGATCTCAAGACCGGTTCGCTGCATATGCAACTGCTCTACGCCGATCGCCAGCAGCCGTTCAACCTCGTCGCCAAGGAACTGCCGGTGTTCGACGCGATCGGCAGGCCGCTGAAATTGGCCGATCTGCGAACCGAGCTTCGCATTGCCGCCAAGGTGCGTGGCGATGATGAGATTGCCGCCATCCACGTCGATGGTCCGCACCTTCATGGCACGGTGAAGAAAGTCGATGTTCCGGGCCGAATTCTAATCGTCAAAGACCCCATCGCGGAAAAGGTCATTTCGGTCCCCGTTGAGGCCAAGGTCGTCGCCCTTGGAGCTGACTATCCCTTTAAAAAACTCAAAGTTGGCGATCCGGTGCAGGTCACCTATTCCGTGGATGGCAAGATCGTGTTGAAAGTGCAAACAGGAAAAGGCACGCACATGCGCGATCCGTTCCTGCGGATCACGCGCTATTTCGGCATCATCACCGAGCTCGACAAGTCAAAGAGCGAAGCGAGCATCATGGTGCAATCGATCGACGCGGGCATCATCAAGACCTATCCGATCTCGCCGAGTGCCTACTTGCGCATGATGTACCACACCAAGCCCGTTAAGGAGATTAGCCACGAGCAACTTGGAAAATGGGTGAAAGCGCATTACTTCGTGAATCGCGATACCGGCTCGATCGTGAATATCGACGCCGAGCTGCCGGTCATGGTTCGCCGCAAGGTCGTCAGCATCGATCGCGAGGCGAAGACGTTCACCGTGGAGGACGAGTTGAAGGAGAAGAAGCTGAATCTCGCGTCGGACGTGCGCATCTGGACGCCGAAGGGCGAAGGCGGGCTTGCCGAGATCGCCGCGGGCCGCATCGTAAACTGCGCGTTGACCCTGGACCGCGGGCAGGTGCAGTTGCTTTACCTGTGGGATCGGTGAGCGGGGTGGCCAGGGCGCTCTTGCAGAACGAGTTTCAACGTGCGAGAATAAGTTTGTTCAACTGGCGTCAACGAGGTTGTCTCTGATGTCTACTATTTCCGTGTTTGCAACTTCTTCGATCGACGGTGTTCGGTACTCGGCCGTTGCCACGAACAAGTGTGGCGAAGGCGCGAGTGTCGGTAGCGCGATTGACGCATTGACGCCCCAACTCGAACGCGAATCAACGACTGTGGTTCTAATTCAAAACCGCTTGCCCGATCAATTTTTCACGGCAACTCAACAAACGCGGTTGGAATCGTTGATGTCGCAGTGGCGTTCCTACCGTGATTCCGGCGTAGCATTTCCCGTTCTCGATCAGGCGGAATTGGAAACGCTGATCGAGGCCGAAGTCAAGGCGTCTGCATCAAGAGCGACTTTCGTGGCGGGCGAGATGAAGCGATGAATCCTCGATATCCGCAAGTTGCCGAGCGGATTTGGCACTGCCAGGCGTGTTAGCTAGAGACAAGACGATACTATCTTGACCAAGAATCATGTCACCCGAATTCCGTTTAGCACCTAACCACTAGCCACCAACCACTCTTTTCCTGACGGTTACATTCCCCATGCCAACCCATCGCATCCAGGTCATCGATTCCCATACCGCCGGCGAGCCGACGCGGGTCGTGATCGACGGCGGGCCGGACCTTGGCGTCGGGTCGCTCGTCGAACGCCGCGAGCGGTTTCGCTCGCACTTTGACCGCTATCGCTCGGCCATCGTCAATGAGCCACGCGGGTCGGACGTGCTCGTCGGCTCGCTGTTGTGTCCGCCGGTCGATCGGTCGTGCGTCACCGGCGTAATTTTTTTCAACAACGTCGGCACGCTCGGCATGTGTGGGCATGGCACGATCGGCGTCGTCGTCACGCTCGCGCATCTGGGCCGCATCGGGGCGGGCAAGCATCGGCTCGAAACACCCGTTGGCGTCATCGAAGCGGAATACGATGGCGAACATTCCGTCACGGTTGCCAACGTGCCCAGCAGACGCACTCGCAAGAACGTAGCCATCAACATCGAAGGCATCGGTCCCATCGTCGGCGACATCGCCTGGGGCGGGAACTGGTTCTTCCTCGTCAACCAACATGGCCAGGATTTGTCGCTCGCTAATGTCGAAACACTAACACGATTCTCCTGGCACATCCGCCAACGACTGCAATCGTTGGGTATCACGGGCGACGACGGCGGCGAAATCGATCACATCGAACTCTTCGGCCCGCCACGCGATCCCGCCAACCACTCGCGTAACTTCGTGCTCTGTCCCGGCAAAGCCTACGACCGCTCGCCTTGTGGCACTGGCACGAGCGCCAAGATCGCCTGCCTGATCGCCGACGGCAAGCTCAAACCCGGCGAAGTCTATCGTCAGGAAAGTATCGTCGGCAGCCTCTTCGAGGCCTGGGGCACGCTTCAGGGCGATGCCATCTTGCCGTTCGTGCGCGGCTCCGCCTACATCATCGGCGAGACGACGCTGTTGCTCGACAAAGCCGACCCGTTCCAATGGGGGATTGGCACATGAGTGCCGCGACGTGCGATGTCGCTGTGCTCGGCGCGGGCATCGTCGGGGCGGCCTGTGCTCGCGCTTTGGCGATGGCAGGGCTGCGCGTCGCCATCGTCGAACGCGCGACGATCGGCGGCGGGGCGACGGCGGCGGGCATGGGGCATGTCGTCGTCATGGATGATTCCGACGCCCAGTTCGCGCTCACCCGACGCTCGCAACAACTCTGGAACGAACTCGCGCCGCAGCTGCCTGACGCCGTGGAATATGTCCAAACCGGTACATTGTGGATTGCCGTGGACGACGAAGAACTCACTGCCGCTCGCGCCAAATACGCTTACTACACTTCGCGCGGCATCGTCGCTGAGATGCTCGATGCCGATGGCGTCGCTCGGATTGAACCAAATCTGCGTCCGGGTCTCGCGGGTGGGCTGCGCGTGCCGGGCGAAAGCGTCATCTATCCGCCATGTGCCGCGCTTTGGCTGGTGAATCAGGCGCTCGAACGAAACGCCACGCTCCACCGGGCGGAAGCGAAACGATTCGACCGCACGACGATCGAGCTGTCCGATGGTTCAGCGCTCATCGCCGGCGCGATCGTGCATGCAACGGGAATTGGCGCGACGCGGTTCATGCCGTCGCTGCCGATTCGGCCACGCATCGGGCATCTCGTCATCACCGACCGGTATCCCGGTTTCGCTCGCCATCAAATCGTTGAGCTTGGCTATATCAAGAGCGCCCACGGCGCGGACAAGGAATCAGTCGCCTTCAACCTGCAGCCGCGCAAGACCGGCCAAATGCTGCTCGGTTCGTCGCGCCAGTACGATGTGACGGATGGAACCGTTCAACCTCACATGGTCACGCGCATGGTCGCGCGGGCCTTCGAGTACATGCCGGCGCTGGCGGCGTTGTCGGTCATCCGCACGTGGACGGGCTTCCGCGCGGCGACGCCGGACTCGCTGCCGTTGATCGGCCCGATGCCAGGTTGGCCGGGCCATTTCGTTGCGACCGGGCATGAGGGGCTGGGTATCACGACATCGCTCGGGACCGCTGAACTAATCGTCGCACATGTGACGGGCCAACGCTCCTCACTTGACCTCAACGCTTATCTGCCGACACGATTTGCGGAGGTGGCCCATGGATAAACGCATTGCACTGACGGTGAATGACGAGCAGGTCAACGCACCCGAACATTGCACCGTCGCGGCGGTGTTGCTTGCCTCGCCCGGTGTGGCCACTCGTGTTTCCGTAACGGGCGAACCGCGCGGGCCACTGTGCGGCATGGGCGTCTGTTTCGAGTGCCGAGTGACGATCGATGGCGAAGCGCATCAGCGGTCGTGCCAGATTTCCACGAGCGACGGCATAGTGGTCGCAACGCGCGGCAATGACTCGTATCCGCGGGAACACGAACAATATCTGTCAGAAGAAATCGTTAATAAGGCCTACGATGTCCTCGTAATCGGCGCAGGCCCAGCGGGTATTGCGACGGCGGTGACAGCGGCACAGGCGGGCCAGCGCGTCGCCGTCCTTTCCGACGATCCGCACATCGGCGGGCAGATTTGGCGCCATGACCACGCGAAACCATTGGGGCGATTCGCAGCCGACTGGCGCGATCGGCTTTCGCGATCGTCCGCCGAATGGATCGCGTCGGCCAGCGTCTTCGCCTCACCAAAGCCCGGTGTGCTGCTCGCGGAAACGCCGACAGGGCCGATGCGGATTCGAGCCGATCAGATCGTGCTCGCCTGTGGTGCGCGGGAGCGGTTCGTGCCGTTTCCGGGTTGGACGTTGCCCGGCGTGTTCGGCGCGGGCGGATTGCAAGCGCTGGTCAAGGCCGGCATGCCGATCGCGGGTCAGCGTGTGATCGTCGCCGGCACGGGGCCGTTGTTGCTTGCCGTCGCCGATTACCTGCGAAGCCGCGGCGCGAACGTTCGGCTCATTGCGGAGCAAACTTCGCGCGGAAAGCTGGCCCGATTCGCCGGCGGCCTGCTGTTGCGCGAGCCGGCGAAGATCGCGGAAGCGGCGGGTTTCGCCTGGCGATTGCGCGGCATTCCGTTTCGGCCCAACTGTTGGCCGACCAGCGCCGACGGCGAGGGTCACCTGCAAAGCGTGACGCTCACCGACGGCTCGCGCCGCTGGACCGAACCGTGTGACGCGCTCGCCTGCGGGTTCGGCCTGGTCGCCAACACCGAGTTGCCTTGCTTGCTCGGTTGTGCCATCGAGCACGGCTTCGTGCGAGTCGATGCCGACCAGCGCACGAGCGTGCCGAACGTATTCGCGATTGGCGAATTGGCAGGCATCGGCGGCCTGGACAAAGCCCTGCTCGAAGGCGAGATCGCCGGCCACGTCGTCGCGGGCCGACATGATCTTGCAGCGGCGTTGCAGCGGCGACGCGCGAAGGCACGCGGTTTCGTGGATCGCCTTGCGGATACCTTTGCCCTGCGCGATGACCTACGCCAACTGCCCGACGCGAAAACAATCGTCTGCCGCTGCGAAGATGTGACGTTCGAGCAACTGCGGACACAACCCGACATCCGCACGGCCAAACTGCACACACGCATCGGCATGGGCCCCTGCCAGGGCCGAATCTGCGGCAGCGCGGCCGAGTTCCTGTTCGGCTGGGACGCGGGATCGGTGCGCTCACCGATCTTCCCGGTGGCGATGAAAAGTTTGGCGGGCGGGGAATAAAATCGGGCATCAAGCATCCTAAATGAGCAAAGACCAATCACGATCTGCTCGCGGTGATCGCCCGAACTTTTTGCTTTGGTAAAGTAATGAACACGCCTTCAAAAGTTCTCCTCTGCTTGCACTCAGCGATTTGCCTTGCGGGCGTAGCCGCGATCGGCACGATGATTTTTCGCTACGTATTCCACGCTGCACATAATGGCGAGACATTTTTCTCGGTTGAAGCGTTGGGTTTTCTGATCGTCCTTCTGGGCCCTTTTTTCTTCATCGCAGTTTCGTTGTACTTTGTTCGTGCCTACGATGGGATATTGTTCTGCCTTCTCTTTGTTGTTTTGCTAACGACGGTCACTATCGCGTTGGCGTTCGTCACCGATATGGAGGTATCGATCGAAATGATGATGGAAAACCGTCAGAAGAAAGGCCGAATGAAACAATGCGGCCCTCCTATCGTGACACTTGCAATTCCGGTCGGTTACTTCTTGTCACTTGCTACTCTGTTGGGTTGTGGAATTCATGCAATATGCCGTCAACAGAATCTTGAGGTGGAGGGCTCGGCAGAAAATGATGTAACAGGTGACTAAGCAAATGGATCGGAAACATCGCAGTTGATCATGCCAGCGCCACCCTCGCCCCTTCCACATATCCTCACCTCATGCGGCAATTTCTCGTTAGACAGTGGTTCATCGTCGCGCTCGCATTGGGCTTTGCCGGCTCGTTGCTATTTCCACGGCCATTTCAGCTTGCCACGCAGTATTGGGAACCTCGCAGCAATATCGCGGCGTCGCTCTTTCTCATCGCCTGGACGATGTCCACCGGCTCGTTTCTCGTCGAGCTGCGCCGTCCGTACGCGGCGGCGTGGGCGGTGTTTCTCAGCTACACGCTGCTCCCGCTTGCCGCGTGGGGTTTGGGTCGGCTGTCGGGCGACGCCAATGTCGAGATCGGCTTGCTGCTCATCGCCTGCGTGCCGTGTACGCTCTCGGCGGCGGTGCTGTGGACCAGGATGGCGGGGGGCAACGAGGCGACGGCGCTGCTCGCGGTCGTCGGCACGATCCTGCTCGGTTGGCTCCTCACCAGCTTTTGGCTGACGGGTTTGACGGGAACCGCCGTGCCTCTCGCGGTCGGGCCGATGATGATGAACCTCGTGCTGATCCTCGTGCTTCCCGTGTTGGGTGGCCAAGCCTTGCGCCTCGTGCCACTTTGCGCAAGATTCGCGGACAAATACCGCACGGCGATTGGCGTCGTCTCTCAATGCCTCGTGCTCCTGATCCTGCTGCGTGCGAGCGCCACCGTCGGCCTGCGCCTGCACGAAGGTGACGCCGTAGGCATGGCGTGGATCGTCACGGCGAGCGGTGCGTGCGCCGTTGTGCTGCATCTGATCGCGATCGGGGTGAGCTTCGTGTCGTGCCGATGGCTGGGCTTCGATCGCGGTCGTCAGATTGCCGTGGCGTTTTCGGCCAGTCAGAAGACAATCCAGGTGTCGCTGGCGTTGTACGATCAGTACTATCAAACTGCGTTTCCGTATGCGATCGTGCCGATGGTTTGCTATCACGTCGGGCAGTTGATTCTGGACACGATCATTGCGAAAAGGCTGCGGGGTCAAGCCCATGGGTGAGGTACTCCGAACCCTTGGGATGCTTCAAACGTGAACCCAAGGGTTCGGAGTACCTCACCCATGGGCTTGAATTTGAGGTCGTGTCGCACCGCAACCGACCGGCTTCATATGTTAACACAATACATTTTTCGCTCTCTTGATCGGTCAATACGAAAAGAAGATTCACGCCATGAATTATGATCCCTACGCTTCGTGCATTTGCGGTAGCGGCAAGAAATTCAAGTGGTGCTGCCAGCCGGTGCATCAACAACTCCAGAGCGTCTTTGAGCTGGAAAGCCAAGGCCAGCACGAAGCCGCCATGCGTGCGCTCGACGCCGTCATCGCGCAGCATCCGACGAACCACGAAGTGTGGGGCCGCAAGGCGATGCTGCTCTACAACACGGGCAAGCCCGAGGAAGCCGAGGCGGCGCTCGACAAGGCGTTTGAGCTATTCCCGACTTATCCGTTCGGCTACTACCTCAAAGCGAATATGCGGCTGCAAGAAGGCGAACTCGCCGGCAGTTTGCTCTTGTTGCGCAAGGCGGCAGAGCATTATGACATTGCCGTCACTGATGTGCTCGGCGAGCTTTATGCGCAGATATTCAATTGCGAAATGAAGATGAATCGGCCCATCGCGGCGCATGCGGCGCTGGAATTGGCCGTGCGGTTTACGCCCGAGGTACCGGAATATCGCAATGCGCTGAACTCGACCTACGGACCGGAGAATACGAATCTGCCCGCCAGCGCGAAAGCGAAATATACGTTCAGATCACCAAGCGCGTCGGCCTCGGCGGAACTGCAAGGCAAATGGGACGCGGCGTTGAAGGCCGCCGGCACCGGGAAACTCGCCGACGCGGCAAGGGCGTTTGAGCCGCTCGCCAAGGCCGATCCCGTCGAACCGGCGGCGGCGTATAACTACGCGATTATTCAGGCCTGGCTAGGCAACAACGCGGCGGCGCTCGAAGCGCTTGACCGATATGTCACGACCGAATCCGATGAGTCTGCGGCAGGCCAGGCCTGGGCGCTCGCCGAAGTATTGCGGTTCGGCCAGGGCATGGACGAACAGGCGGATATACTCGAACATTCGGTGCAATTCGGGATGAATGATCCGTCGCCATTCCTGCAAATCGTGCAGGATTGGGAAAAGCAGGGACGCTTGTTCGCACCGCAAGTCGATCAGGAGCAAGGTCTGCTCGTGGCGATGTTGCTGGAAGAGCCGCCGCCCGCGCTGACGCCGGAACTAGAATCCAAGCGGAATCTACGTATCGTGGCCCAATTCATGGTCGCGGGGCAAGCCATCCGCATCTGGAGCTTGAACCATGACGCCGTCGATGGCATTTTTCGAGGTGTCGTCGCCAAGCTCGGCGCCTTGGTCATTCAGCCGACGCCGATGCGTGGGCCGGCCAAGTTCTTTGACGTCATGGGCCAGGGCATGACGATTCCCGTGCGTGCGCCGTCCGAGCAGGAAGCAGGCGAGCGGATCCGCATGGGATTCGAGAATTTCTATGAAACCGAATGGATCCAACGGCCCTTGAAGAGCCTCAGCGGCGTGTCTCCCTTGGATGCCGGCGGCAGCCCGTCGCTACGCAAAAAACTCCGCGGTGTCGTGCAGTTTCACAGCGAATGCGGCGACCTGCGGGCCAAGCCTTACGACTTTGCTCGCCTGAGCCGAAAGCTCGGACTCGACGAAGCCATTGCTGCACCGGCGGCAGCAGCGATCAGCGCGAGTAAGCCGGACATTGCTGCACTCGGTGCGGCGGAACTGGCGGCGCTCGGCATCGACACGCTCAGTTCAGTCGAACTCGATTTGGCCTGGACCACCGCCATGAAGCTCGATGCACGCGAGATCGCCGGCAAGTTCGCCGCCGCCCTCATCGAACGGCCTGTGTATGCCGAACGGCCCGATCGCTTTCCGCTTCACCAAATGCTGATCGCGCAGAAACAGACGGAAGACAATCTGGATGGCGCACTCGATTGCCTCAACGCCGGCGAAGCCGATGATTGCAAAAACAACGAAGGCAAACGGCGCAACGAGTACGAACTGCGCCGAGGCCAGCTGCACGCCAAACGCGGCGAATTTGATCAAGCTCAGGACGTGTTCACCCGGCTGATCGAGCGCGTTCCGACCGAACTGAAATTCCGCGTCACCGCTGCCGAGACGATGCTGTCGTCCAGGCAGAAGCCGCAAGCGCTGAAGTTCGCTCAGGACGGTCTCGCCGCCGCTGCCAAGGCACAAAACCGCGATCTCGAAGGGCATTTCAAAGAATTGATCGGGGCGTCGCAGAAATAAATCCTGTGGACCTTTGTCACAATCTCCTTCGGCTGCGTTAAGTCTGTGAAGTTTACGACACACACTTAACCTGCTTGAAGGAGTTTTATCATGTTTGCTTCTGTTTTCTTGCGTCGATTCGTTCTCGCTCTGTCCTTCGCCGCGGTGACTCTGACTGCCCCGGCGGCCTACGAAAACCAGATGACAAGCCAACCGTCGTGGCGATCGGCGATCTGGATGTCGGCAGACAGGTCAAGAACGACGGCAGCATCAAATGTCCACCACTCGGCATCAAAGTCGCCGAGGATGCACGCAACCTCGTCTCCACATTTGAAACGGCATTCGCCAAGGTCGGCAAAGCCGATCCACTGAAGTCCTACCTCATACTGAATGTCGGCGACGGGTCGGTGATACAAAGACAAAATTACGAGCCGAGAACGCAAGCGACGGTATTTTCCAACCCGTCGCTTGCGCCTTACGGTTCATCACATCTCCGTGATGCAGAGAGCGGCTGCACGACTCACTTTTCCTGCCAGCGTTGCCAGGCGAGACCGGGCTGATCGACGCGGAATTGCACAAGGCGCGTATTAGTGACTTCGGTGACGTAGACGGTCTTGCCATCCGGACCGCCAAAACAGAGGTTGCTGGGCTGTTTACCCAGCACATCGACTTCGCGGAGAATTTCGCCATCGGGCGAAAGCACGGCGACGGTTCCTTTGCCATAGCGGGTGATGTAGAGGTTGCCGACGACATCGCAGCGCATGCCGTCGAAGCCGTGATCGGAAAATTGCCTGAGCAGGCGTTTTTCGCCGAGGGAGCGGTCGGACTTGATGGGGAAGGCCCAGACGTTGCGTTGGACGGATTCGTTGACGTAGAGCGTTTTGCCGTCGGGGCTGACTTCGATGCCGTTGGTCGTGCCCAATTTGTCGGCGATGAGATGGGTAGTGCCGTCTCGGTCGATGCGCCAAAGTTGGCCGGTGTTGTTGCCCCAGTTGGGATCGCTGGCATAAAGCGTGCCATCGGGTGCGATGGCGAGGTCGTTGGGCTGGTTCATTTTCGGGTTGTGAGTGTAGACCTTCATTTCTTTGGATTTGATATCGATCTTCCAGACTTTGTGTTCGACATAGTCGGCGAGATAGAGGAAGCCGAGTTTATCGAAAACGATGCCATTGCCCGTGCTCTTGCCCGGGAGCGTTACAAAGATTTCGGTTTTGCCATCGGGCGTCGTTTTACCGATTGTCTGCTGCTTTGCGAAGTTGACGGCGTAAATATTGCCGGCCTTGTCGCAGTTTGGGCCTTCGATGCCGGGCGTGAAGCTTTTCGCCGCCGTGAGCGGCTTGGCAACGAAAAGTTTGTCGGTGTCGCCGGCGGAAAGCAGGGCGGGAAGTGTGAGTAGGATGACGATCAGTATGCGTTTCATGTCGGCTCCGAAAAACGGGTTGGGTTAAGGAAGGTGTTATAGCGTGCACGTGACGCGCTGCCTAGGCGCAGCGGAAGCAAAACGGCGAGGGAATTGACGCCTGCAAAAAAATAACCTACGTTTGCGGAAAGGAGATTCCGCATACGAATCATCATTGGCTGCGCCCTGCTATCGATAGCACTCATCGGCTCGCTAACGCCACCCGCCGGTGCAACCTGACCACCGCGACGCTCCGCGCCGACCTGAGACGTTACGCGACAGCGAGCAGTTGCTCGCAGAGAAAGGCTCGATCAAAACCGCCCGGTTCTGTGGAACATCATCGCAGGCGTCGTTGCCGTCAGTATCGTGGGCGGCGGCCTGAAAATGTGGTACGACATGCAACGCTGGCGTGAGGATATCGACCGCGAAAAAGCACCCTGGGAACGCCCGCAGAACGAACGACTCTAACGAATGTGAGATTGATTACATTTCCATCAATTCCGCTTGCGGCTTAGCGCTCGGGTCGGATTATCCGAGCGCTAAACCGCAAGCGGAATACAAGAATACGACCTTCCTCTTGACGAACGCGCGAAAACCGATCATGCTGACTACTACAGCCCTTGGTTCGGAGGTTATCGATGCGCAATATGCAACTCGCAGTTTTCATCCTCTTGGCTGGTTCGTTGGCGGTTTCACCTGCCCAGAATGAGGAGAAGCTCCAGTCGGGGCCAAAGGCCGGTGCCGTGATTCCGTCGGCTTTTGAATGCTACAACGTCAACGGCAGTGCGAAAGGTAGGCAGCATTGCTTTGTGTGCCGATTCGGTTTGAATCCCGCGGTCATTCTTTTCGCCAAAGAACCGGCGGAAGGTAAAGATGATGTGTTCAACGAGTTGCTCAAGCAGCTGGAGCAGACCGCGGATGATTTTCAAGAACGCGGGTTCGGCGTCGGCGTGGTCGTCCTTAGCCCGGACGCCCGCGATTCGACGAACAACGCAGACGAGGAAAAAACCGAAGAGCTGGTGAAAGAAGCGGTAATGCGCGAGAAGCTCGTCGAGCGGATCACCGAGCGTGCCAAGCCGTACAAGCACGTCGTGATCGGCGTCTTTCCCGAAAAAGGGCCGACGAAGTACAACCTCAATCCCAAGGCGGACGTGACAATTATTTTTTATCAGCGGATGAAGATCGTCGAGAATTACGCATTCGGCGCGGACGAACTCAATGGCGCGGATGTGGAAGGAATCGTCAAGCGGATTCGGGAAGAGCTACCGTTGCGAAAGAAAGCGGACGCGAAATGAATTTCGTTGAGTCGCTCGCTTTCGGCCAGCGCGACTGTTCGCGCTCGCCGAAAGCGAGCGGCTAAACGGAACGCGTTACTCGCCAACGTAAGGCATAAGAGCCATGAAGCGAGCGCGTTTGATGGCGTCCTTGACGGCACGCTGGAAGGCGGCGCAGTTGCCCGAGCGTTTTCGGCTAAACAACTTGCCCTGGCTGGTGCACATCTTCTTTAAGCCCGGGACATCCTTGTAATCAACGAATGCCGGGCGAGGGCAACCTTCCTTGGTGCAGAATCGGCAGCGATTTTTTCGGCCACGGCCAAGTTTCTTGCGGACCATATCGAACTGACCTCTTGCAAGGACCATTGGAATCGGCGTGAGAGCAAATAATCAAGATACAGACGATCTGCCCGGGCGTCAACAGGCAGCACAATTTCCGTGGCGATAATCCGAGCCAATCCGTAGATTAGGCGAATCCAATTCCCACCATCCACGAGAGAAGCGCATGTCAACCAAGGAAGGCTTTTTTGGCCGCGCAAACGTCGCTTTGGCACTGCTCGTGCTCATCAATCTTTTCAACTACATCGATCGCCAGGTGCTGGCGGCGGTTGAATCTCAAATCGAAGAAACGATGTTCCAGGAAGCGGACTATCCGCGCGACCCGGAGACCAGGCAGCGTGTCGACACCACCATCACGTCGAAGATGGGTTCGCTGGTGATGGCGTTCATGATTTCGTACATGCTCTTCTCGCCGATCTTCGGCCTGCTCGCCGATCGCTTCTCGCGCTGGATGCTCGTGGGTGTCGGCGTCATCGTTTGGAGTCTCGCCAGCGGTGCGTCGGGGCTTGCGGATAGTTTCACTATGTTGTTCCTGACTCGCTGCCTCGTCGGCGTCGGTGAAGCGGCGTATGGACCCGTCGCGCCGACTGTCATCTCCGATCTCTTTCCGGTTCAACGTCGCGGACTCGTGATGGCACTATTCTACATGGCCATCCCTGTTGGTAGTGCGCTCGGATATGTTCTCGGCGGGCAGGTCTCGCATTTCATGAATGACTGGCGCTGGGCCTTTTATGTCGTCGTCCCGCCGGGCTTGCTTTTGGGTGCATGGTGTTTCTTGATGCGTGACCCGCCACGTGGAGCGTCCGATCCCGGCGCGATCATGCGGCAAGCGAAATGGGCCGACTACATGGTCATGCTCAGAACGCGATCCTATCTGTTCGTGACGCTCGGCATGACGGCAATGACATTCGCGCTCGGCGGGATCGGCTTCTTCATGCCGCGCTTCGCCAGGGCTCGAATCATCGGCACAAGCGTCGTGTCAGCCGAGGAATCCGCCAAGATACTCGCCGACGTGAATACGACGTTCGGCATCATCGTCGTCGTGTCCGGACTCGGTGCGACGATTCTCGGCGGCATCGTCGGCGACAAGCTCAAGCCCAAAATTCCCGGTGCTTACTTCATCGTCTCGGCAATAGCAATGGCCACGGCGTTCCCACTATTGCTGTGCGCAATCTGGGCACCGTACCCGCTGGCGTGGTTATTCATCTTTCTGTCGTGCTTCTGCCTGTTTTTCAACACGGGCCCGACCAATACGATTCTCGCCAATGTCACTCATCCATCGATCCGGGCGAGTGCGTTTGCGTTGAACATTCTTATCATCCACGCCTTCGGCGACGCGGTTTCGCCGACCATCATCGGCCTGATTAACGGCTACTTCGGCGACCCCACCATGACAGCGGGATTCGTCGCGGTATCGGTCATGTGCCTGGTGGCTTCCGTATTTTGGTTTTTCGGCGCTAAGCATTTACAGAGCGACACCGAGCTGGCGCCAATGCGAATTGCGGGAGAGGATGGGACAGAAACAATCAAACCGCAAGCCCCACCATGAGCGAAGCGATTGGTGGGGAAATCCACCCCCAGGAAGCGCTTCGCTCATCCTGGGGCTTGGGTAATTAATCGTACGCCACCTTCGAGACGCTCACGACTTTCGTCTTTCCATCATCCTTCACCGTGCCCGTGACGCTACCGCTCTTGGCTGCGGTGCAGATGTCATCGTGATACTTCGTGTGCGAAGCCTTGTCGAAAATGTAGACGACATCCTTCTTGGATTTCTCGTCCTTGACGACGATGACCGTCTCGCAGTCGGTGGTTACATTCCGTTCGCATTTGTTGCATGCAACCTTGCCCTTGAGCACGACCTCTTTCTTGTCCGCTTTCTTGTCTTGGGCAAGATTCGTTTCGGTCGCAACAAGCAAACCCGCAACCACCAACGTAAAGACGGCGAACATGAACCGCATGAATTATCTCCTTCGTTTGAGGATTGGGCGAATTTTTTCAGCTTCACCGTACCATTTTGTATCGTCGCTTACAAGCAAATTCTTGAATGTCGATTTCTCCGGGGTAAGCAGCTGAATAGTTGGTAGTATTTTTGTACACCAGTCAGTGCCAAGAATGGTTTCGTGGAAAAACACATTTGGAGCACTGACATGTCACGCATCACATTGTCTGCACAGCAAGAAGTCGAAGCAAAGTTGTTGGAGGCAAAA